>CANQTO010000008.1 GCA_947626785.1 uncultured Oscillospiraceae bacterium
CTCCGACGAGGAGAAAAAGTGAAGACAAAAATTCCCGGACCGTTATCACGACGGTCCGGGATTTTTTGCTCGCGAAATAGTCTTGAAAAGCCGGGGAGCTTTGTATATACTTATATCAGCGGAACCAACCTGGCCCGGCAGATGGGAAGCTCCCGCCGCTGTAAGGAGGCGCACTATGATACAGAGGATCGCCAGCATTGAACCCCTGCCGGATTATTGCCTCTCGGTCGCGTTTGACGACGGGAAGCGTGTGATATACGATGTGAAAGACGACATACGGCAGCTGCCGGGATATTCTCTTTTGGAGCAGGTCGTTGGCTTGTTTCAGCAGGTGCAGATCGACCAAAGCCGGACCTGCGTATATTGGATGGAGAATATCGACCTTCCAAGCCATGCGCTGTACGAATACGGGAAGCCTGTCAGTTAAGATATACAGTACAGCCTTTCCCCGCACAAGCGGGGTCGTATGTGCCGCCAAAAGAGCGCAGATCATAAGTGCCCATAGACGCTGCTCGCTCGTGTCTATGGGTATTTTCTTGCCCATCGGCTGCGAACATTTTCCCTCTTTTCTTCTGTAAAAAACTATGATATAATAACAATTTGCTGCGGCAACTTAATGCGGACCGACGGAATGTCAAGGAAAACAATGAAAAAGAACAGCAACAAACAGGAAAAACGATACAGAAGCAGGCTGCTCTGGCGCTTTTTGAAGGGCAGCAAGGCCCTTTTTGCCCTGAGCATCTTCTCTACGGCCGTCTCCGCCCTGGCGGACATGCTCAGCCCCCAGATCGTCCGGGTGGCGGTGGACAACGTGATCGGCGGCCGCCCGGCGGAGCTGCCCGGGCCCGTGCTGGCCCTGGCGGAGCGCTTCGGGGGCTTTGCCGCGCTGCGGGACAAGCTCTGGATCATGGCTCTGGCGGTGCTGCTGGTGGCGCTGGTGCAGGTGACGGCCCAGTACGTGTTCCGGGTGACCAACACCAAGGCCTCCGAGACTTTGGTCAAGACCATGCGGGACAGCCTGTACGGCCATATCGAGCGGCTGCCCTTCTCCTGGCACGTAAAGAACCGCACGGGGGACATCATCCAGCGCTGCACCTCGGATATCGAGACCATGCGCCGCTTCGTGTCCGAGCAGATGACCTCCATCTTCCGGCTGGTCATCCTGCTGGGCCTGTCCGTGGGCTTCATGCTGAGCATGGACCCGCTGCTGGCCCTGATCGCCATCATCCCGGCCCCGGCGGTGATCGTCTACTCCTTCTACTTCAACCGGAAGATCGGCGCGGCCTTCCTGGACTGCGACGAGAACGAGGGCAAGCTCTCCGCTATGGCTCAGGAGAACCTGACCGGCGTGCGGGTGGTGCGGGCCTTCGGCCGGGAGCGCTACGAGCGGGACCGCTTTGTGGACCACAACGAGTACTACACCGGGCTTTGGGTCCGCCTGGCCCGGACCATGAGCAGCTACTGGAGCAGCGCGGACGTGCTCTCCGGCCTGCAGATCCTGCTGGTGGTGGTCTTCGGGGCCGTGTTCTGCATCCGGGGCCGGCTCCAGCCGGGGGAATACATCGTCTTCATCTCCTATGCCTCTATGATGATCTGGCCCGTCCGGGCCCTGGGGCGGATGATCTCCGAGATGAGCAAGGCCGGCGTCTCCATCGACCGGGTGGCCTATATCATGGCCGCCCAGGAGGAGCAGGACCCACCGGACGCCGTGGAGGCGGATATGGGCGGGGACATCGAGTTTGACCACGTGTCCTTCGCCTACGAGGGCTGCCCAGAGATCTTGCACGACATCTCCTTTACCCTCAAGGCCGGGACCACCCTGGGCATTTTAGGCGGCACCGGCAGCGGCAAGAGCACCCTCATGTTCCTGTTGGACAAGCTCTACGAGCTGCCCGAGGGCTGCGGGGAGATCCGCATCGGCGGGGTCAGCCTCTCCAAAATCAAGACCGAGTACCTGCGCCGGAACGTGGGCATCGTCCTCCAGGAGCCCTATCTGTTCTCCCGAACCATCGCGGAGAACATCCGCATCACCGACGCAGCCATGGACCTGGAGCGGGTCCGGGAGGCCGCCCGGGCCGCCTGCCTGGACGAGACGGTGGAGAGCTTCGCCAAGGGCTACGACACCTTCGTGGGCGAGCGGGGCGTCACCCTCTCCGGCGGGCAGAAGCAGCGGGCGGCTATCGCCCGGATGCTGACCCAGAACACCCCCATCATGATCTTTGACGACTCCCTGTCCGCCGTGGACACGGAGACCGACGCCAAGATCCGCGCCGCCCTGGAAAAGCGCTTCGGCAGCGCCAGCATCATCCTCATCTCCCACCGGATCACCACCCTCTCCAAGGCCGACAAGATCCTGGTCCTGGACGGGGGGCGGATCGTGGAGGAGGGGACCCACGAGGAGCTGAAGGAGGCCGGCGGCATCTATCAGCAGATCTATGAGATCCAGTCCGGAGCAGGGGAGGAGGCCATATGAGCGCGCAGAAAAAGAAAAAAGACGGCCTGCCCTTTTTCGGCATCGGCAAGCTCCTGCCCTTTTTGAAGAAGTACCGGAAGGTCCTGCTGCTGATGATGGTCTGCGGCCTGGCGGGCTCCGCCATCGATATCGGCGGCCCCCTCTTCCAGCGCTATTCCCTGAACCACTTCGTCACGCTGAAGACCCTGGACACCCTGCCCTGGTTCATCCTGGGCTACCTGGCGGTGATTCTGCTCAGCGCCGGGGCAAACTATATCGCCTGCCTCTACGCCACCAAGATCGAGGTCTGGATGGACCGGGACCTGCGCAACGCGGCCTTCGCCCATTTGCAGACCCTGTCCTTCTCCTACTTCAACCAAAACAGCGTGGGCTATATCCACGCCCGGGTCATGAGCGACAGCTCCCGCATCGGCTCGCTGATCTCCTGGACGCTGATCGACGTGGTCTGGCACCTGACCTATCTGGTGGGGGCCGTGTTCGTGATGTTCGCCGTCAACGCAAGGCTTGCCCTGCTGGTGACCTCCATCATCCCGTTGATCGTGGTCCTGTTCTCCCTCTTCCAGAGCAAGCTGGTGCAGCTGAACCGGGAGATCCGGGAGATCAACTCCAACATCACCGGCAACTTCAACGAGGGCATCACCGGCGCCAAGACCATCAAGACCCTGGTCATCGAGGACGCCATGGAGCGGGATTTTGTGACGGAGACGGCCAATATGCGCCGGAAATCCGTCCACGCCGCCCGCTACCGGGGCCTCTTCGCCCTGACCATCAGCCTGGCCTCCTCCCTGGCCCTGGCTATCGTCCTCTGGCAGGGGGGCTATATCGCCGAGAGCCAGGTGGGCACCTTCTCCCTGTTCATGTCCTACGCCCAGGGCATGATGGAGCCGGTGCGCTGGATCGTGGACAGCATCTCCGACCTGATCACCACCAAGGTGAATATCGAGCGGCTGACCCGGCTGCTGGAGACGGAGCCCGACGTGGTGGACACGCCGGAGGTCATCGAAAAGTACGGCGACAGCTTTGAACCCAAGCGGGAAAACTGGGAGGAGCTCACCGGCGACGTGGAATTCGAGGACGTGAGCTTCAAGTACCCGGACGGGGATGAGTATATCCTGGAGCATTTTAATCTGAAGATCCCCTTCGGCTCCAACATCGCCATCGTGGGGGAGACCGGGGCCGGCAAGTCCACCCTGGTGAACCTGGTCTGCCGCTTCTATGAGCCCACGGCGGGCCGGGTGCTCATCGACGGGCGGGACGCCCGGGAGCGCTCCCAGCTCTGGCTCCACTCGGCCATCGGCTACGTGCTCCAGACGCCCCACCTCTTCTCCGGCACGGTGCGGGAGAACCTGCTCTACGGCAACCCGAACGCCACCGAGGAGGAGATCCGCCGGGCGCTGGATCTGGTCTCCGCCACCGGCGTGGTGGAGAAGCTGGAGCACGGCCTGGACAGCGACGTGGGCGAGGGGGGCGACCTGCTGTCCACCGGGGAAAAGCAGCTGATCTCCTTTGCCCGGGCCATCCTGGCCGATCCCCGCATCCTGGTGCTGGACGAGGCCACCGCCTCGGTGGACACCATCACAGAGCAGAAGATCCAGGCGGCTATCGACAAGATCATCCAGGGCCGGACCTCCATCGTCATTGCCCACCGGCTCTCCACCATCCGAAACGCGGACCTGATCCTGCTGGTGAAGGACGGGAAGATCATCGAGCAGGGCAAGCACGCCGAGCTCATGAAGCGGCGGGGGGCCTATTACCGGCTCTATACCCGCCAGTATGAGGACGAGGCCACCAGCTCCTTCTTCGCCAGCCAGACGGGGTGAATAAAGTGATAAAAAGCCTTCTCGCATAAGTTCAAGCTTAGTGCGGGAAGGCTTTTTGGAAGAAAGCAAAAGATTTTAGCTTGTCAAAACGTCCACTTTCTCTTTGTTCGGCCAAAGAGAAAGTGGACAGAAAGAGAAACGCCGCCCGGGGAAGTCTCCCCGGGACCCCTCCAGGGTGGAGTGTACAACAAATCCATTCTTAGGTCGCCCGTAGTCTTTCCTTCCGGTATACCCCGGTGCAGACACTGGTAGAAGTCGCACTTCCGGATGCACGCACAAGACCAACAAGGCTCGCCGGGTGGTTGTTTATTCTTCCAGTTCTTCTAATGCCAGGTCTACCGCCGCCAGGGCGTGGAGGCGGGTGGTATCGAAGAGGGGGAGGGGGACGTCCTCCTGACGGAGAAGCAGGTCCAGCTCCGTGCAGCCCAGGATCAGGCCCTCCGCGCCTTGGGCTTGCAGCGCCCCGGCGATCCGGACCAGCTCCCGGCGGGAGCTGTCCAGAACCTTCCCCAGGCAGAGCTCCTGAAAGATGATCCGGTCCACCCGGTCCATGTCCTCCGGCTCCGGCAGGACCGGCTCGATCCCATGGCTGCGCAGGCGCTCCGTAAGGAAGTCCTGCGTCATGGTATATTTCGTGCCCAACAGGGCCGCTTTTTTTATGCCCGCCGCCAGCAGGGCCGCCGCCGTGGCGTCCCCGATGTGCAGCAGGGGCACCGAGACCGCCGCCTGGATCTGCCCGGCGGAGCGGTGCTGGGTGTTGGTGCACAGAAGCAGCAGCTCCGCCCCGGCCCGCTCCAGGCTCTGAGCGGCCTGGGCCAGGACCTGGGCCGCGCTGTCCCAGTCCCCGGAGCGCTGCCAGGCCTCGATAGGGGCGAAGTCCACGCTGTACAGCAGCACTTTCGCCGAGTGGAAGCCCCCCAGCCGGTCCCGGACGGCCTCGTTGATGATCCGGTAATAGGCGGCGCTGCTCTCCCAGCTCATGCCGCCCAGCAAGCCGATGGCCTTCATAGCGCCCTCCTTATAAGTCAAGACAGATCACATCTTCCGGCGTCTCCCGCCGGACAGCCAGCCGGTCGCCCTCCTTGGAGAGCATCACCACCGGCGGCCGGGGATAGCGGTTGTAGTTGGAGGCCATGGAGTAGTTATAGGCCCCCGTGGTGCAGACGGCGATCAGCTCCCCGGCCCGGACATCCTCCGGCAGGAGGATATGGGGCTGGATCACGTCGCCGCTCTCGCAGCAGCGGCCCGCCAGCTCAAATTCCGCCTCCGGGCCGGTCCGCTCTGCGTGCAGGACCGTGTAGGCCGCGCCGTAGAGAGGATAGCGGGGGTTGTCGCCCATGCCGCCGTCCACGATCACATAGCTCTTGTAGCCGGGGATGCGCTTAACGGAGCAGACGGAGTAGACCGTCATGCCCGCGTCGGCCACGATGCTGCGCCCCGGCTCCATCAGCACCGTGGGCAGGGGCAGCTCCAGCTCTTCGCAGCGCTGCCGGAGCCGCGCCGCCACCTGGGCGATGCGGCCGGGGATATCCGCCCGCTTGTCCGCCTCCGTGTAGCGCACACCGTAGCCCCCGCCTAGGTCCAGCAGCTCCGGCAGCCAGCCGAAGCGCTGCCGGACCAGGGCCATGTAGGCGGTCATCACGTCCACCGTCCGCTCGAACACGTCCTCGTCAAAGACCTGGGAGCCCACGTGGCAGTGCAGGCCCCTCAGCTCCAGGTGCTCCAGACTCAGGGCCAGGGCTAAAGCCTTGTCCGCCTGGCCGGTCTCCAGGGAAAAGCCGAACTTGGAGTCCACCTGGCCGGTGCGGACGGCGGCGTAGGTGTGGGGGTCGATGCCCGGGGTGACGCGCAACAAAATCTGCTGCCGCCTGCCCCTCCGCTCCGCCTCCCGGTCGATGAGGGCCAGCTCCTCCAGGTTGTCCGCCACGAAGAAGCCCACGCCGGCCTCCATGGCCGCGCGCACGTCCGCCGGTGTCCGGCCGTTGCCGTGGAAGAAGATCTTTTCCCGGGGAAAGCCCGCCGCTAAGGCCGTGGCGATCTCCCCCAGGGACACGGCGTCCAGACACAGGCCCTCCTCCGCCGCCAGGCGGAGCAGCTGCTTGAAGCAGTTGGCCTTGCCCGCGTAGAGGACCAGACCCTTCTCCCCGAACTGCTCCCGGAAGGCCCGGACGTACATCCGGCAGTTTTGGCGCAGGCGCTCCTCGTCCATCAGGTACAGAGGCGTGCCGTATTTTTCCGCCAGGGCGCGGAGAGGGAAGCCCGCGAAGCGCAGGCTCCCCTCAGCGTCTCTCTGAATGTTTTCACAGAGCATAGATTCTCCTTAAAGCACAGAAAGCTTCAGACTGTAGATAAACCACCTATAGAAATAAAAGCATAGGTGTATATTAAGTTTAAATCTGTTTTTGAGGCAGCTTTGCCGCCTCAAAAACACCCTAAGCCGCATGAAATGCGGCCCTCGCGCCGACCAAACGGGGCAAAGCCCCTGCGATAAGCGCGAGTATCAAATGCGAGCCCAGCGCAGCGGGTCGCATTTGAATTTTTAATACTCGAAAATGCCTTCGTAGACCTTCGTCGCCGCGCCGGTCAGCGTGACGCCCCGGTCCGTGTAGCAGACGGTCAGCTCGCCGCCGGGGAGGGTCACCTTCACGTCGCTGCCCTTGTCGCAGAAGCCGTTCTCCACCGCGGCCACCACCGCCGCGCAGGCGCCGGTGCCGCAGGCCAGGGTCTCCCCGATGCCCCGCTCCCAGACCCGCATCCGCAGTGTGTGCCGGTTGACCACCCGCACGAACTCCGTATTCACCCGCTGGGGGAACAGGGGGTCGTACTCGAATTCCGGGCCGATCTTCTCCAGGTCCAGATGGTCGATGGCCTTGCAGAAGACCACGCAGTGGGGATTGCCCATGGAGACGCAGGTGACGCGCCGGTCCTCCCCGGCGATGTGGGCCGGGAAGTCCACCATCCGCTCCGTCTCCGCCGCGGCGGGGATGGAGGCCGCGTCCAGCCGGGCCTTGCCCATGCCCACCGACACGGAGCTGACCTGCCCGTCCCGGGTGTAGAGCTCCAGCTCCTTGACGCCGCTGACCGTCTCGATGGAGAGATGCTCGCTGTGGACATAGCCCTTGTCGTACAGGTACTTGCCCACACAGCGGATGTTGTTGCCGGCCATGCGGCCCTCGCTGCCGTCCCGGTTGAAGCTGCGCATCTTGGCGTCGGCGATCTCCGACTTCTCGATGAGCACGATGCCGTCCCCGCCGATGCCGTAGTGGGGCGCGCAGAGCTGCACGCACAGGGACTCGGGGCAGCTGATGCTGCCGTCAAAGTTCTCGATATAGATGTTGTCGTTGCCGCAGCCCTGCATCTTGGTGAAGGGGATGCGCCGCCGCTGGGTGCGCATGGCGTTGATGTCCACCAGCTCCGTGTTGCTCTGGTTGAAGCGGCTGGCGATCACGTCGGCCAGGGCGTTGGCTGTGTCCAGGGAGGTCAGGCAGGGGATGCCCAGCTGCATGGCCTTCCGGTGCAGGGCGATAAAGTCCCCCATGGTGGCGTCCTTGACGGCCCCGGTGTAGACGATATAGCACAGGCGGCCGCTCTCCATCAGGCGGTAGATCTCTCCGCTCTCGGTGGCGTTGGGCACCGCCGTCACCTCGATGCCCAGGGCCTCGATGGCCCCGGCGGTGCCGGGGGTGGCGTAGAGGCTGAGCCCCAGCTCGTAGAAGCGGCGGGCCAGGCCCAGGATCTCCTGGTAGTCCCCCTCCTCCACGCTGAGCAGGACCCCGTCTCCCGCCCGGTCCCGGGGCGGCAGCTTGAAGCCCGCGGCTGTGAGGCCCTTGAACAGCGCCTCGGCCAGGGTCTTGCCCAGGCCCAGCACCTCGCCGGTGGACTTCATCTCCGGGCCCAGGATGGCGTTGGCGTCGTTGAGCTTTTCGAAGGAGAAGACGGGCACCTTCACGGCGGTGTAGGGCGGCGTGGGGGCCAGGCCCGTGCCGTAGCCCAGGTCCTTGAGCTTGGCCCCCAGCATGATCCGGGAGGCCAGGTCCACCATGGGAATGTTGGTCACCTTGCTGATGTAGGGCACGGTCCGGGAGGCCCGGGGATTGACCTCGATCACATACAGCTCCCCGCCGTAGATCAGGTACTGGATGTTCACCAGGCCCTTTGTGCCCAGGGCCAGAGCCAGCTTCTCCGAGCTGTCCACGATCCGGCGCAGGGCCTTGTCGCTCAGGTTGTAGGGCGGGTAGACGGCGATGGAGTCGCCCGAGTGGATACCGGCCCGCTCCACGTGCTCCATGATGCCGGGGATCAGCACCTGCTCCCCGTCGGAGATCACGTCCACCTCCAGCTCCGTGCCGGGCATGTACTTGTCGATGAGCACCGGGTTCTCGATGCCCCCGGCCAGGATGCCCCGCATATATTTCTCCGTCTGCTGCTGGTTCCAGGAGATGGTCATGTTCTGGCCGCCGATGACGTAGGAGGGCCGCAGCAGCACCGGATAGCCCAGACTCTGGGCGGCCTCCAGGGCCTCCTCCAGGCTGTTGACGCCCCAGCCCTTGGGCCGGCGGATGCCGAAGCGCTCCAGCAGCGCGTCAAAGCGGGCCCGGTCCTCGGCCACGTCGATCCCGTCGGCGGAAGTGCCCAGAATTGGTACGCCCTGGCTGTCCAGGTACTGGGTCAGCTTGATGGCCGTCTGGCCGCCAAAGGCTACCACCACGCCGATGGGCTTCTCCACCCGAATGATGTTGCTCACATCCTCCCGGCAGAGGGGCTCAAAATACAGCCGGTGGGCGGTGTCGTAGTCGGTGGAGACGGTCTCCGGGTTGTTGTTGACGATGACCACGTCGTAGCCCATCTCCCGCAGGGTCCACACGCAGTGGACGGAGCTGTAGTCAAACTCGATGCCCTGGCCGATGCGGATGGGGCCGGAGCCCAGCACCAGCACCACGGGCTTCCCACTGCGGGGGAAGCTCTCCGCCTCGCACTCGGCGTCAAAGCCGGAGTAGAAATAGGGCGTCTCCGCGTCAAATTCCGCGCCGCAGGTGTCCACCATCTTATAGTGCATGGGCAGGCCGGGCACACTGTCCACATGGAAGAGCCGGCAGAGGGACTCATCCGTATAGCCCAGGAGCTTGGCCTCCTTGTAGGCCGCATCCGTCAGGCCATTTGCCGCCGTGCGGAGCTCAAAGTCCGCCAGGTTCTGGATCTTGTGCAGGAACCAGCGGTCGATCTTCGTGATCCGGTGGATCTCCTCCACCGTCACGCCGGCCTTCAGGGCCTCAAAGACGGTGAAGATGCGCCGGTCGTTCTCCTCCGCCAGCCGCTCCCGGACCGGGGCGGGGGACAGGGGAGGGGCGTTGAGGGTGTCCAGGCTGATCTCCGCCCCCCGGACGGCCTTCATCAGGGCCATCTCGAAGTTGGGGGCGATGGCCATCACCTCGCCGGTGGCCTTCATCTGGGTGCCCAGCTTCCGGCTGGAGCCGGCAAATTTATCAAAGGGCCACTTGGGCAGCTTCACCACCACATAGTCCAGAGTGGGCTCGAAGCAGGCGCAGGTCTTGCCCGTGATGTCGTTCTTGATCTCGTCCAGGGTGTAGCCCAGGGCAATGCGGGCGCTCAGCTTGGCGATGGGGTAGCCGGTGGCTTTGGAGGCCAGGGCCGAGGAGCGGGACACACGGGGGTTGACTTCGATGACCGCGTACTCGAAGCTGTCCGGGTTCAGGGCGAACTGACAGTTGCAGCCCCCCTCGATGCCGATGGTGGAGATGATGTCCAGCGCCGCCGAGCGGAGCATCTGGTACTCCTTGTCCGCCAGGGTCAGGGCCGGGGCCACCACGATGGAGTCCCCCGTGTGAATGCCCACCGGGTCCAGGTTCTCCATGGAGCAGACGGCGATCACGTTCCCCGCCGAGTCCCGCATGGTCTCGAACTCGATCTCCTTCCAGCCGGAGATGCAGCGCTCCACTAAGATCTGGGTGATGGGGGACATGTCCAGCCCGGTCTTGGCGATCTGGCGCAGCTCCTCCTCGTTCTGGGCGATGCCGCCGCCGGTGCCGCCCAGGGTGTAGGCCGGACGGACGATGACTGGGTAGCCGATCCGCTCCGCGATAGCCAGGGCGGCGGGCAGGTCGTTGGCGGTGTCGGAGGGGACGACGGGCTGGCCCATTTTTTGCAGGGTCTCCCGGAAAAGCTCCCGGTCCTCCGCCCGCTCGATGGCCTCGATGGGGGAGCCCAGCAGGCGCACGCCGTACTTCTCCAGGCTCCCGTCCCGGCTCAGCTGCATGGCGATGGTCAGGCCGGTCTGGCCGCCCAGGCCCGCCAGAAGCCCGTCGGGCCGCTCCTTCTCGATGATCCGGCGGACGGTCTCCGCCGTCAGGGGTTCCAGATAGATCTCGTCGGCCAGGTGTTTGTCGGTCATGATGGTGGCAGGATTGGAGTTGACCAGGACGGTGTTGATCCCCTCCTGCCGGAGCACCCGGCAGGCCTGGGCCCCGGCGTAGTCAAATTCCGCCGCCTGGCCGATGACGATGGGGCCGGAGCCGATGACCAGTACCTTCTTGATGCTCTTGTCCTTAGGCATGGTCCTGCCCTCCCTCCATCATGGAAAGAAACCGGTCAAACAGAAATTCCGTGTCGTGGGGGCCGCCGCTGGCCTCCGGGTGGAACTGGACGGTGAAGCAGTTCAAATCCGGGTAATCCAGACCCTCGCAGCTGCCATCGTTGGCGTTGACATAGCTGAGCACGGCCCGGTCCGTCATGCTCTCGCTGACCACCGCGTAGCCGTGGTTCTGGCTGGTGATATAGGTCCGGCCGGTGGCCAGGCAGCGGACCGGCTGATTGCCGCCCCGGTGGCCGTATTTCAGCTTGGCGGTCTGGCCGCCCATGGCCAGGGCCGTCAGCTGGTGGCCCAGGCAGATGCCGAAAACGGGGAGCTTGCCCAGGAGCTTTTGAAGCTGGCGCACACAGCCCACGTTCTCCTCCGGGTCGCCGGGGCCGTTGGAGAGCATCAGCCCGTCGGGCTTCAGCTCCAGCACTGCCTCCGCCGGAGTGTCCTGGGGCAGCACCGTCACCCGGCAGCCCCGTTTGGTCAGGCAGCGGACGATGTTCCGCTTGGCGCCGTAGTCCAGCAGGGCGACCGAAAAGCGCTCCTCCCCCTGGGCGGGGTAGACGCAGGGCTCCTTCACGCTGGCGGCGGCCACGGTGCCCCGGAGCCGGTAGGCGGCGATATCCGCCCGGTCCTCCGGGATCTGAGCGCAGATCTTGGCGTTCATGACCCCCTGGGTGCGGATCATCCGGGTGATGGCCCGGGTGTCCACCCCGCAGATGCCGGGGATGCCCCGCTCCTTCAAGAAGCGGTCCAGCTCGTATTGGCTGCGGAAATTGGAGGGCTCCCGGCAAAGCTCTCGCACCACGTAGCCCTTGGCCAGGCAGTCCCCCTCAAAATCCTGCTCGATGACGCCGTAATTGCCGATCAGGGGGAAGGTCTGGAGGATGATCTGCCCGGCATAGCTGGGGTCGGTCAGGGTCTCCAGGTAGCCCACCATCCCGGTGGTGAACACCAGCTCCCCCAGGCCGTCCCCGGGGGCGCCGATGCGCTCTCCCTCAAATACCGCGCCGTTATTCAGTACAAGATAGGCTTTCTCCATCTGCGTTTATAATGTAGCGGCCATGACGGCCTTGATGGTGTGCATCCGGTTCTCCGCCTCGTCAAAGACGATGGACTGGGGACCCTCGAAGACTCCGTGGGTCACTTCCATGCAGTCCAGGCCGAACTTCTCGTGGATGGCCCGGCCGGTCTCCGTCTCCAGGTCGTGGAAGGCGGGCAGGCAGTGCATAAAGCGGCAGCGGGGGCCGGCGGCGGCCATCAGGGCCTCGTTCACCTGATAGGGCAGCAGGTCCTTGATGCGCTGGGCCCAGACTTCCTCCGCCTCGCCCATGGAGACCCACACGTCCGTGTAGATCACATCCGCCCCCTGGACGGCCTTCATGGGGTCCGTCTCGAAGCTGAGCTCCGCCCCGGTCTGGGCAGCGATAGCCCGGCAGGTCTCGATGAGGGCCTTGTCGGGAAAATAGCTCTCCGGCGCGCAGGCCACGAAGCGCATCCCCATCTTGGCGCAGCCCACCATGAGGGAGTTGCCCATATTATAGCGGGCGTCGCCCATGTAGACCAGCTTCCGGCCCTGGAGGGAGCCGAAGTGCTCCCGGATGGTCAGAAAGTCGGCCAGGATCTGAGTGGGGTGGAACTCGTTGGTCAGCCCGTTCCAGACGGGGACCCCGGCGTACTTGGCCAGAGCCTCGACCCGCTCCTGGCCGTAGCCCCGGTACTCGATGCCGTCGAACATCCGGCCCAGGACCCGGGCCGTGTCGGCGATGCTCTCCTTCTTGCCCAGCTGGCTGGCCTTGGGGTCCAGATACACGGCCCCCATGCCCAGATCGGAGGCGGCCACCTCAAAGCTGCAGCGGGTGCGGGTGCTGGTCTTCTCAAAGATCAGCGCCACGTTCTTGCCCTCGTGGAGCCGGTGGATGATCCCCGCCTTTTTCTCCGCCTTCAGCTTGGCGGCCAGGTCGATCAGCGCCTGGATCTCCTCGGGGGAGAAGTCCAGCAGCTTCAAAAAGCTCCGTCCTTTGAAATCGATGGTCATTTCGCGCACTCCTCTTTTACGATCTCCACTGCCATCAGCAGCAGGTCCTCGGGGATGTTCAGAGCCGGCAGCAGCCGGACCTTGTCCTTGGCGGTCAGGCACAGGACGCCCCGCTCCATGCAGGCCGTCACTACCTCGCCCGCCGGCCGGTTCGCCGGTTTGACGCCGATCATCAGGCCCAGGCCGGTGACGGCCTCCACGCCCGGGGCCCCCTCCAGGGAAGCCCGGGCCAGCTTGCCCTTGCGCCGGACCTCCGCCAGGAAGGCCTCGTCCAGACGCTCTAAGATGCTGACGGCCCCGGAGCAGCACACCGGGTTGCCGCCGAAGGTGGAGCCGTGGTCCCCGCTGCCCAGGACGAATTCCGCCTTCTCTCCGAAGAGGGCGGCCCCCAGGGGCAGCCCGCCGCCCAGGCCCTTGGCGGTGGAGACCAGGTCCGGCTCCACGCCGAAGTTCTGGTAGGCGTAGAGCCTGCCGGTGCGGCCGTTGCCGGTCTGCACCTCGTCCACCATGAAGAGGATGTCCTCGGCCTTGCAGAAGGCCTCCACCGCCCGGATGAAGTCCCCGCTCAGGGCGTTGACGCCGCCCTCGCCCTGGATGCACTCAATGAGGACGCCGGCGGCCTTGTGCTCAAGGGCGATAGCCTTCAGCGCCTCGATGTCATCCACGGGGGCGTGGACGAAGCCGGGGGTCAGGGGCTGGAACAGCTCGTGGTAATGGGCCTGGCCGGTGGCGGCCAGGGTGGTCAGGGTCCGGCCGTGGAAGCTGTTTTCCAATGTCACGATGGTGAAATGCTCCGGGCCCTTCTTCTCGGCGGCGTACTTTCTGGCCGCCTTGATGATGCACTCGTTGGCCTCGGCCCCGGAGTTGCAGAAAAAGACCTTTTTCATGCCGGTCTTTTGGCACAGCAGCTGCGCAAGCTTCGCGCAGGGCTCGGTATAGTACAGGTTCGACATGTGCTGCACCTTGCCCAGCTGCTCCGTGACGGCCTGCCGCCAGGTTTCGTCCGCGATGCCGAAGGCGGTGACGCCGATGCCGCTGCCCATGTCGATATATTCCTTCCCCGTCTCGTCACAGACCAGGGAGCCCTGCCCGGAGACGATCTCCACCGGGAAGCGGGCGTAAGTGTTGGCTACATACTGTTTGTCGATGGCTTTCAGATCAGACATGTTCTTCCTCCTCTTCTCCCCGGACCACCATGGTCCCGGCGCCCTCGTCGGTGAGGATCTCCATCAAAATGGAGTGGGGCACCCGGCCGTCCATGATGATCACGCTCTCCACGCCCCGGTAGATGGCGTCGATGCAGCAGTCCACCTTGGGGATCATGCCCCCGGAGATCACGTTCTGCCGGAAGAGCTCCGTGGCCTCCGGGATGGTCAGCTTGCTGATGAGGGTGCGGGGGTCGTCCTTGTCCCGGAGGACCCCGGCGATATCCGTCATGAGGATCAGCCTCTGGGCCCCCAGGGCCCCGGCGATATAGGCCGCCGCGGTGTCGCCGTTGATGTTGTAGGTGTTGCCCTCGGCGTCGCAGCCCACGGTGGAGATGACGGGGATATAGCCCTTCTCCAGCAGGTCCAGCACCGGCTGGATGTTCACGGCCTCGATGCTGCCCACATAGCCCAGGCGGGGGTCCTTCATCTTGGCCAGGATGAGCCCGCCGTCCATGCCGGACACGCCCATGGCCCGGCCGCCCTTGGCCTGGAGCAGATTGACCAGGGTCTTGTTCACCTTCCCGGCCAGGACCATCTGGACGATGTCCATGGTCTCCCGGTCGGTGACCCGGAGCCCGTCCACAAAGCGGGGCTCCTTGCCCAGGCGGGCCATCAGCTCGCTGATCTCCGGGCCGCCCCCGTGGACCAGCACCACCTTCACGCCCACCAGCCAGAGCAGGACGATGTCCTCCATCACCTGCTGCTTGAGCTGCTCGTTGATCATGGCGTTGCCGCCGTATTTGACCACGACGATCTTGCCGTTGTACTGCCGGATATAGGGCAGCGCCTGGGTCAGCACCTGGGCCCGCTGGGCGTTGGAAAAGCGCAGTTCTTCCATCTCTATCCTCCCGGGGCTTAAGTGCGGTAATCCCCGTTGATTTTTACATAGTCATAAGTCAAATCGCAGCCCCAGGCCGTGGCCGAGGCCATGCCGTCGCCCAGAGACACCAGGATCTCAATCTCGCTCTGGAGCAGGATCTCCTTGACCTTCTCCTCAGAGAAGGGGACCCCCGCGCCGTCCCGGCAGACCTCGATCTCCCCGGCGGCGGACTTGAAGCGCACGCCCACCTTGTCCACATCCAGCTCCGCGCCGCTGTAGCCCAGGGCGCAGAGGACCCGGCCCCAGTTGGCGTCCGCGCCGAACATGGCCGCCTTGGTCAGGCTGGAGCAGATGACGCTCTTGGCCGCGATCTTCGCGTTCTTCTCGTCCCTGGCCCCGGTGACGGAGCACTCCAGCAGCTTGGTGGCGCCCTCGCCGTCCCCTGCGATGCAGCGGCAGAGGTGGACGGTGACGGTGTTCAGGGCCTTCATAAAGACGGCGAAATCCTCCCCCTCTTCGGTGATCTCCGGATTGCCGGCCAGGCCGTTTGCCAGGACGGTCACCATGTCGTTGGTGGAGGTGTCCCCGTCGATGCTGATCATGTTGAAGCTGTTCTGCACGTCCCCGGACAGGGCCTTTTGCAGCATGGCCGGAGAGATGGCAGCGTCCGTGGTCAGAAAGACCAGCATGGTGGCCATGTTGGGGTGGATCATGCCGCTGCCCTTGGCGATGCCGCCCAGGCGGCAGGTCTTGCCCCCCAGCTCAAACTCCACGGCCGCCTCCTTGCGCCGGGTGTCGGTGGTCATGATGGCCTCGCAGGCGTCGGCGCTGCCGTCTGTGCTCAGGGCGGCGGCCAGGGGGCCGATGCCCTCCCGGATGGGCTCCAGGCTCAGGCTCTGGCCGATGACGCCGGTGGAGGCCACGATCACGTCCTCCGCCTTCAGGCCCAGGGCCTGGGCGGCCAGCTCCGCCATGCCCTCGGCGATGGCGGGGCCGTCGGCGTTGCAGGTGTTGGCGTTGCCGCTGTTGCAGACGACGGCCTGGGCCCGGCCGTTGGCCAGGTGGGCTTTGGTCACGGCCAGGGGCGCGCCCTTGACCAGGTTGGTGGTGTACACCGCCGCGGCGCTGGCCGGTTTCTCGCTGACGATGAGGGCCAGGTCCTTCTTGCTCCGGTTGTGCCGGATGCCGCAGTGGATGCCCGCGGCCTGAAAGCCCTTGGCGGCGCACACGCCGCCGGAAATGAGTTTCATATGCTTGCTGTCTCCTCGTTAAATCTGTAAGCCTGTCGTCTCGTCCAGGCCCAAGAGAATGTTCATGTTTTGGATGGCGGCCCCGGAGGCGCCCTTGCCCAGGTTGTCAAAGGTAGAGATGAGGAGGATGCGCTCCTCGTTCCCCGCCACGGTGACGCACATGCTGTCCAGGCCGCTGAGCTCATTGGCCCCCAGCATGCCCTCCGGGCAGTCGGTATAGCGGACGATGGGCCCGGCGTAGCAGGCCCGGTAGACCTCCCGGATGTCCTCTGCCGTCCCCTTGAGCTGGGAGGCGAAGAGGGGCACGGTCACCTGCATGCCGCTGTAGAAGTCCGACACCACCGGACAGAACACCGGGGCGTTGCCCAGGCCGCAGATCAGCTGCATCTCCCTGAGATGCTTGTGCTGCTGGGTCAGGCCGTACTGCCGGGGCGCGTCGTACAGGGCGGGGCGCTCCGGCTGCTCGTACTCGGCGATCATCTTCTTGCCGCCGCCGGAGTAGCCCGTCAGGGAATAGCAGCTCAAGAACGTATCCGCCGGGAGGATGCCCGAGCGGACCAGGGGCTCCACCAGAGAGATAAAGCCGCTGGCGTGGCAGCCGGGGTTGGCGATGCGTTTGGAGGCGCGGATGCGCTCCCGCCGTCCGGAGAGCTCTGGAAAGCCGTACTCCCAGCCCGCCGCCGTCCGGTGGGCGGTGGAGGTGTCGATGACGGCCACCCGGTCCCCGGCCAGGGCCGCCGCCTCGATGGCGGCCGCGTCCGGCAGGCAGAAGAAGGCGATGTCCGCCCCGTTGATGGCCTCCCGCCGGGCCTCCGGGTCCTTCCGCAGCTCTTCCGGGATCTGGAGCAGCTCCAGGTCCTCCCGGCCGGTGAGCCGCTGGCGGATGCGCAGGCCGGTGGTGCCGGCACTGCCGTCGATAAAGATCTTTGTCATTTCTTCAAAACCTCCTCGATGGCCGCGATCTGCGCCTCCACGGACTTGAGGGAGGTGCCCCCCTCGGAGATCCGCTTTTCCATGCAGGAGCGGATGTCGATCTCCGGGTATAGGTCCTCCGCGAACAGGGGACTGAACTTCTTATACTCCTCCAGGGGCAGGTCCTCCAGGACTTTGCCCCCGGCCATGCACTTGGCCACGATCTGGCCGGAGATCATGTAGGCGCTGCGGAAGGGGAGGCCCTTCTTCACCAGGTAGTCGGCCAGGTCGGTTGCGTTGATGAAGCCGCCCCGGGCGGCCTCCAGCATCCGGTCCGGCCGGGCCCGCATGGTCCGCACCATGGGGGCGAAGACCCCCAGGCAGAGCTTCACGGTGTCCACCGCGTCAAAGACGGCCTCCTTGTCCTCCTGCATGTCCTTGTTATAGGCCAGGGGCAGGCCCTTGAGGGTGGTCAGCAGGCCCATCAGGTCCCCGTAGACCCGGCCCGTCTTGCCCCGAGCCAGCTCCGCCATATCCGGGTTGCGCTTCTGGGGCATGATGGAGGAGCCGGTGGTATAGGCGTCGGAGAGCTCAATGAATTTGAATTCCCAGCTGCTCCAGAGGATCAGCTCCTCGGACAGCCGCGACAGGTGCATCATCAGAATGGACAGGGCGCTGAGCAGCTCCAGGCAGAAGTCCCGGTCCGAGACCCCGTCCAGGCTGTTCAGGGCGATGTCCGAAAAGCCCAGCAGCTCCGCCTCCAGCCGCCGGTCGGTGGCGTAGGTGGTGCCCGCCAGGGCGCAGCAGCCGATGGGGGACACGTCCATGCGCTTTGCCGTGTCCTTTAGGCGGCCCAGATCCCGCTGGAGCATCATGCAGTAGGCCAGCAAATGGTGCCCGAAGCTGACAGGCTGGGCCCGCTGGAGGTGGGTATAGCCGGGCATGATGTCGCTCTTGTGGGCCTTGGCCTGCTCCAGCAGGGCGGCCATCAGCTCCTTCACCAGCGCTTGCAGCTCTTTGATCTCGTCGCGCAGATAGAGCCGCAGGTCCAGGGCCACCTGGTCGTTCCGGCTGCGGGCGGTGTGGAGCTTCTTGCCCACGTCCCCCAGGCGCTTGGTCAGCTCCTGCTCCACAAACATGTGGATATCCTCACAGCTGGGGTCGATCGCCAGCGCGCCGGACTCCAGGTCCGCCAGCAGCTGCTCCAGACCCGCCGTCAGGGCCTCCGCGTCCTCCGGGGACAAAATCCCCGTGGCGGCCAGCATCTTCGCGTGGGCGACGCTGCCCCGGATGTCCTGCCGGGCCATCCGGCAGTCAAAGGCGATGGAGGAATTGAAGTCGTCCGCCAGCTTGTCGGTCATGCCGGCGGTGACGCCGGCCCACATTTTTGCCATAAATGATCTTCTCCGAACTCAGCAGAATTCCTGCACGGGCAAAATGCCCGTGCAGGACGGTATTTTATCGCAATTATTCCTTTCCGTCAACCAGGGCCTGGACTTTGATGGGCAGGCCGTAGAGGTTGATGAAACCCTCGGCGTCCTTCTGGTTGTAATCGCTCTCGCCGAAGGTGGCGATCTTCTCACTGTAGAGGGAGAAGGGACTCCAGACGCCGGCGTTGATCATGTTGCCCTTGTAGAGCTTCAGCCGCACCTTGCCGGTGACCCGCTCCTGGGTCTTGTCCACAAAGGCGCTGAGGGCCTCCCGCAGAGGGGTGAACCACTGGCCGTTGTAGACCAGCTCCGCGAAGGTGATGGACAGCTTCTGCTTCTCGTGGAGGGTCATCTTGTCCAGACAGATGCTCTCCAGCACGCTGTGGGCCTTGTAGAGGATGGCGCCGCCCGGCGTCTCGTACACGCCCCGGCACTTCATGCCCACCAGCCTGTTCTCCACGATGTCCAGCAGGCCGATGCCGTTTTCGCCGCCCAGCTTGTTGAGCTTGAGGATGATCTCCTTGGCGCTGAGCTTTTCGTCGTTCAGAGCCACGGGCACGCCCTGCTCAAAGTCCAGGGTGATGTAGGTGGGCTTGTCGGGAGCCTGGAGGGGGGAGACGCCCATCTCCAAAAAGCCGGGCTTCTCGTACTGGGGCTCGTTGCCGGTGTCCTCCAGGTCCAGACCCTCATGGCTCAGGTGCCAGAGGTTCTTGTCCTTGGAGTAGTTGGTCTCCCGGCTGATCTTCAAAGGCACGTTGTGGGCCTCAGCGTAGTCGATCTCCTCGTCCCGGGACTTGATGCTCCACTCCCGCCAGGGGGCGATGATGGGCATGTTGGGGGCGAAGTGCTTGATGGCCAGCTCAAAGCGGACCTGGTCGTTGCCCTTGCCGGTGCAGCCGTGGACGATGGCGTCGGCCCCTTCCTTCTTGGCGATCTCCACCAGGCCCTTGGCGATGCAGGGGCGGGCGTGGCTGGTGCCCAGCAGGTACTCCTCGTAGACGGCCCCGGCCTTCATGGTGGGGATGATGTAGTTATCTACATAGTCGTCCGTCAGGTCCAGCACGTAGAGCTTGGAGGCGCCGGTCTTGAGGGCCTTTTCCTCCAGACCCTCCAGCTCGTCGTTCTGGCCCACGTTGCCGGAGACGGCGATGACCTCGCAGTTGTTGTAGTTCTCCTTGAGCCAGGGAATAATAATGGAAGTATCCAAACCGCCGGAATAGGCCAGGACGACCTTCTTGATGTTTTCTTTGTTCATGTTGTTCTCCATTCTTTGTCACGCCGCCGCGCCGCGGCCGTCGTGAATATTTATGCGCCAATTATAGGGTCAGCCCCGGAAAATGTCAAGAGGTTTTTCGGCTTTCATGCACTAATATTGAATATTTGTTGATGTTATTGTATTCCTCTCCCCGCCCGGCGGGCCCTTCTTGTGAATAATGATACCGGGCCGCGGGGACCCTCAAAAATCTTAAAAAATAATTCATACTTTTTCTCGCAAAGTACCTTGACAGATGAAGTACTTCGTGTTATATTCAGAGCGTAAAGAATACTTCACCTGTTGAAGTACTTCCATTAGTTGGCAGGTCCCGCCAAACGGGCGGCTTCCTGCTCCGGGAAAGGAGGCGAGCGCCCATGTCCATGACCGCCGACACCCTGCGCGGCAATACGGACACCATCATTCTCACCCTGCTGATGCGGGGGGACAGCTACGGCTACGAGATCAACAAGAGCGTCCAGAGACGGACCAAGGGCGAGTACGGCTTCAAGGAAGCCACCCTGTACACCGCCTTCAAGCGCCTGGAGCAAAACGGCTTCATCCGCTCCTACTGGGGCGAGGACGGGCCCGGCGCCCGCCGCCGGTACTACTCCATCACGGAGGAGGGCCGGCGCCAGTGGGAGGAGAACGTCCGGGATTGGGAGACCACCCGCAGCCTGTTGGACGCGCTGTTCGACCCGGATTACGACGACGAGGAGGGCTGAAGACCATGGAAGCTGTCAGGATGCGCTTTATCGCCGAAGTCTCCGCCCGTTTTGCCGCCGCGAGAGACAGCGAAGCCAAGGCGGAGCTCATCGAAGAGCTGGCGGACAATCTGGTCCTGCGCTATCAGGAGCAGCTGGCCTCCGGCGCCGGAGAGGACGAGGCCTATGCCGCGGCCCTCAACGGCCTGGGGGATGTGAGCGAGCTGATCAGCTACCTCAACAGCGTCTCCGCCGGCCAGGCGGCCTCCTCGGACCCCCTGGAGAGCCTGCTCAACGACCTGGAGGACATCACACAGAACGTGTTCTTCAAGGCCAAGACCGCCATCGAGGACGTGAAAAAGCGTCTGCGGGAGGAAGAGAGCGCTTCCTGCGGCGCTCCCCGGAGCCGCAGCGGCGGCCGGCGCGAGAGCGGCCGGCAGGCGAGCGCGGAGCGGGAGAGTCTCTCCCCGGAGCTGCCCCTCTCGGCCAAGGATCTGCGGGGCGTGGACGTGCGCATCGTCAACGGGGACGTGAAGCTCAGCTTCTCCGAGAGCGAGGACGGCAACGTGCTCTTCTCCGGCAACGTGGAGGAGCTGGAGCTCAGCCGCACGGCGGACGGGGTCCTGCTCATCCGCCAGGGCCGCACGGCCAGCTCCTCCTCCCTTTTCCGCCTGGGCCTGAGCTCCTCGGATGTGGAGCTCTGCCTGCCCCGACGGGACTGGGAATTCGTCCAGGTGAACACCGCCAACGGCGATGTGGAGCTGGACGGGCGCTGCCCGGTGGGCTCCGTCTCCGTCAAGACCGCCACCGGCGACATCTGCGGAGAGCTGGAGGCCTGCTCCGAGCTGACGCTGTACACCGCCAGCGGCGATGTGGACTGGCACGGCAGCGCCGGCACGGCCTGCGTCGAGAGCGCCAGCGGAGACCTGAGCCTGGACGGGCGCTTTGAGGACCTGACGGTGACTACCGTCAGCGGGGATGTGGACCTGACCGGGTCCCTGGGCGAGGCCAAGTGCTCCACCATCAGCGGGGAACTGGCCCTGGAGAGCCTGACGCTCCCCCGGAGCCTGAGCGCCTCCTCCAAATCCGGAGACTGCTTCCTCCGCCTGCCCGGCGCGCCGGAGCAGCCCTTCTCCGTCCGGGTCTCCACCCGCAGCGGCGATGTGAGCTCCGCTTTCCCCCTCCGGCGGGCACCCGGCGGTTTCATCTGCGGCCAGGGCGGCCCGGAGTACGCCCTCTCCACCGTCAGCGGCGACGTGCAGATCGAAAAGCTCTAAGGAAACACTGAATAAATCGCCGCACGCATCTGGACGGCTGATTTTCCGCCATATTTAGTCTCGAAATCTTGAAATACACAAAGTATTCCTGCGATTTCTCGCCGTCATCTGACGAAAAATCATCTCGCCCATCTGCATACTTCGACTTAATCAGTGCTTCCCTAAACCTACTTTGTTTAGCCCCGCGGGATGCGGATCATATATTAAATAATAAAAAATTCTGTAATGAGAAAGGAAATATGACCATGAAGACTTCCGTGTATTTTGACAACATCCACCGTTTCGGCTCCTTCGACACCGACCTGAGCATGTTCCACATCACCTCCGCTATGCGCTGGTTCGGACCCAAGGTGGACCTCTTCAACAACAGCGTGCGCTGAACCCGCATTAAATCACTTACCCATCTCTCTCTTCTTATACCCTCCCATGCGAAAGCTCCGGCTCAGATGAGCCGGAGCTTTTAGCTTATCGAAAAGCGGTCGTTTTATGGACTTTTGGGCCGCGCTGTGATAACATGGGTTCTGATAATATCGTACAGGGGGTGGGTCAGGCACCATGATCAGCGTACAGACCGCCGAGAGTATCCTGTCCAACAGCGATAAGCTGTTGACCGGGATGAGGAAATATAAGAAGATCATGGACGCCCTCTACTGGACAGATGTGTCGGCCGACCGGGATTTCCAGCGCGCGTTCAACGATTTTTTCGTCATGCGCTCCAGAAAGAGCCAATATTACGAGATGTTCTATTCGTATCTGGAAGAGAAGAAAGATACGGGCACCACCTTCGAGGAGACGCTGGATCATCTGAACAAAGCCGAGGGGCGGTTTGAGATATCCTTTTCAAGCAAGCTGATACACGTACTCAATCCCAACAGGCCGATCTGGGATCATAACGTGGCGGTGGAGCATTTCAGAATGAGGCTGCCCGGCTACGGAGCGGGGATCCCGGCCCGGCGCAGAGAGATCATCCGGGCCTATCACGAATTTTGCAGCAGGTTCTATGAATATCTGGAGTCCAGTCAGGGGCAGACGATACTCAGGCTGTTCAACGACAAGTATCCCCATACCGGCTTTACGGACGCAAAAAAGCTCGATTTTCTCCTGTGGGCAGATCATGACTGAAAAATTCAAATACGACCTAAAAAGCTCCGGCTCAGACGAGCCGGAGCTTTCAGTTTATTCAACAGGCAGATCCGTCAGCCAGCGGCGCATCATGTCGAAGGCGTGGTTGCCGGCCATGCGGCGGATGAAGCTGCGGGTGCGCCAGGCGCCCATGTGGGTCTCGCGCACGTAGGTCCGCCCCTCCACCGCCATGGAGATGAACACGGTCCCCACCTCGTGGACCCCGTCCCCGTCGGGTCCGGCCAGGCCCGTGACGCCCAGGCCGATGTCCGCCCCGGTGAGGGCCCGGACGCCCTCGGCCATGGCCTTAGCCACCTCGTAGCTGACGGCGCCCTTCTCCTCGATCAGGGCCGGGTCGATGCCCAGGACGCGGGCCTTGACCTCATTGGTATAGGTGACGGCCCCGCCCAAATAGACGGCGCTGGCCCCGGGGATCTCGGTAAAGCGGCTGCCGATATCGCCGCCGGTGCAGCTCTCGGCGGCGGCAAAGGTCAGGCCCCGCTCCTTCATCAGCGGCAGCACCGCCTCCTCGATGCACTCCACGTCCACCCCATAGACGACCTCGCCCAGACGCTCCCGCACGTGCTCCATCACCGGCCGGATCATGGCCTCGGCCTCCGCTTCGCTGTGGGCCTTGGCGGTCACTTGCAAGAGGCAGTCACACTCCTTGGCGTAGGGGGCCATGGTGGGGTTCGTCATGACGTTCATCTCGTCCCGGAACAGGTCGTCCACGGCGCTCTCGCCCATGCCGAAGACGCGGACCGAATGGGAGACGATCTGTTCGTCGGAGAGCCTTTTCAGGTAGGGGATGCCGTAGGCCTCCATCATGGGGCAGCACTCCTTGGGAGGGCCGGGGAACATGAGCACGGTCTTCCCGTCCTTCTCGAAGGCGCAGCCGGGGGCCGTGCCCCACAGGTTATGGAACACCGTGGAGCCCTCCGGCAGCAGGGCCTGGGAGAAGTTGTTGGGGGTCAGCTGCTTGCCGCCCTTGATGTAGTCATACATGGTGTCCAGCTCCGCCTGGACCGGCACAAGGGGCAGGCCGAAGGCCTCGGCCAGGATCTGCTTGGTCAGATCGTCGCAGGTGGGGCCCAGGCCGCCGGTGGTGATGAGGATGTCCGCCCGGCCCTTGGCGATCTCCACGCACTGGCGCAGGCGCTGGGGATTGTCGCCCACCACGGTGTGGTATTTCACGTTGATGCCGATCTTCGACAGCATCTCCGACACGTCCCGGGCGTCGGTATTGGTCACGTGGCCCAGCAGCAGCTCGGTGCCCACGGAGATGATCTCGGTGTCATAAGCTCTCATCGTTCAAAGCGATCCTTTCTACGCCCCCCAGGGCCTCCTCCACCAGGGCCTCCACGTCCAGGGTCCTCTCCACGGCCTCTACCTCGCTGAGCTTAGGCCGGGTCCGGGGGTGCTTGGGGGTGAAGACGGTGCAGCAGTCCTCATAGGGGAGGATAGAGGTCTCAAAGGTGCCGATCTTCCGGGCCAGGGAGATGATATCCTCCTTGTCCATGCCCACCAGGGGCTGGAGGACCGGCAGATCCAGCACCGCCTGGGTGACGGCCATAGCCTCCATGGTCTGGCTGGCTACCTGGCCCAGGTTCTCCCCGGTGACGATGGCGCCGGCCCCGCTGTCCAGGGCGATACGCCGGGCGATGCGCATCATGAAGCGGCGCATGACCAGAGTGAAGTACTCCTCCGGGCACTTGTCCCGGATCTCCTCTTGAATATGGGTAAAGGGCACCACTTCGAGGGTCATTTTCCCGCAATACGCGCTGAGGAGCCGCCCCAGCTCCACCACCTTCTCCTTGGCCTGCTGAGAGGTATAGGGAAAGGAGAAAAAGTGCACCGGGATCAGATGCACGCCCCGGCGGGCGATCATCCAGGAGGACACGGGGCTGTCGATGCCGCCGGAGAGCAGGGTCACCGCCGTGCCGTTGCAGCCCACGGGCATGCCCCCCGCCCCCTGGACCGGGGCGGCGTGGACGTAGGCGGCCAGGTCCCGGATCTCGATGTGGACGATGAAGTCCGGGTCGTGCACGTCCACCGGGGTCTGGGGAAAGCGCTCGGACAGCTCTCCGCCCACGTACTGGCTCAGCTCGATGCTGGTCATGGGGAAGCTCTTGTCGCTGCGGCGGGTCTCCACCTTGAAGCTCTTGGCGGCGGCCAGGTCCTCGCCCAGGTATTCCACCGCCTTGGCCAGGATGGCGTCCTTGTCCTTTTCGCAGGCGGCGGCCCGGACCACCTTCACCACGCCGAAGAGCTTCTGGGCGGCCTCGAAGGCGGCGTCCATGTCCGCCCCGGCCTCCTCCGGCTCCACGTAGATGGTGGACTGGGCGCTGTACACCTTGAATTTCCCGATGCGGGACAGGCGGCGGCGCAGATTGCCCAAGAGCCGCTGTTCAAAGATGCGGCGGTTGAGCCCTTTCAGGACGATCTCGCCCTGCTTGAGAAGAAGTAAATCGTTCATATATTCCCTACTGTTCCTGATGAAAGTCGTATGTCCGGTACTGGATGGCCTCGGCGATGTGCTCCGGGCCGATCTCCTCCGCCCCGGCCAGGTCCGCGATGGTCCGGGCCACCCGCAGAATGCGGTCGTAGCTCCGGGCGGAGAGACCCATGGCGTCGAAGGCGGAACGCATCAGCTCCTCGCTCTCCGGGGTCAGGCGGCAGAAGTCCCGCAGCTCCTTGGGGCCCAGGGCGGCGTTGAGGGCTGCTTCGCCCTCCCTGGCGCGGGCGCGCTGGACAGCCCGGGCGGCGTCCACCCGCTTCTTGATCTCCGCAGAGCTCTCCGCCGGCTGCCGGCGGCGCAGTTCTTCGTACTCCAGGGCCGGCACCTCCACGATCAGGTCGATCCGGTCCAGCAGCGGCCCGGAGATCCGGCTGTGGTAGCGGCGCACCTCGTTGGGGGTGCAGCGGCAGCGGCCGGAGGGGTGCCCATACCAGCCGCAGCGGCAGGGGTTCATGGCGCAGACCAGCATGAAGCGGCTGGGGAAGGTGACCGAGCCGGAGACCCGGGAGACGGTGACCTCCCCGTCCTCCAAGGGCTGGCGCAGGACCTCCAGCACGTCGGAGCGAAACTCCGGCAGCTCGTCCAGAAACAGCACCCCGTTGTGGGCCAGGCTGATCTCCCCCGGCTTCGGGATGGTGCCGCCGCCGGCCAGGCCCGCGGCGGACACGGTGTGGTGGGGGGAGCGGAAGGGCCGCTGGGAGATCACCGGGTTTTTCCGGCTGGTCAGGCCCGCCACGGAATAGATCTCCGTGCAGCGGAGCATCTCCTCCCGGCTCAGGTCCGGCAGGATGCCCGGCAGGCGCTTTGCCATCATGGACTTGCCCGCCCCCGGCGGGCCTACTATTAAAATGTTGTGCCCTCCGGCGGCGGCGATCTCCAGGGCCCGCTTTACGTTCTCCTGGCCCTTCACGTCGGCAAAGTCCAGGCGTTTTTCGCTCTGGGGGTCCGGCTGGGTGGGCCGGGCGGCCTCGATGAGCTCCTCGCCTCGCAGGTGCCGGATCAGCTGGGCGATGTTCTCCACAGGGTAGACGCTGATGTCCCCGGCAAAGGCGGCCTCGGGGGCGTTGTCCGCCGGGACGAAGAACTGCCGGACCCCTGCCCGGGCGGCGGCCAGGGCCATGGGCAGGGCACCCGCCACCGGCCTCAGCTCCCCGGTCAGGGACAGCTCCCCGATAAAGGCGCAGTCCTCCTTGGGACTGTCCAGGTCCCCGGCGGCGGCCAGGATGCCGATGAGCATGGGCAGGTCGTAGACCGTGCCGGCCTTCTTGGTGTCCGCCGGGGCCAGGTTCACCGTCATGCGGCTGACAGGGAAGCGGTAGCCGTTGTTTTTGATGGCGGCCCGGACCCGTTCCCGGGACTCCTTCACCGCCGCGTCGGGCAGGCCCACGATCTCAAAGCCGGGCAGGCCGTTGGAGATGTAGACCTCCACGGCCACCGGGTAGCCCCCGATGCCGCTGACGCCGAAGCTTCTGACGCTGGAAAACAAGGCTCTCCGCCTCCTTTCCTTTTAGAAAAGCCGCGCTGAGCGCGGCTTTTTTGACTTTTATTCTTCCGCTGTGACAGCGATATGCAGCTCGTCCAGCTGCTTCTGGGTGACCGCGGAGGGGGCGCCCATCATCACGTCCTGGGCGTTCTTGTTCATGGGGAAGGGGATGACCTCCCGGATGCTGTCCTCCCCGGCCAGGAGCATGACCATCCGGTCGATGCCCGGGGCGATGCCCGCGTGAGGGGGCGCGCCGTAGCAGAAGGCGTTGTACATGGCGGGGAATTTGCTCTTCACGTCCTCCTCGCCCAGGCGCACCAGCTCGAAGGCCTTGATCATGATCTCCGGGTCGTGGTTCCGGACCGCGCCGGAGGAGAGCTCCACGCCGTTGCAGACCAGGTCGTACTGGTCGGCGGTGATGCTCAGGGGGTCGATCTCCCCCCGCTCGGCCTTCAGCAGCACCTCCAGCCCGCCGGAGGGCATGGAGAAGGGATTGTGGCAGAACTCCAGCTCCCCGCTCTCCTCCCCGATCTCGTACATGGGGAAGTCCACGATCCAGCAGAACTCATAGCGCTCCCTATCCATATGGCCGGGCACGGCGGCGCCCAGGAGCTTACGCATGACGCCGGCGGTCTTGAGGGCCTGGTCGTGCTTGCCGGCGGCCACGCCCACCAGACAGCCGGGGGTCAATCCAAGAGCCTGGACAACGGCATCCTTCCGATCGGCCAGGAACTTGGCGATGCCGCCCACCAGCTCGCCCTGCTCGTCCAGCCGGAACCAGTAGGGCTTGGCCCCCGCCTGGACCTCGGTGTCGGCGCAGAGCTTGTCGATCTGCTTGCGGGTCAGCTCACTGCCGGAGACGACGATGGCCTTGACGGTATTGCCCTGCGCGAAGGGAGCAAAGTCCGTGCCTTGGACCAGTCCGGTCATGTCCTGGAGCTTGAGGTCGATGCGCAGGTCGGGTTTGTCCGTGCCGTAGGTCTCCATGGACTCCACGTAGCCGATGCGGCGGAAGGGGGCGGAAGAGGCGATATCGTACTTGCCGTATTTGGCGAAGATGGGGGGCAGCACATCCTCCAGAACGGCGAACACGTCGTCCTGGCAGGCGAAGGCCATCTCCATATCCAGCTGGTAGAACTCGCCGGGGGACCGGTCGCCCCGGGCGTCCTCGTCCCTAAAGCAGGGGGCGATCTGAAAATAGCGGTCAAAGCCGGAGGCCATCAGCAGCTGCTTGAACTGCTGGGGGGCCTGGGGCAGGGCGTAGAACTTGCCCGGGTGCTTCCGGGCGGGGACCAGATAGTCCCGTGCCCCCTCCGGGGAGGAGGCGGTCAGGATGGGGGTGGTGATCTCCAGAAAGCCGTGCTCGGTCATGGCCTGCCGCAGGGCGGAGACCACGTTGCAGCGGAGAATGATGTTCTGCTTCACGGCGGGGTTGCGAAGGTCCAGGTAGCGGTACTTCAGACGCTGCGTCTCGTCGGCCTCCCGGCTGCGGTTTATCTCAAAGGGCAGCTCGTTATAGCGGCACTTGCCCAGCACCTCGATCTTCTCCGGGACCACCTCAATATCGCCGGTGGCCTGTTTGGGATTCTTGGAGGCCCGCTCCCGGACGGTGCCCTCCACGGAGATGGTGCTCTCCTTGTTCAGGGCCTTGACGGCGGCCATGCTCTCCTCATTCTCAATGACGATCTGGGTGGTGCCGTAGAAATCCCGGAGCACCACGAAGGCCAGGTTCGCGCCCACCTCGCGGACGTTCTCCATCCAGCCCACCAGCTTCACTTTCTCGCCTACGTTCTCCAGCCGCAGCTGGCCGCAGGTATGGGTACGGGACTGAAACATCTTCTCTTCCTCCTGTTTCTGTTCAAGCCTTGATGACCGGGCCGCTGTTTTTCGCGTCCACGGCGGCCTTGATAAAGGCGGCGGCCTCTTGGGGGCTCAGCTTTTTCTGCTCACCGGCGGCCATGTCCTTGACGGACAGGACGCCCTCCCGGATCTCGTCCTCGCCCACCAGCACCACGAAGGGGACGCCCAGCTTGTCGGCATAGCCCAGCTTGGCCTTGAACTTCTTCTTCTCCGCGTAGAGCTGGGTGCGGACCCCGGCTCCACGCAGGGCGGTGGCGGCGGAGACGGCGAAGCCCAGGTCCTCCGTCATGGGGATGACCAGCGCGTCGCAGGGGGCGTCCACCAGCTCGTCGGACAAAAGCCCCTGCTCGTTCAGAACGTAGAACAGCCGCGTCAGCCCGATGGAGATGCCCACGCCGGGCAGCTGCCGGTCGGTATAGTACTCGGCCAGGTTGTCGTACCGGCCGCCGGAGCAGACGGAGCCGATCTCCGGGTAGTCCGTCATCTCCGTCTCGTAGACGGTGCCTGTGTAGTAGTCCAGGCCCCGGGCGATGGTCAGGTCCACGGCGAAGTTCTCCTCCGGCACGCCGAAGTCCTTCAGATACCGGGTGACGGCAATGAGCTCGTCCAGGCCCTGATCGAAGGCGGCGTCCATGCCCCGGAAGTTCGTAAGCCTCTCCAGGACCTCGGGGACCGTGCCCTGGATGGCCATGAAGTCCAGCACGTTCTCCGCCTTGCAGGGCAGCATCTTCACCTCGTCGATCAGCAGCTGCTTCAGCTTTTCCGGGCCGATCTTGTCCAGCTTGTCCACCGCGCGCATGATCTCGCCGGCCTTTTCGGCCATGCCGTTCATGGCGTAGAAGCCGTTTAAAAGCTTGCGGTTGTTGACCTTGATCTTAAAGCGGCGCAGGCCCAGGGCGGTAAAGGTGTTGTAGATGATGGCGGGGATCTCCGCCTCGTTGAGGATATCCAGCTTCCCGTCCCCGATCACGTCGATATCCGCCTGATAGAACTCCCGGAAGCGGCCCCGCTGGGCCCGCTCGCCCCGGTAGACCTTGCCGATCTGGTAGCGGCGGAAGGGAAAGCTCAGCTCGGCGTAGTGGGCGGCCACATACTTGGCCAGGGGGACCGTCAGGTCAAAGCGCAGGGCCAGGTCGCCCCCCTCCCGGGGGATGCGGTAGATCTGCTTTTCGGTCTCGCCGCCGCCCTTGGCCAGCAGCACCTGGGCCGACTCGATCACCGGGGTGTCCAGGGGCGTGAAGCCGTAGGTGGCGTAGCTGCGGCGGAGGACCTCCATCATCCGCTCCAGCTTCATCTGCTGCCGGGGCGGCAGCTCCATGAACCCGGACAGGGTCCGGGGGGATACTTTGGACATAGTCATTTCCTCATACTATATAGAATTGCTGCTTTTAACTTTTTTGTTATATCACGCCAAAGGCCCCCTTGTAAAGGGGGCACAGGCAAAAGTCGCTTTTGACGTGGAACTCTATCTCTTCTGGGGGTTGACGATGTTGCGCCAATCCAGGTCGCCCCGGCGCAGGCCCTGCACCAGCACCTCCGCCGTGGCGGCGTTGGTGGCAAAGGGGATCTGATACTGGTCGCACAGGCGCTCGATCTTGTTGATATCGTCAAAGCCGTTGGGATTGGCCGGGTCGCAGAAGAAGAGCACCAGGTCGATCTCGTTGAAGGAGATGCGCGCGCCGATCTGCTGCGCTCCGCCCTGGTCCGCGTGGAGGTAGAGCGTAATGGGCAGGCCCGTAGCCTCGGACACCAGCTTCCCGGTCACGTGCGTAGCGCAGAGAGAGTGCTCGGCCAGGATGCCGCAGTAGGCGATACAGAACTGGACCATCAGCTCTTTTTTCCGGTCATGTGCCATCAGTGCAATGTTCATGCTCTCGTCTCCGTTTCTGGTTTTCCCACCGGCCGGCCCGGCCGGTAGGAACCTATTATACCATTATATAAAGCGATTTCAAGCCGTTACATAAGATATTACCCGTCACCTACTTCAGCAGGGCCATCTCGCCCTCAGAGGTGTCGGTGTAGCTCTTGATATTGATATAGGCGTCCACGATATCCCGGGCCATGGGGATATTGTTGGCACCGGCGCTGCCCCGCTCCACCACGATAGCGATGGCGATCTCCGGGTCCTCGTAGGGGGCGTAGCACATGAAAATAGAGTCGTTCTGGATCTTTTCGCCCTTCTGGGCGGTCCCGGTCTTGCCGGCCACCTTCCACTTGCAGTCCACCCAGTGCTCGGCGTTGGCGCCGTTGGCGGCCCAGTCGTTCAGCACCAGGTACATCCCCTCGTGGACGGCGGCCCAGTTGTAGTCCGCCGACTCCACCACGCTCAGCACCTCGGGCTGGTGCTCATAGAGCTGTTCGCTGTAGTCATAGCTGCGGATGGATTTCAAAATGGAGGCGGAATAGCGGGTCCCGCCGTTGGCCACGGTGGCGCAGTACTCTGCCAGCTGCAAGGGGGTGAAGATGCTGTCCGACTGGCCGATGGCGGCCTGCAGCGTATCACCGATACGCCACTCGGCCCCGTTGGTGTAGTAGCCGTGGTTGGCCCGGTTGGACATGTTGCCCGTGGTCTCCACCAGCTCGATACCGGTGCCGTTGGGGTCGCCCAGGCCGAACAGGTGGGCGGTCTTTTCCATCTCGTCCACGCCCAGCTGGTCGCCCACGGTGTAGAAGAAGTAGTTGCAGGAGTCCTTGATGGCGTTGGTCACGTTGTCCGGGTCGTGGGTGTAGTTGGCGCCCTCCACGGCGGTCCAGATCCAGCACTGGGGGGCGTAGCCGTCGGCGGCGTACTTGGTGAAGACGCCCTCGCAGTCATACTCGGTCTCGGTGTTGATGATGCCCGCGTTCAAGGCGGCGATGGCCGTGCAGGGCTTGAAGGTGGAGCCGGGGGCGTAGGCGCCCAGGAGGGCCCGGTTGAAGAGGGGCGCGTTGGGGGTCTCCATCAGTTCCTGGTAGTTCTCGATGATGGTGGACACGTCGTAGGTGGGCCAGCTGGCGATGGCCAGGGGCTCCCCGGTCTTCACGTTCACCACCACCGCCGCGGCGCCGGTGATCTCGTCCTTGAACTCCGGGTCAAAGGTGCCCTGGAGCATCTCCTTGGCGTTGTCCTCGTCCACGGCGGCGATGCGGGCCGCCACGCCGGTGGCCAGGATGCGCTCCACCTGCTCCTGCAGGGCGATGTCGATGGTCAGGTACACGTGGTTGCCGGGCTCCGGCTCCTCCTCGTAGACGGTGCTGAGCACGGTGCCGGAGGCGTTGCGGTAGAGGCGGGCCGTGCCGTCGTGGCCGTGGAGCTGCTCCTCAAAGGCGTACTCCACCCCGTCCTTGCCCACCATGGCGTCATTGGCGTAGTCCATGAGGGAGTAGTGCTCGTACTCCTCCTGGGTCATCAGGCCCACATAGCCCAGCAGATGGGCGGCGTACTCGGTGTTGTAGTCCCGGATATAGGCCCGGTCCACGTCGATGCCCACCAGCTTGTTCTCCATGATGGAGGTGATGAGCTCCATGCTGGCGTCTTCCACGAAGACGTAGTCGGCGGTGTTGATGGCGTAGCGCACATTGATGGAGTAGCGCACGCCGGCGATCAGCCGGGCCTCCTGGGCGGAATAGCTGTTGTCGATATCATAGCGGGTGCGCATATAGCTCAGCAGCTCCACCGCCGTGGGGTTATCGGGCAGGGCGTCGCCCTTGTCCTTGAAATAGGCCTGCAGCATGGTCCGCTCGATCTCCGTCATGTCCCGGTACTCGAAGGGGGGCTCGGTGGTGATGGGCAGGTCGTCGTTATACGTGTCGCCAAAGCTCTGGACCCGGTCCACCAGCTCCAGAATGACGGCGTTGGGGTCTTCATTGGCGAAGAGCTTGGCGGTGTCGATGCTCAGGTTGTAGCACTCCTTGTTGCTGACGAGCACACGGCCGTAACGGTCCAGGATGTTGCCCCGGGCGGCGGTGACCGGCTCCAGGCTGTCCTGGATCTGGTTGCTCCGGTTGTAGTACTCCTCGCCCTCGATGATCTGGAGCCTGTAAAGGAACACCAGGTAGATCACCATGATGACGCCGAAAATCAGCGCCAGGGCCAGCACCCGGCCGGAACTGATCATTCTCTTATTCATACGCGTTAACCTCTGTCTGCCTCTGTGCAGAGTTCAAACACCGGAGAGGCCGAGGCAGCTTACCTCCCGGAGGGAACGATCTTATAAGGTGGCCTTGCGGATCCAGCGGGCCGGCGGGAAGTAGGCCAGGGCCGCCGGAGGCAGGGACCAGAGCGTCTGGAGCGCCACGGTGCCGGGCATGGCGGCCGACCAGCCGTCCGCCGCGAAGACGCCCAGCATCTGGACCAGGGCCGTTGCCAGCAGGCCCAGGAAGGACAGACCCATGAAGGCCACGAAGCGCCGGTTGACGAAGAAATGGGCCATAAAGTCCGCCGCGAAAGCCAGGGCCGGGAAGAGCACCGTGAAGGCGATGGTGGACTCCACATAGGCCATGTCCGTAAAGATGCCCATGACCAGGCCGAAGAGCCCGCCCCAGCTGGCCCCCTCGAACATCCCCACCGCCACGGCCACCGCCGGAAGCGCCATGGGACAGACGCCGAAGATCCTGAACTCGGAGAAGAGCATGGTCTGGCACAGCAGGGCCAGGAACATATACAGAGCGTATTTCAGGCCGATGCGCAGATCCACCGTCCGGAACAGCTCTTTGAATGACGTGTTCTGTCTCATTCCACCACTTCAAAATCCTTAATAATAAACACCTGCACCAGGGAATCCAGATCCACCTGGGGCTGGACGATGCCGTATTCGATCTGGCCGCCCTCCTCGGTCTGGACGTTGGTGATGGTGCCGATGATCAGGCCCGCGGGGAAGGCCCCGCCGGAGCCGGAGGTGAGCACCTCGTCGCCCACGAAGATCTGGGCCCCGTCGGCCAGGAAGGTGAGCTTGGCCACCTTGTCCTTCATAAAGCTGTATTCGCCCACCACCATGCCGGAGCTGCCGGAGCTGCCCACATAGGCGCCCACGCTCATGTCCACGTCGATCAGGGTGCTGACCGTGGCCCAGGTCTCGCCCACCTCGGTGATCTGGCCCACCACCGCGCCGTACTCGGTGACCACCGGGTCGCCGAATTCGATGCCGCTGCTCTCACCCTTGCTGATGGTGAAGCTGCTGGCCCAGTTGGAGGAGGACCAGAGCACCACCTTGCTGGACTCCATCTGAAAGTCCGTGTGCTGCTCCCGCAGATTCAGCAGCTGCCGCAGCCGGACGTTCTCCTCCGAGGCCTCGATGCCCTCCCGGGCGGACTCCTGCGCGTCGGCCAGCTGAGAGCGGAGGGACTCGTTCTCGGCCACCAGGGAGTCGTACTCGTACAGGTAATTATACATGGTATCCATCCAGTTGACCACCGAGCTGAGCACCTTCTGAATGGGGGCTTTGACCACGCCGGTAGCGTTCTGGAACAGGCTGATCTCCCCCGCGCCGGTCCGGGTCAGGCGGCTGACGCCGATCAGCAGGGCCACGGCAAAGACGATGATGCCCATGCGGATGCCGTTTCTCTTCAGATATTCCTTCAAAGCACAACCACTCCCTGCTCTTTGAGCATTTGGCCCAGCCTGCACAGGGGCAGGCCCATCACGTTAAAAAAGTCCCCCTCGATGCCCTCCACGAACAGGGCGCCCAGGCCCTGGGCCCCGTAGGCCCCGGCCTTGTCCATGGGCTCCCCGGTGGCCACATAGGCGGCGATCTCCGCCTCGGAGAGGGGACGGAAGCGCACGCTGCTCTCCTCATAGGCGCTCAGGACACGCGGGCCCTTCCGGACGCAGACGCCGGTGTAGACCCGGTGGGTCCGGCCGGAGAGGCGGCGGAGCATGGCCTTGGCCTCCTCAGCGCTGTGGGGCTTGCCCAGCACCCGCCCGTCGATCCAGACCACGGTGTCCGCCCCGACGATCACGTCCCCGGCGCCGCAGCGCCCGGCGACCTCCTCCGCCTTGGCGGCGGCCAGGGCCTGGACCAGCTCCTCCGGTCCGGCCCCGGCGGGGGGGCGCTCCTCGCCCCGGGCGGGGACGATCCGTAAATTCTCTATGCCCAGCATCTCCATCAGCTCTTTGCGCCGGGGAGAGGCCGAGGCCAGCACGACTTGCATATGCTTACTCCAATAAGAACCTTTATTCTACCCCGCGGTAGTACAGGCCCCGAGTCAGGACGTTGGGCCGGTATTCCGACAGGCCCAGCTGGCCCTTGGCCACCTCCACGCACTCCCGGGCGCTCTCGGTGCTGAACATCAGCCGCAGGCCCCAGAGCCCGGCGGAGAACAGATCCTCCCGCTTGTCGGCCAGGTACAGCTTGTAGGCGTTGTAGATCACGTTCCGGCAGCCGAACTCCTTCACCACCGGGAACACCTGGCCCGTCCGGTCGGCCAGCTGGCCCGGCATCTGACAGGCGCAGCGGCCAGCGCTCTGCTTGATGATGCACTGGTCGGAGACCATCAGCGGCAGGCGGCCGTAGACGATCAGCTCCGTATCCAGGGGCTTTTTCATGTCCCGGATCTGGGCCAGGCGCAGCTCAAAGGAGGCGGTGGCGGACAGGAAGCCAGCCTGAGCCAGCACGTCCAGGGTCTGGGAGTTGAAGGCGTTGAGGCCGAAGTCCCCCCGGACCCTCATCCCCGCCCGCCGGGCCATGAACACATGGCCCAGGTTCCCGGCCAGGGCCTCCTTGACGCCCAGGGCGGCGGCCTTCTCCAGAGCGGCGTAGACCTGGCCCGCCTGATCGTCGGTGATCACCCGGGGCAGCACGGCCACCGGTACGGTCCCCTGGTCCAGGAAGGGCAGCAGCAGCTCCGGCTGCTCCGCCATCAGCAGGGCGGGCACATACAGGTACTCGGGCTTCAGCGCCGCCAGCTCCGGCGTCAGCTGTTCCCCGGTGAGCACCTGGAAGATCAGCTTGGGGTCCGCGATGGGGGCGATATTCCGGGGCATGGGCGGCAGCGGGCCGCTGCGGCGGCGGGGCGGGGCCGCCCGGCGCTCGGTCAGCTCGGAGATCAGCTTGCGCCGCAGCTCGTTGATCTCCGCGGCGGGCAGGTACAGGCCCGGGTCCGCCTTGGCCTTGTTCTCCACGCAGTTGTAGGGCGTGCCGCCGGTCTTGAACATCTGCTCGGTCAGGTAGCCGTCGGTGATGCCCTGACGCTTGGCCCGCTCGGGCACCGGCCCCGCGGCCGTGGCCTTGTTCCCGTCGTCGTCAAAGGCGATGGCCCGGATGGGCTCGCCCTTTTCCGCAACTGTATAGAAGTGCACCGGCACCCGGCGCAGCTCCCCGCCGGCATAGGCCTTGCGCACAGCGGCGAAGACCTTGTCCGCCTCCGGGTCCTGCTCGGTCCGGACGCCGAACATATCCTTTTTGTCCCCGTTCAGGTAGCCCTGGGTGAAGCCCTGGCGGGAGAAGGCCGTCTCCAGCAGCTCCATCTCCTCCCTGGTGGGGATCTTGTGGTCCTTCAGGGCCTTGGAGTAGACGCTGGTGGCGATGGCGGTGTATTCCGGCCGGCGCATCCGGCCCTCGATCTTCAGGCAGGCGACCCCCGCCTCCTCCAGCTCGGCCAGCCTGTCCACCAGGCAGTTGTCCTTCAGGGAGAGGGGATGGTCGTCCATCCTCCCGCCCAGGCTGTAGGCCAGGCGGCAGGGCTGGGCGCACATGCCCCGGTTGCCGCTGCGCCGGCCGATGAGGCTGGACATATAGCACTGGCCCGAGTGGCAGAAGCACAGGGCCCCGTGGACGAAGACCTCCGTCTCGATGGAGGCGTGCTTGCTGATGAAACGGATCTGCTCCAGGCTCAGCTCCCGGGCCAGCACCGCCCGGGTCACGCCCATCTCCGCCGCGGCCTCCACCCCGGCCAGATTGTGCAGGCTCATCTGGGTGCTGGCGTGGATGGGGATATCCGGCAGGGCGGCGCGCAGGACCTTCACCAGGCCCAGGTCCTGGACGATCAGGGCGTCGGCCCCCAGGCGGGAGGCCAGGCGCGCGGTATTGACGGCGCTCTCCAGCTCCCGGTCGTTGACCAGGGTGTTCAGCGCCGCGTAGACCTTGCAGCCGCGCACACGGCAGTAGCGCACGGCCTTCTCAAATTCCTCGTCTGTGAAGTTTTTCGCGCCCCGGCGGGCGTTGAAGTTCCCCAGCCCCAGGTACACGGCGTCCGCGCCGTTCTGGACGGCGGCTATGACCGCCTCGGGGGAACCGGCCGGAGAGAGTAGCTCTATCATTCTCTGCGCTCCTCTTATCGCTTGCTGCGTTTTTGGCGCTTTTGTCGAACGCCGGGAAAAACGCAGAGTAATTATAGCACAGTTCCCCTACTTGCGACAAGTCAATTTTGATGTTATAATAAATTTCCAACGGAAATAATCTGTAAACTTTTTTAAGGAACGCTCCCGGAGGGGAGCGGCGAGGCTGCCATGGACGAGACCCGCTCTGACAAGTTCATACCCGCCGCCGCGGCGGACAAGCTCATCGCCGCCCACGACGGGGACGTGGCGCTGCTGTACCTGTTTCTGCTCCGCAATGGGGGCGGCCAGGAGGAAGCGGCCGCCGCCCTCTGCCGCACTCTGCGGGAGATCGGCGCCGCCTGGGAGAAGCTGGAGCGCATGGGCCTGCTGCCCGGCGCCGCCCCGGCCCCCAGGCCGGCGGAGACGCCCGCCGTTCCGGCCCCGCCCGAGGAGCCCCGGCTGCCGGAGTACCGGGCGGAGGACATCGTCCGCCGCTCCAAGGAGGACGGGACCTTCTCCGTTATTCTCGACGAGGCGGCCAAGGTCATCGGGCACAGCCTCAGCGGCAGCGATATGAAGCTGCTCTTCGGGATCTATGACTATCTGGCCCTGCCGCCGGAGGTCATTTTAGTGATGCTCAACTACTGCGCCGAGCTCTGCGCCCAGCGCTACGGACCCCGCCGCCGTCCCTCGGCCCGCTTCATCGAGAAGGAGGCCTATGTCTGGGTCAACCGGGAGATCATGACCCTGGAGCAGGCAGAGGACTATATCCGCCAGCAGAAGGAGCGGCACAGCGGCATGAACCGGATCAAGGACGCCCTGGGCATCCGGGACCGGGAGCTGAGCGCCACAGAGGCTAAGTACGTGGCCTCCTGGCTGGAGCTGGGCTTTGACGAGCAGGCCGCCGCCATCGCCTATGACCGGACGGTCACCAACACCGGCAGCCTAAAATGGAGCTACATGAACAAGATCTTCCTCAGCTGGCACGAGAAGGGCCTGCACACGCCCCAGGAGATTGAGGCCGGGGACGGCCGCCGGCGGCGGAGCGGGCAGGCTTCCCCCTCCCGGCCGGAGGAACCGAAGAAGATCGATATGGACGAGCTGCGCTCGATCCTGGATAAGATATGAAAGGCGGCGAGCATATGGCCTATGACGGAAAGCTGCTGGCCCGGGCCCGGACCCGGCTGGAGGAGCTCCGGGCGGACAATCAGGCGGAGCAGCGGCGGCGCTTGGCCCTGGCCTACGGCCGGGTGCCGGAGATCGAACGCATCGACGCCCGGCTCCGGAGCCAGATGGCGCAGCTTGCGCGGCTGGCGGTCTCCCGGGCCCCGGACCTGACGGAGCGGCTGGCCGCCCTGAAAAAGGAGAATCTGGATCTCCAGATGCGCCGGGCGGAGCTGCTGGTGAAAAACGGCTGGACCCCGGAGTACCTGGACGAGATCGTCTCCTGTCCCATCTGCCGGGACAGCGGCACGGTGGAGGGGCGGCCCTGCTCCTGCCTGGTGAAGCTGTATAACCAGGAGCTGACCAAGGAGCTGGGCGTCCTGCTCCGGGGCGGGGACGAGAGCTTTGAGCGCTTTGACCTGAACCTCTACAGCGCTGTGCCCGAACCGGGCCAGAGCAGCTCTGCCCGGGAGGCTATGGCTCTGGTGTACGACAGCTGCCGGAAGTTTGCCGACAACTTCCCCCAGGTCTCTGCCAGCCTCCTGCTCCAGGGCGGGACCGGCCTGGGCAAGACCTATCTCTCCGCCTGCATCGCCCGGGTGGTGGCCGCCAAGGGCTTCTCTGTCTGCTACGACACGGCCTCCTCCGCTCTGGACGCCTTTGAGCGGCAGAAGTTCGCCCGGGACCCGGCCGAGGCCGAGGCCGCCGGGGCCCGGGTCCGGCGGATGCTCTCCTGCGACCTGATGATCCTGGACGATTTGGGCACCGAGATGCTCACGCCCATGTCCGTCAGCGCCCTGTACACCCTGCTCAACAGCCGCCTGACGGAAGACCGCCGGACCATCATCAGCACCAACCTGAGCAACGAGGAACTGGCCCGGCGCTACACGCCCCAGATCTGCTCCCGGATCGCCGGGGAGTTCATCCACCTGCCCTTCGTGGGCCGGGATATCCGACTTCTGAAGAAGAACACTTGAGGAAAACATTTAAGAAAAACGGATATTTTTCTTAAAACTCTTGAAAAAATTCAAGCTTTTTCTTGCCAGATCGGAAAAAAGCGTGTACAATTGCTTCTGTTATTGAAATTTTTCAATTGCTCGGAGGCCGGACTATGAACAGATATCGACATCGTTTCGGTGACCGCAAGGAGGGGCGCATGCTCCGCTCCCTGCCCGCTTTCAGCAAATTCATCCCCTACATCATGCCCACCCGCAACGACGCCAGCAACCACTATGAGGAGAGCTTTGAGATCTCCGCGCTGGACCGGGAACTGCGCAGGCTCCGGCTGGAGGGCTATAAGGGCATCGGGATCCTGCACTTCATCATCGCCGCCTATATCCGGGGCGTGTCCATGCTGCCGGGTATCAACCGCTTCGTGGTGGGCCGGCATATCTTCGCCCGGAACGGCATCGAGGTGGTCATGACCGTCAAGCGGGACCTGTCCGTAGACGCCACCGAGACCACCATCAAGGTCAAGTTCGAGCCCACGGACACCATCTTTGACGTGTACCGGAAGTTCAACGCCGCCGTGGACGAGATCAAGGCCGACGAGGGCAACAACAACACCGAGGATGTGGCGGAATTTCTGTGCAAGCTGCCCCGCTTTATCCTCCGCTTCGCCCTCATGGTCCTGCGGGTCATGGACTACTTCGGCTGGATCCCCCCCGCTCTGCTGGACGCCAGCCCCTTCCACGGCTCCATGATCATCACCGACCTGGGCTCCCTGCGCATCGGCCCCGTGTACCACCATATCTACAACTTCGGCACCCTGCCGCTGTTTATCGCCTTCGGCGCCAAGCGGCATGTCTATGAGATCGACCGGCACGGCCAGGTGGTGGACCACAAGTATGTGGACTGCAAGATCGTCATGGATGAGCGCATCGTGGACGGGCACTATTACGCCCAGTTCCTCCAAGCCTTCCGCTACATGTTCCAGCACCCGGAGGTCGTCGAGGCCCCGCCCACCAAAGTGGTGGAGGATGTCCTCTGAATTTATAACTGCGTATAAAAACAGGCGTTCTGCCGATGGGCAGAGCGCCTGTTTTGTGCGTATGCTTATGCCGCGGGGCGGTGTGCGGGGCTTTCCAGGGGAAGGGCGTTGGCAGCTTTTTGCGGGAACAGCTTCGGAAACAGCCAGCGGCAGAAGGGCGCGGCGGCGAACATGTTCCAGAAAAAGGCCATGGGGAAGTTCTTCAGCACGGTCCCGATCCAGATGGCCGGCAGCCGGACCAGGGGCTGCCCGGCCAGTATCACGTTAAAGAGGAGGGACGCCGCCAGGCTCATGGTGGGGCACATGACCGCCACGGTCCCCGCCTGGCGCATCAGGGTGCAGAAATAGGGGTTATCCTTGGCCGGGTCCGTGTGCCGGGCGGCAAAGGCCGCGCCCAGCCGGTTTCCCCAGAGATTGGAGAAGAGCAGGACCAGCAGGCCCATGGGGACGACCTCCTTCAGAGCGGCCGGGAAGACCGCGTTGGTCATGGAGGACAGGCCCCCGGGCTGCAAATGAAAGCCCATTTTGAAGGCGATGTTGTACACCTCCATGCCGATGGCCATGGTATAGCTCATCAGCAGGCCGTATATGAGTTTTTGTCCCTTAGTTGTTGGCATATGAAAGACCTCCGAAAGAAGAAATTATAGGAAGCACTGATTAAATCGAAGTATGCAGATGGGCGAGATGATTTTTCGCCAGATGACGGCGAGAAATCGCAGGAATACTGCGTCCTCACAAGCTTCGCTTATTCGCTTCCGTGTATACACGAAAGCTCATTCACGCCGCTGCTCGTCCTTCCAAAATCAAAGCGTACGCTTTGATTTTGATAGGAAGAAGGAAGGAGCGGATATGGAGCTTTCTGCTTCAGCAGGAAGCGGAATGGAGCGAGTTTCTTCTGACGCTCAGCCGCCCAGATGTATACGGCGATTTATTCAGTGTTTCCCATACAAAAAAGCGCAGCCTACCGAAACAGACTACGCCTTCAAGACTTATTTCTCATTTCAGGGGTTTGCTCTTTTTTACGGTAAAAATATACCACCTCCGGCGGAAATTTTCAAATGGGAAAGCTCCACAAAATCCGGACCTCTCCGGCCGCCCTCTCTGCGCCGGGCCGCCAAACGTTTCCATCGGAAAAAAGCGCCGCCGGACCGGCTGCGTTCATACTTTTTTAATAATTACAGTGTATGGTATAAAAAGAAGCAGTATGAGCACTTGAACGGGAGGGAAGTCATGCAGCCGGGCAGCCAGAAGAGCGTTATGGAGAGGGTCGCGGCCCTCATCGTGGACAAACGGAATATCGTGTTTTTCCTCTTCGCGCTGGCGGCTCTGTTCTGCGCGGTCTCCCGGAACTGGGTCCAGGTCAACGACGATCTGACCGACTACCTGCCGGCGGACACGGAGACCCGGCAGGGCATCGAGCTGATGGAGCGGGAGTTTACCACCTTCGGCACGGCCCAGGTGATGGTGGAGAACCTGAGCCTGGAGCAGGCCCAGGCTCTCTGCGGGCAGATCGAGGCGGTCCCGGGGGTCAAGTCCGTGGACTTCGACGAGAGCGAGAAGCACTACGCCTCCGCCTCGGCTCTGTTCTCCGTCACCTTTGAGGGCGGGGAGGAGGACCAGGTGAGCGTGGACGCCCTGGCCCGGATCCGGGAGGATCTGAAGGACTACGACCTGCACGTCAGCAGCGAGGTGGGCAACCCCCTGAAGGCCATCATCGACAGCGAGATGCTGGTGGTGGACATCATCGCCGTCATCATCATCGTGGCGGTGCTGCTGCTGACCTCCAAGACCTACGCGGAGATCCCCGTGCTGCTCATCACCTTCGGCGCGGCGGCCATCCTGAACATGGGCACCAACTTTTTGATGGGGGAGATCTCCTTTGTCACAAACTCCATCGCCATCGTTTTGCAGCTGGCCCTGGCCATCGACTACGCCATCATCCTCTTCCACCGCTATATGGAGGAGCATGAGACGAAGCCCCCCCGGGAGGCCTCCATCTCCGCCCTGAGCAAGGCCATCCCGGAGATCTCCGCCAGCAGCCTGACCACCATCTCCGGCCTGCTTGCCCTAAGCTTTATGCAGTTCAGGCTGGGCTACGATATGGGCACGGTGCTCATCAAGGCCATCGTTTTGAGCATGAGCTCGGTGTTCTTCCTGATGCCCGGGCTGCTGGTGCTCTTCTCCGGCTGGATCGACAAGAGCCACCACCGAAACTTCGTGCCCAAGATCAATTTCCTGGGCAGGGCGGTGTACGCCACCCGCTTTGTGATGCCCGTGCTGTTCATCTTAGTGGTGGGCGCGGCCTTCTACGGCTCCCGCCGGGTCAACTATGTCTACTCCCAGAGCTCCATCCATTCCTTCCGGCAGAACGAGGCCCAGATCGCCGACATCCGCATCCGGGAGACCTTCGGCCAGAGCAATCAGATGGCCGTGGTGGTCCCCTCCGGGGACTACGAGCGGGAGGCGGAGATGATCGCCGATCTGAAGGAGCTGAAACGGGTGGAGAGCGTGACGGGCCTTGCCAATGTGGAGGTCCGGGACGGGACCGTCCTCACCAGCGCCCTGACGCCCAGGGCCTTTGCCGAGCTGACGGGGCTGGACTACGAGGTGGCGGAGCTTTTATACGCCGGCTACTCCCTGCGGGCCGACGAGTACGGCCAGGCGGTCACCAATATCGACAGCTACGCCGTGCCCCTGCTGGACATGTTCGACTATCTCTGCACCATGCGCCAGGAGCTGGCCCTGGAGCTGTCGGAGGACACGGCGGAGGAGCTGGACTCCCTGGAGGAGCTGCTGGGCGACGCCCGGCTCCAGCTCCAGAGCGAGGACTGGAGCCGCATCGTCCTCCAGCTGGACCTGCCCGTGGAGGGGGAGGAGAGCTTCGAGACTCTGAACGTGGTCCGGGGCATTGCCGGGCGCTACTACGACGAGCACTATATCGTGGGCGACACCACCAGCTCCAGCGACTTAAAGGCCTCCTTTGAAAACGACAACCGGCTCATCAGCGTGCTGACGATCCTGTTCGTGGTGCTGGTGCTGCTGTTCACCTTCAAATCCGTGGGCCTGCCCCTGCTGCTGATCATCATCATCCAGGGCAGTATCTGGTGCAACTTCGCCGTGCCCTATTTCCGGGGGGAAAACCTGTTCTTCCTGACCTACCTGATCATCAGCGCCATCCAGATGGGCGCCAACATCGACTATGCCATCGTCATTTCCAGCCGCTATATGGAGCTGAAGGAGCAGATGCCGTTGAAGGAGGCCATGATCGAGACGCTGAACCTGGCCTTCCCCACCATCATCACCTCCGGTACCATGATGGCCTCGGCGGGCTTTGTGATCGGCTATATGACCTCCAACGAGACCATCTCCACCATCGGGGCCTACCTGGGCTCCGGCACGCTGATCTCCATCTTCCTGGTCATGTGCGTGCTGCCCCAGATCCTGCTGATGGGGGACATCATCATCCGCAAGACCTCCTTCACCATCAACCGGGGGCCGGGCGTGTCCCGGCACACGGGCATCATGCGCATCAACGGCCGGGTCCGGGGCAGCATGGAGGGCCTGGTGGACGCGGAGTTCCACGGCATCTTCCGGGGGACCCTCAACGCGGTCATCGACGTGGGCAGCGTGGAGGAGCTGCCGGAGGAGCTTTTGAAAGAGCTGAGCGAGAAGGGGGGCGCGGAGGAATGAGAAAAAAACTTCTGAGCCTGGGCCTGCTGCTGGCTCTGGTCTTCTCCTGCGCCGCCCCGGCCGCCCTGGCCGAGGAGCGGACGCTCCATATCAGCGACGCGGACGGCCTGCGGCAGCTGGCCCGGGACTGCACCTTAGACAGCTATTCTGTGGGCCTGACCGTGCTGCTGGACGCGGATATCGACCTGGGGGAGGAGGAATTTACCCCCATCCCCAGCTTCAGCGGCCTCTTTGACGGGCAGGGACACACCGTCAGCCATATGGTCACCGCCACCGACGGCTCCCACCAGGGCATGTTCCGCTATATCCAGGCGGAGGGCGCGGTGAAAAACCTGCGGGTGGAGGGCACGGTGTGCCCGGACAACAGCCGCTGCCAGGTGGGCGGCATTGCCGGCACCAACTACGGCAGCATGGAAAACTGCTCCTTCTCCGGCCGGGTGGAGGGCCTGAACTACGTGGGCGGCGTCGTGGGCGAGAACCGCGGCCGCCTGGAAAACTGCTCGGCCCAGGGCACGGTGGAGGGCAAGCGCTTCACCGGGGGCCTGGCCGGCTACAGCACCGGCGAGATCACCGGCGGCGAGAACGATGCCCGCGTCAATACCAGCATCACCCAGGGCAGCCTGGAGCTGGAGAGCCTGAACCTGTCCAGCCTGGTGAGCTTGGATCTGACCGGCGCGGAGGACACGGACGTGGTCTCCGACAGCGGCGGCATCGTGGGCTTTTCCACGGGCCTGGTGTCCGGCTGCGTCAACCGGGGCACCGTGGGTTACCCCCACTACGGTTATAATGTAGGCGGCGTGGCCGGGCGCCAGTCCGGCTTCCTGACCGGGTGCCGGAACGAGGGGAGCGTCTACGGCCGCAAGGATGTGGCCGGGATCGTGGGGCAGATGGAGCCCTATATGCTTTTAAAGAGCTCCACCACCCTGGCCGATGAGCTCAACCGCCTGCACTACCTGACCTCCGCCGCCATGGGGAACCTGACCAACATGTCCGAGGAGGTGCACGCCGTGCTGGCCCAACTGCGCGCCGACGCGGCCGAGGCCAACCGGCATCTGGGGGAGGAGACCCCGGCCACGCCGGAGGAGAGCCCCGTTCCCGAACCGGAGGCGAGTCCGTCTCCCGCACCGGAGGGGGACCCATCTCCCGAACCGGAGGAGGCCGGGAGCACGGAGCCCCAGCCCGCGGAGCCGGAGCCGGTCCCGGAGACCCCGGCTCCGACAGAGAACGAGACCCCGCCCGCTTCGGAGCCGGAGGCCGTACCGGAGAATGAAGTCCAGGCCTCTTCGGAACCCGCGCCCGCGGAGCCAATGGCCGCGGGACAGAAGCGGGGCGGCTTCGTGCTGCTGGCCGCCGGAGGAGAGGGGGAGGCAGATCCCCTGCCGGAGATCAGCCCCCTGCCGGAGCTGGGTCAGCTGCCCGATCTGTCCGGGGACCTGGACCGGCTCGCCGGGGGCATGGGCGACCTGGTCAGCATCATGGGGGACTCCGGCGGCGCCCTGGGGCAGGACCTGACGGCGGTCAGCGACCAGCTGTCCCGGGTGCTGATGATGATGGCCAACGCCATGACCGGCAATGCTGACCATCAGATCCTGGAGGACATCTCCGAGGACGGGAGCAGCGAGACCCTGGGCCGGGTGACGCTCTGCGAGAATCTGGGCGCCGTGGAGGGCGACCGGAACGTGGGCGGCATCGCCGGGACCATGGGCATCGAATATGAGTTTGACATGGAGGACACCCTGGCCGAGACCATCGGCATGGGCAGCATCCTCAGCAGCACCTACCAGACCCGCTGCGTCTGCGAGGAGAACGTCAACCGGGGCAGCGTCAGCGCCAAGTGGGACAACGTGGGCGGCGTGGCCGGGATGACGGAGCTGGGCCTGATCCGCTCCTGCCAGGGCTACGGCAGCACGGAGAGCACCGAGGGCGGCTACGCCGGCGGCGTGGCGGGCTATTCCCACACCGTTGTCCGGGACTGCTGGGCCATGTGCGACGTGGACGGCGCGGAGTACGTGGGCGGTATCGCCGGCTATGGCGTGGAGATCAGCGGATGTGCCAGCCTGGTGGGCCTGGGGGACGTGACCGCCTGCGCCGGGGCCATCGCCGGCTGGGCGGATATGGAGGGCGAGGCCGTCTCGGACAACGTCTTTGTCCATGAGAGCCTGGGGGCCGTGGACGGTATCAGCTACGCCGGCCGGGCCGAGCCCGTGAGCTATGAGGCCCTGCTGGAGCGGGAGGGCCTGCCCGAGCCCTTCAAGAAGCTGAGCCTGCGCTTCGTGGCCGACGGGAAGCTGGTCAAGGAGATCGGCTTTACCTACGGCGGGAGCATCGACCCGGCCGAGCTGCCCCCGGTGCCCCCCAAGGAGGGGGCCACCGGCAGCTGGCCGGACTACGATCTCAGCCACCTGACCTTCAGCGACACCTTAGAGGCCGTCTATGTCAGCCGCCAGGCGGCGGTGGCCTCCGAACAGTGCCGGGATGATGGGCCCATGTCCATCGTCCTGCTGGAGGGGGACTTCTCCGACGAGGCGGCCCTGCTCCTGAACGCATACGGCGGGGAGGGACCCCCGCTGGAGGAGGGGCAGCGGCTCTTGGAGCAGTGGGAGCTGAGCCTGATAGACGAGAGCTATGAGGACGGAGAGTACACCGTCCGCTACCTGCCGCCGGAGACGGAGCGGGGCAGCGAGGCGGCGGTCCTGGTCCTGAAGGACGGGGCCTGGAGCCCGGTGAGCGCCGGGCAGAGCGGCAGCTACCTGACCTTCAAGGCCCAGGGGGAGAGCCTGGTGTTCTGTGCGGTGGAGCGGCCGGCTGTCGGGCCGGATCTGCTGGTCCTGGCCGGAACGGCCGGAGGCATCCTGCTGCTGGCGGGGGCCGCCTTGCTCCTGCGCGGTCGCCGGAAAAAGAAAAAACTTGCGGCCCAAAATACGGCCGCTGAAGAGACAGAGGAAACGGTATGACTTTGGATGAACTGAAGCCGGGCGACTCCGGCGTGATCGTGTCGGTGGGCGGGGACGGACCCCTGCGCTGCCGCCTGCTGGATATGGGGCTGATCCCCCGCACGAGGGTGACGCTGAATAAGCGGGCCCCTATGGGCGACCCCATCGAGATCCGGGTCCGGGGCTATGAGCTGACCCTCCGGGCGGACGACGCCCGGAAGATCCAGGTACGGGAGGAGAGCGGCACATGATCTTTGCGCTGGCCGGAAACCAGAACTGCGGCAAGACCACCCTCTTCAACGCCCTGACCGGGGCCAACCAGCGGGTGGGCAACTTCCCCGGCGTCACGGTGGACCAGAAAATGGGGGAGATCAAGGGCCGGAAGAACTGCACGGTGGTGGACCTGCCGGGCATCTACTCCCTGCGGCCCTATACCCAGGAGGAGATCGTCACCCGGGACTACATCCTCAACGAGAAGCCCGACGGGATCATCAACATCGTGGACGCCACCAACATCGAGCGGAACCTGTACCTGTCCCTCCAGCTCTTGCAGCTGAAGATCCCTACGGTCATCGCCCTGAACATGATGGACGAGGTCTACGCCAACGGCGGCACCGTGGACGTGGAGCTGCTGAGCCAGATCTTAGGAGTGCCGGTGGTGCCCATCACCGCGGCCAAGGGGGAGGGCGTGTCGGAGCTGGTGGACCAGGCGGTCCACGCGGCGAAGGACCGGGTCCTGCCCAAGGTGACCGACTTCTGCTTCGGGGACTCGCCGGTGCACCGCTGCATCCACGCGGTCATCCACCTGATCCAGGACCACGCCGACCGGCTGGGCCTGCCCTCCCGCTTCTGCACCGTCAAGCTCATCGAGGGCGACGACGACATGGCCGAGCGCCTGGGCCTGGACCAGAACGAGAAGGAGCTGCTGGAGCACTGCGTGGTCCAGATGGAGACGGAGGGCGGCCTGGACCGGAACGCCGCCCTGGCGGACATGCGCTACAGCTTCATCGAGCAGGCCGTGGCGCAGGCGGTGGTGAAGGCCCACGAGAGCAAGGAGCATCTGCGCTCGGTGCGGCTGGACCGGATCTTGACGGGCAAATACACCGCCCTGCCGGTGTTCTTCGGCATCATGGTGCTGGTGTTCTACCTGACCTTCAACCTGATCGGCACGGGCCTGTCCGATCTGCTGGGGGCGGCCATCGACCGGCTGACCCTGGCGGTGGACGCGGGGCTGACCACCTACGGCATCAACCCGGTGGTCCGGAGCCTGATCGTGGACGGGGTCTTCGCCGGGGTGGGGAGCGTGCTGTCCTTCCTGCCCATCATCGTCACCCTGTTCTTCTTCCTGTCCATCCTGGAGGACACGGGCTATATGGCCCGGGTGGCCTTCGTGATGGACCGGCTGCTCCGGCGCATCGGCCTGTCGGGCCGGAGCCTGGTGCCGCTGCTGCTGGGCTTCGGCTGTTCGGTGCCGGCCATCATGGCCACCCGCACCGTCTCCTCCGACCGGGACCGGAAAATGACCATCCTGCTGACGCCCTACATGAGCTGCTCGGCCAAGATCCCCATCTACGCGGTGTTCGCCGCGGCCTTTTTCCCGGGCCACGGGGGCCTGGCTATGACCCTGCTGTACCTGACGGGCATGGCGGTGGGGGTGGTCGTGGCGCTGCTGCTGAAAAACACCGCCTTTAAGGGCAATCCCGTGCCCTTCGTGATGGAGCTGCCCAACTACCGGATGCCCTCGGCCAAGAGCGTGGCCCTGCTGCTGTGGGAAAAGGCGGCGGACTTCATCGAGCGGGCCTTCACGGTCATCTTCCTGGCCACCATCATCATCTGGTTTTTGCGGAGCTTTGACACCCGGCTGAACGTGGTGGCCGACGGGGCGGACAGCCTCCTGGCCCTGGTGGGCCGGGTCCTGGCCCCCGTGTTCGGGCCCCTGGGCTTTGCCGACTGGCGGGCGGTGACGGCGCTGATCTCCGGCTTTACGGCCAAGGAGGCGGTGGTCTCCACCCTGGCGGTGCTGCTGGGCACCAGCGCGGCGGAGCTGGGCGGGGCCCTGGGCGGCCTGTTCAGCCCCCTGACGGCGGCCAGCTTCCTGGTGTTCACGCTGCTGTACACCCCCTGCGTGGCCGCCGTGGCCACCATCCGGCGGGAGCTGGGCAGCCGGCTCAAGACTCTCGGCGTGGTGCTGATGCAGTGCGGCGTCGCCTGGGTCTGCGCCTTCATCGTGTACCAGCTGGGGGCGCTGCTGTGAACGGGGCCACCTGGCTGGCGCTGGCTGTGCTGGCCCTCTGCGCCGGACTGGCGGTCCGCCGCCTGCGCCGGGGCGGCGGAGGCTGCGGCTCCTGCTCCGGGGACTGCGCTGATTGCCATAGGAGAGAGAAAGAATAAAGCTTTGCCTCCCGGTCAAACGGCCGGGAGGCAAAGCTTTAAGTTTATAGGTTAAGTTTATAGGAGAGACGCTTAGGGGATCCTCTGGACCCGGCCCACGCCGGAGCCGCCGCCGGTGATCAGCGGCACGTGCTCGATGATCAGGGAGGAGGTGTCCAGGCCGTACCAGCGGACCTTGGAGCCGGCTACCTTTCGGATGGCGTACTTGGCGTGCAGTATCAGCTCGTCCAGAGCGGACAGCTCCGTCTTGGTGGAGACGGACTTGTGGATGATGCAGAACTTGAAGGTGCCCACGGTGGACTTGCCGTAGATGGAGTACTTTTTATCCTGCTCCGGCAGCTCGCCGCTGGCCTGCAGGTCCTGGACGATCTGCCGCAGGTACACGTTGACCCGGGGACTGCACCGAAAGCCCAGATTCAGCTTGATGCGGAAGATGAAGTCCGTCCCGTAGGTCTCCACGTGGTAGTTCAGCGTGTCCGGCTCGTTGAGCACGTTGACGCTGACGAACCAGTAGGCCTGGGCCCGCTTGGTGTCCTTGTCCAGGATGGAGTAGAGGATATCCCGGTCGATGGTCTCGTCCTCCCGCTCCCCGTCCAGATAGACCAGGTTGTGGGCCAGCAGGGGCTGCTCCGTGTCGTCGTGGAGGCTCTGGAGATTGGGGATGTAGTCCTCAAAATTCAGCCGGGTGCTGTAGCGGCGCTCCAGCAGGGTGCCCCGGTACCAGATGACCATGATGCACAGCAGAACCAGCGTCAGCAGCACCGTCACATAGCCGCCGTGGGCGAATTTGCCCAGGCTGGAGATGAAGAACACCGACTCGATGGTGCCAAAGACCAGCAGCACCAGCCAGGACAGGGGCCCCCGCTTCCGGACCTTCCGCAGATAGACGGAGATCAGCAGGGTGGTCATCAGCATGGTGATGGTGATGGCCAGGCCGTAGGCGGATTCCATCCGGGCCCCGGAGCGGAAATAGAGCACCACCAGGCTGCAGCCCACCCAGAGGATGCTGTTGACCGCCGAGATGTAGAGCTGGCCCTTGGTGTCCGCCGGGTAGCGGATCTCCAGATGGGGCAGCAGGTCCAGCAAGATAGCCTCGGAGACCAGGGTGTAGGAGCCGGTGATGAGAGCCTGGGAGGCGATGATGGCGGCGGCCGCGCTGAGAACCACGGCGAAGGGCCGCAGCAGCTCCGGCAGCATCAGGTAGAAGGGGTTCAGATCCGCGATCCCCAGCAGGGCGGCGTTGGCCTGGTTCCGGATGATCCAGGCCCCCTGGCCCAGGTAGTTGAGGATCAGGCAGATCTTCACTAGGGGCCAGCTGAAATTGATGTTCTCCCGGCCCACGTGGCCCATGTCGGAATACAGGGCCTCGGCGCCGGTGGTGGCCAGGAAGACGCTGCCCAGGATCATGAAGCCCGCCTTGTTGTTGGGGCTTAAGAGCACCTGCACGGCATAGAGGGGGTTGAAGGCCCGGAGAACGCCGGGGAGCTCAAAGATGTGCAGCAGGCCGGTAATGCCCAGAAACGAGAACCAGAGCAGCATCACAGGGCCGAAGGCCTTGCCGATCTTGCTGGTGCCCGCGTGCTGCACCGAGAAGAGCAGGCAGATGATGGCCAGGGTGATGAGGACCACCTTCCACTGACCCTCGCCCATGAAGCGGTCCATGGCCGGGATGCTCCGCAGGCCCTCCACCGCGGTGGTCACTGTCACGGCGGGGGTCAGCACCCCGTCGGCCAGCAGGGCCGCGCCCCCCAGCATGGTGGGCACGATGAGCCACTTGCCGCAGTTTTTCACCAGGGAGTACAGGGAGAAAATGCCGCCCTCCCCGTGGTTGTCCGCCTTCAGGGCGATGAGCACGTATTTGATCGTGGTCAGCAGGGTGATGGTCCAGATGACCAGGGACAGGGAGCCGATGATGAACTGCTCGTCGGTCTGGCCCAGCCCTCCGTTGCCCTCCAGGATGGACTTCATCACGTACATGGGCGAGGTGCCGATGTCGCCGTAGACGATGCCGATGGTCACCAGAAACATCCCGAAGCGGAATTTCTGTTTTTTCTTTTCTTCCATGAAAACCTCCGTTTCCTTTCTCCGCCGGTCCGGCCGGCAAAAAAGGCTTTCATACAAAACGTCATTATAGCAAAAGGGCGTTCATCTGTAAAGCTTTTGTAAAGGATTTCCCTCTACGCGACGGGAAATACAGCTCTATGCTGCCGCTCTGGGGAGAGGAAAGGTAGGAAATCTTCGCTTTTTGGCGGGAGCGGGGAGACAGGATATGGTAAAATGTTAACAAATGGAAGAAACCGCTTAAAATATGAAAGGAGAACGACTATGGCAAAATTCAAACCCGGCGTCTATAAGGGCAAAGCTTACGGCAACGGCTACGACAGCAAGCCCAGCACGGTCATCGTCCAGGTCACCCTGTCGGAGGACCGGATCGAGGACGTGAAGATCCTGGAGCACGGCGAGATCAAGGGCGTGGGCTGGGGGCTGAAGACCTCCCCGGTGGAGACACTCCCCGGCGAGATCGTCAAGCACCAGTCCCTGGGCGTGCCCCCGGTGATCGGCGCGGAGAAGAGCTCCAAGGCCATCATCAAGGCGGCCACCAGGGCCATCTCCCAGTCTGGGGCGAAGATGTCCGCCCTGACGGCCCCCCTCCCCCGTCCGGCCCATCCGGATGAGGAGCGCAGCGTGGACTTTCTGATCCTGGGCGGCGGCGCCGGCGGTCTGGCCGCGGGCGTGCAGGCCCGGCAGGCCGGGGCCGACGTGCTGATCGTGGAGGCGGCCGGCGTCACCGGCGGCTCCGCGGCCCGCTCCGGCGGCAAGCTCATGGCCCCAGGCACCAAATGGCAGCGCGCGGTGGGCATTTACGACAGCCCGGACCTGCTGTACAAGTACATGATGGAGCAGGGCAAGGGCCTGGTGGACCCGGACAAGATCCGCTTCTTCTGCGACCGGGCCTACGAGAACCTGCTCTGGCTGGAGAGCTGCGGCTGGAAGTGCCAGGACGTGGAGCCCATCCATGAGAGCATCGTCCCCTGGCGGGTCTACAACAGCGAGGGCGGCTCCTACATGTCCGCCGGACAGGGCGGGCACATCACCTACGCCATGCACAGCACCTATGAGAAGCTGGGCGGCGAGATCGTCTTCGAGTGCGCCCTGAAGGAGCTCATCGTGGAAGACGGCGCGGTGAAGGGCGCGGTGTGCGAGTACGCCGGCGGCGGGACCCTGACCGTCCACGCCAACAACGTCCTGCTGGCCACCGGCGGCTTCGCCGCCAACCGGGAAAAGCTGGAGGCCCTCTATCCCCAGATGAAGGGCTACTTCACCGACGTGCCCAAGACCAACGTGGGCAAGGGCATCGACGAGGGCATAAAGGCCGGCGCAAAAGAGTACGTCTCCCCCGGCGTACAGGTCAACTACATGAGCATCTCCTCCGCGTTCATCGGCATCAAGGAGGAGGCCGGTCTGATCGTGGACGCGGACGGCCGCCGGGTGGTCAACGAGTGGAGCTACCAGTATGTGGTGGGCGACGCGCTGATGCGCACGAAGAAAAACCACGGCTGGTACGTGACCAGCGGCAAGGACAAATACGCCACGGTCCAGGCCGCCTTCCAAGCGGGCAAGACCTCCGACCCCAAGGACGTGTACGCGGACTCCCTGGAGGAGCTGGCCGGGAAGATGGGCGTGGACTACGCCGTCCTGAAGGCCACCGTGGACCGGTACAACGAGCTGGCGGCCAAGGGCGTGGACGAGGACTTCGGCAAGCCCGCCGAGTATCTGTTCCCCGTGGACGGGCCCAAGTACGCCGCGTTCTATTACACCCCCTGCGTCACCGTCACCTTCGGCGGCCTGGAGACCGACCTTGTGGGCCGGGTGCTGGACGCCGGGGGCAAGATCATCCCCGGCCTCTATGCCACCGGTGAGACAGCCCCCAAGGGCATGTACGGCACCATCTACCCCGGCTGCGGCACCTCCATCGGAGCCGCCGTCCTCTGGGGCCGGGTCGCCGCCAAGATGGTCACCGGCCAGGCAGTTTTATAAAATAACAGCATCCAGCAGCGCCGGCAAACGCCGGCGCTGTTTCATGTAAAGCTCCACTCTTGAAAAAGAGTGGGGGCAAGAGTATAATAAAGGAAACGCTGAATAAATCGACGTGTGCAGATGGGCGAGATGATTTTTCGCCAGATGACGGCGAGAAATCGCAGGAATACTTTGTGTATTTCAAGATTTCGAGACTAAATATGGCGGAAAATCAGCCGGCCAGATGTATATGGCGATTTATTCAGCGTTTCCTAAACAAAAAACACGGGAGGACAAGCCTATGCTGACACCGGCGGAATTTGTGGAGAACTATCTGGATCTGGGGGAGCGGAAGACCCAGGCCCCGGCCCTGCGGCTGCTGGTGCTGGGGGTGCTGGCGGGCTTTCTGGTGGGCTGCGGGGCCTGTGTGTCCAACACGGCCACCTTCGCTATCTCCAACGCCTCCGCCGCCCGGATCATCAGCGGCCTGCTGTTCCCCTTCAACCTGTTCATCATCGTCATGATGGGAGCCGAGCTCTTCACCGGCAACAGCCTCATCGCCATGGACCTGATGGCCGGCCGGGTGCGGCTGGGGGGCATGCTCCGCAACTGGCTGCTGGTCTACGCGGGCAATCTGCTGGGCGGCTGCCTGCTGGCTGCCGGCTGCGCCGCGGCGGGGCAGATGGATCTGGGCGGCGGGGCCCTGGGGGCCTACGCTATCAAGGTAGCCACCAACAAGTGCTCCCTGAGCTTTGGCCGGGCCTTCCTGCTGGGGATCGGCTGCAACATCTTAGTCTGCATCGCCGTCATGTGCTCCTCCTGCGCCAAGAGCGTCCCGGGCAAGGCGGTGGGCGTCTATCTGCCCATCAGCTTCTTTGTCATCTGCGGCTTTGAGCACTGCGTGGCCAATATGTACTATATCCCGGCGGGGCTCTTCGCCAAGAGCGCCTATGCCGGCCTGGCCGCCGAGGCGGGGCTGGATATCTCCGCCCTCACCTGGGGCAACTTCCTGCTGGGAAACCTCCTGCCCGTGACCTTAGGGAACATCCTGGGCGGGCTCCTGGTGGCCTCCCTTTTGTGGTACGCCTACGGGAAGAAGACGGCCCGAGTGGCGGCGTGACGTGGACGGGGCAAAAGCGGGCGGAAAAGCGCGGCTCTTTCTGCTGCTGATCTTCGCGGTGGGGCTCTTTGCCCGGCTCTGGCAGTTTGGAACTATCCCGGGGGACCTGAACCAGGACGAGGCCTTTGCCGCCTATGAGGCCTGGTCCCTGCTGACCACCGGCCGGGACACGGCGGGCTACGCCTTCCCCGTGTACCTGACCGCCTGGGGCAGCGGCATGAACGCCCTGGAGAGCTACCTAATGATCCCCTTTATCGCCCTCTTCGGCCTGGAGGTCTGGGCGGTCCGCCTGCCCCAGCTGCTGGTGGCGCTGCTGAGCATCCCAGCCGTCTACGGGGCCGGGCGGCGGCTCTTCGGGGAGCGGACGGGCCTGCTGGCGGCCCTGCTGCTGGCCATCTGCCCCTGGCATGTGCTGCTGAGCCGCTGGGCCTTGGAATCAAACCTGGCGCCGGGCTTTCTGCTCTTCGGCTTTTACTTTTTCCTCCGGGGCCTGGAGGACAGCCGCTTTCTTCCGGCGGCGGCGCTGATGGACGGCCTGGCCCTCTACGCCTACGCCGCCATCTGGCCCGTGATGCCCTTCCTGCTGGCGGGCCGCGCCCTCTACTGCGCCGCCCACGGCAGGCTGCGCTTGGACCGGGATCTGCTGGACGCCTGCCTGCTCCTGGGCCTGCTGGCCCTGCCGCTGCTGCTGTTTCTGGCGGTGAACTATGGGCTGATACCCGAGATCCGCACGCCGGTCTTCTCCGTGCCGAAGCTGCTGGTCCTGCGCTCGGGAGAGATGTCCCTGGCCGGGCTGCCCCAGCATCTGCTGTATCTGCTGCAAATGCTGCTCTTTCAGACCGACGGGCTCATCTGGAACAGCGCCCGGGGCTTCAGCTTCCTGTATCTGCTCTCAATCCCCTTCACCCTGACGGGCCTGATCCTGACCGTGCAGCGGAGCTTCCGGCGGCGGACCTGGACGCCGGAGGCCCTGCTGCTGATGCAGCTGCTGGCGGGGCTGGTCCCGGGCCTGCTGGTGGCGGCCAACGTGAACCGGATCAACGGCTTTTTCATCCCCCTGGCGCTGGCCACGGCCCTGGGCCTAAGCTGGCAGGCCGCCAGAGCCGGGAAGTGGGCTTTGCCCGCCACCGTGACGCTGTATCTGCTGTTCTTCGCGGGCTTTGAAGTCTATTATTTCACGGACTTTCAGCCGGAGGTGGGGCTCAGCTTCGGCGAGGGCCTGGAGGAGGTCCTGGACGCCGCGGCGGAGGAGCCGGGGACCGTCTGGGTCAGCAAGGACGTGTATTACCCCCAGCTGCTGTTTTTTACCCGCCTGCCGGCGGAGGAATTCCGGCAGACGGTGCGCTACCGGATCTACCCCTCCGCCTATCTGGAGGCCAGGGCCGTCGGCCGCTACCGCTTCGGCTTCAGCGGCCCGGCGGCGGGGGAGGACTGCTACATCCTCTCCCTCTGGGATGATCGGTCGCCCTTTATCGAGGAAGGATTTACCATGGAGAGCTACGGGAATTTTATCCTGGCTGTCCGATAAGGAGAGAACGCGATGTTTGTACTGAAACAGGAGCTCACGCTCCACGAAGAGCTGAAAACCAGCCGCTTATTTCTGCTGCTCCAGGAGACGGCGGGGGAACACTGCGAGCGGATCGGCCTGGGGAAGGCCGTCACCGGCCCCAACAACCTGATGTGGGTGGTGGTGCGGCAGCTGGTGGAGATGGAGCGCTGGCCGGAGCCGGGGGAGAGCTTCCGTCTGCTCACCTGGCCCGGGGACACCCGGCACATGTTCTATCCCCGCTTCCACCGGCTGGAGAGCCTGGACGGGCAGCTTTTAGGCCAGTGCAGCGCCCTGTGGACCCTGGTGGACCGGGACAGCCGGAAGATGATCAGCCCCGCGGCCTATGGCCTGGATATCAAGGGCCTGGTCACCGGGCAGGAGGCCCGGCTGCCCTCGGCCCCGGCCAGGCTCCCGGCGGAGCGGCAGGCGGACTATACGGTGAGCCCTGATGTGCTGGACAGCAACGGGCACATGAACAACACCCGCTACTACGACCTGGCCGAGTCCGTCTTCGGGCCGGCCGTCCAGGGCCGGCATCTCTGCCGGGCCATGACCGAGTACGTGGCCGAGGCCCGGGAGGGGGACCGGATGCGCCTGGACTGGGGCCGGGAGGGGGACCGCTTCTTCATCGCCGGCAGCGCCGGAGAGGACAAGACCCTCTTCCGGATGAGTTTGGAGTACCGGTAAAAGTCAAAAAGTGCCCGGGAGAATTTTTCCCGGGCACTTTCACACGGCTTTATTCGTCCAGCGCTTCGGCCAGCTCCTTGGCGGAGAGGGCCAGCTCCTTGGCAAACTCCGTGTCCTGAGAGGAGACGGCGATACGGATGGCCGAGCGGGCCGACAGGGGTGAGATGTGCAGCTCATAGCGCCGGCCGTGGAGGCGGATGCCGTCGGAGTAGTCCGCGCCCAGCTCCAGCATGGCCTCGGACAGGGCCCCCATGAGCCCCGCCCGGCTGCGGCAGGCGCAGTCCAGACAGACGGCTCCGGGCTCCGGGCCCGGCTCCTCGTCCGCCGCCGCCTCGGTCCGGAAGGCCTCTCCCGGCTCCAGGGCCAGCCGCCCCTCCAGGGCGTCCACACAGCAGCGGTAGTAGGGCAGGGGAGCGCCCACGTCGCACCAGTAGCCCTCCATGGGGACCCCCAGCAGCAGCTCCCCCCGCTCCATCAGCAGGGGGAAGAGGTCCTTGGCAAAGTCGAAGGCCTGCCCAGAGGGGACGGGCTCCATGGCCCGGGGGCTGACCACGTAGATGCCGGTGTTGACCAGGTCCGTCACCACCCGGCTCCAGCGGGGCTTTTCGATGAAGGCCCGCACCGCGTCCCCGCCGTCCGTCACGGCCAGCCCGTAGCTCAGGGGCTCCGGGTGCCGGTAGAGGGCCAGGGTCACGGCGGCCCGGCTCTGCCGGTGCCGCTCCATCAGCGCGGCCAGGTCAAAATCACATGCGGCGTCGGCGCTGATGACCAAAAAGTCCTCGTCCCCGTAGAAGTCCGCGCAGTTTTTCACCGCCCCGGCGGTGCCCAGGGCCTGTTCCTCCACCCGGTATTCCAGGCGCAGGCCCAGGTCCGAGCCGTCGCCGAAGCGGTCCATGATGTCCTGCGCCCGGTATTTCACCGCGGCGCAGACCTCGGTAAATCCGTACTTTTTCAGCAGCAGGAGAATGTGCTCCATCAGGGGCCTGCCCAGCAAAGGGGCCAGGGGCTTGGGGGCTTCTCCGGTCACGGCCCTTAGCCGCGTCCCCAGGCCGCCCGCCATGATCACGGCTTTCACGGCCGCCTCCCTTCCGCCCGCCGGCAAAATGACGCCGGAAACGGGCTTTTTTATTTCTGCTTCTATTATTCGCCCGCGGTTGAAAATTATTTGTTGTAAAGCTTGGATGGATTTGCTATAATGTTTTAATAGGCAAAGTGCAGGAATGGAAAAGGCTTTGCCGCTCCGCCCGGCGGGTCCGGACGGCGGAAGGAGGTCTGGCAGTGAAAACGAACAAAAAGAGCCTGCGGCGCTTCTCTGAACCGGGGGCGGGGGTCTATCTGTTTGTGCTGCTGGCCTTCGCGGGGGCCTCGCTGTTCTTCCGGCAGTATTATTTGGCTGCCGCGGAGGCCGGGGTGACGGTGCTGCTGCTGGTGTACGCGCTGGTGATCCACCGGGTGCGGGAAAAGCAGCTGGCGGCCTATATCGAGTCGGTCACCTACGACACGGAGAACGCCAAAAACAACACCCTGATGAACTTCCCCCTGCCCATCGCCGTGTTCCGGCTGGACGACTCCCGGATCATCTGGGGAAACGAGATGTTCTTCGACATGTGCGGCGCCACCGGCACCCGGCTGGACGCCCGCATCGTGGACATGGTGCCGGATTTCTCCGGCAAATGGCTCTTCGAGGGCAAGACCCTATACCCCTCCCTGCTGGAGCTGAACGGGCACAAGTACCAGATTCACGGGAATATCATCCGCTCGGAGGACTCCGGGACAAAGAGCGCCTTTATGGGCATCACCTATTGGGTGGATGTTACAGAATATGACCAGATCCGCCGGAAATATGAGGAATCCCGCCCGGTCCCCGGCATCATTATCATCGACAATCTGGACGAGCTCTACCGGGGCCAGACGGAGCGGGTGCGCAACGATATCCGGGACGCCGTGGAGGACAAGCTCAGCCAGTGGTGCGACAGCTACAGCGGCATCCTCCGCCGCTACGACCGGGACCGGTACCTGGCCCTGTTCGAGCAGAAGGACCTGGAGCAGATGAAGCGGGACAAGTTCCAGATCGTCCAGGACATGCACCAGGTGGAGAGCCCCTCCGGCGTGGACGCCTCCATCAGCATCGGCCTGGGGGAGAACGCCGCCACCATGGGCGAGGGGCTTCAGTTCGCGGATATGAGCGCGGAGCTGGCCCTGTCCCGGGGCGGCGACCAGACGGTCATCAAGAACCGGCTGAACTTCGAGTTCTTCGGCGGCCGGGGCCTGGAGGTGGAGCGGCGGACCAAGGTCCGCTCCCGGGTCATGGCCAACACCCTGTCCGAGCTGGTGCGGGACTCCTCCAAGGTCTTTGTCATGGGCCACCGCTTCGGCGACCTGGACAGCGTGGGCGCCGCGGCGGGCATCTGCTGCCTGGCCCGGAAATGCGGCGTGAAGGCCAACATCGTCGCCGATGTGAACAACAGCGCGGGCAAGCCGCTCATCCAGCGCCTGCGCCGGGAGCCGGAGTATAAGGATACCTTTATCAGCCCCCAGGAGGCCATGCTCCGGGCCGACGGGCATACGCTTCTGGTGGTGGTGGACACCAACCGGCCGGAGCAGGCGGAGGACGCGGACCTGCTGGCCGCCTGCAACCGGGTGGCGGTGGTGGATCACCACCGGGTGGCCGCCACCTATATCCAGAACTCGGCCCTGAGCTTTATCGAGCCCTACGCCTCCTCGGCCTGCGAGCTGGTGACGGAGATCCTCCAGGAGGTGGCCGAGCAGACAGACCTGCTCCGCTGTGAGGCGGAGGCGCTGCTGGCCGGCATGGTGCTGGACACCAAGAGCTTCTCCCTGCGCACCGGGGAGCGGACCTTCGACGCGGCGGCCTTCCTCCGCCGGGCCGGGGCCGACACGGTGGACGTGAAGAAGCTCTTCAAGACGGACATGGAGGCCACTATCGCCCGCTACCGCATTTTGCAGAGCGCCCAGCTCTACCGGAACGTGGCCGTGGCCGCACCCAAGGAGCCCCAGGACCGGGTGACCGCCGCCCAGGCGGCAGACGAGCTGCTGAACATCTCCGACGTGGAGGCCTCCGTGGTGGTGGCCCCGGACGGAAAGGGCGGCTCCTTCGCCTCGGCCAGGTCCATCGGGGACCTGAACGTGCAGATCCTGATGGAGAAGCTGGGGGGCGGCGGCAACCGGAACGCCGCGGCGGCCCAGTTCACGGGCGTCAGCCCGGAGGAGGCGCTGGAGAGGCTCCACGCTGCTATCGACGACTATTTGAGTTAAGCTTATCTTCTGGACGGGAGCTTCCCGTCCGGAGGATAGATGGTTTACATAATATAAGGAGTGACCGTAGAATGAAAGTGATCTTTACCGCCGACGTGAAGGGTCAGGGAAAGAAGGGCGAGATGAAGGAGGTCTCCTCCGGCTACGCCCGCAACTATCTGATCCCCCGGGGCCTGGCCGCGGAGGCCACCGCCGACACCCTCAACGCCCTCAAGCTCAAGGAGAAGGCCAAGGCCGCCCAGATCGCCAAGGAGAAGGCCCTGGCGGAGGAATATGCCAAGCGCCTGTCCGCCGTGCAGGTCACCGTCAAGGCCAAGGCCGGCGGCGCGGGCAAGCTCTTCGGGGCCGTGACCTCCCAGGAGATCAGCCGGGCGCTGAAGGAGCAGTTCGACATGGACATCGAGAAGAATAAGATCGTCCAGTCGGAGCCCATCAAGACCTTCGGCAGCTTCACCGTCAAGGCCAAGCTGGGCTATGAGATCAGCGGGAACATCAACGTCCTCGTGGTAGAGGACAAGTAAGCTATACAGATATAGCGAAAGGAACTTTTAGGGATGGACGAGCTTCTGGGCCGTAAAACGCCCCACTCCGCCCCCGCCGAGCAGGCGGTGGTGGGCTCCATGCTCATAGACCCCCGCTGTGTGCCGGAGGTGCTGGAGCGGCTGCGGGGCGACGAATTCTATATCAAGCTCAACCGGGATCTGTACGAGACCATGTACGCCATGTTCTCCTACGGGCAGACCATCGACCCGGTGACGGTGCTGGATCAGATGAAGGTCCGGGGCGTGTACCAGGAGGGCTGCGAGAGCATCCTGGCGGAGATCATGCGCGTCACGCCCACGGCCGCCAACGTGCTGGAGTACGCCGCCATCGTCCGGGACCAGGCCCTGATGCGCCGCCTGGCGGAGACCGCCGACGAGATCAACGGCATGGTCTACGAGGGCTCCGGCGAAGCGGAGAGCATGCTGGAGGCCGCCGAGCGGAAGATCTACGCCCTGCGCCAGGGGCGGAACGTGGGCGGTCTGCTGCCCATCTCCTCGGTGGTGCAGAACGTGTTCGACAACCTGTCCGAGGCCGCCGCCTCCGGCAGCCGGATCCCCGGCCTGTCCACAGGCCTGCCGGACCTGGACCAGCGGATCCTGGGCCTGAACAAGTCGGACCTGATCCTGGTGGCCGCCCGGCCCGGCATGGGCAAGACCAGCATCGCGCTGAACTTCGCCCTCCACGTGGCCCTGGCCCAGAAGAAGACCGTGGCCATCTTTTCCTTGGAAATGTCCCGGGAGCAGCTGGTCACCCGGCTGCTGTCCAGGGCCTCCCTGGTGCCTTTGCAGAACCTGCTGACCGGGCAGCTGACCGAGCAGCAGTGGCAGAGCGTCACCGAGGCGGCCCAGACCATCAGCGGCACCGACATCCGCATCGACGACAACCCCACCCTGACGGTGGCGGATATGAACGCCCAGTGCCGCCGGGTGCCGGATCTGGGCTTGGTGGTCATCGACTATTTGCAGCTGCTCCAGTCCGCCGGCAGCGGGCACAGCTGGTCCAACGAGAGCCGCACCCAGGCCGTCAGCGACATCAGCCGTATGATGAAGATCATGGCCAAGGAGCTGAACGTGCCGGTGGTCTGCGCCTCCCAGCTCTCCCGCGCCAACGAGTCCCGGTCCGACAAGCGCCCCATGCTCTCGGACCTGCGGGAGTCCGGCGCCATCGAGCAGGACGCGGACGTGGTCATCGGCCTGTACCGGGAGGGCTATTACAACAAAGAGAGCGAGAACCCTAATCTGGCCGAGGCGATCGTTTTGAAAAACCGCAAGGGCTCTACGGGCACCGTGGAGCTGGCCTGGCTGCCGGAGTACACCTCCTTTGCCTCCGCCGAGAGGCGGCGGGACGATGAGTAGCGACCTGAAAAGCCTCAGGCGGCTGCTGCCGCCGGGGAGCCGGGTCCTCTGCGCCGTGTCCGGCGGGGCGGACAGCCTCTGCCTCTTAGAGCTGCTGCGGGAGAACCGGGAGAGCCTGGGCATCGAGCTCACCGCCGCCCACTACGAGCACGGCATCCGGGGGGAGGAGTCCCTGGCGGACGCGGCCTTCGTGGAGGCCTTCTGCCGGGAGCGGGACCTGCCCCTGGTCCTGGAGCACGGGGATGTGCCCGCCTGGGCCAAGGAACATGGCCTGGGCCTGGAGGAGGCCGCCCGGGAGCGGCGCTATGAGTTTCTGGAGCGGACCGCGGACCGGCTGGGCTGCGATAAGATCGCGGTGGCCCACAACGCGGATGACAACGCCGAGACCATGCTCTTGAATCTGGTCCGGGGCGGCGGAGCCGCGGGCCTGGCGGGGATCCCGCCGGTGCGGGGCCGGATCGTGCGGCCCTTACTGGAGGTCCCCCGGAGCGAGATCGAGGAGTGGCTGGGCCAGCGGGGCCTTAGCTACCGGCAGGACAGCAGCAATCTCTCCGATGAGTACAGCCGCAACCTGCTCCGGCACCGGGTCCTGCCTGTGCTGCGGGAGCTGAACCCGGCCTTTGCCGCCGCGGCGGGAAGGACCGCCCGGCTGCTGCGGGAGGACGAGAGCTGCCTGACCGATCTGGCGGAGCGCTTTATCGAGGCCCATTTCGACGGGGAGAGCCTCCCCATAGAAGAGCTCCGGGCCCTGCCCTGGAGCCTGAGCTCCCGGGTGCTGCGCCGCCTGTGCCCCAAAAGCCTGAGCCTGGAGCATGTGCGCGCCGTCCTGCGGCTGACCGAGGGCACGGAGCTGGCCTACGCCGACGTGCCGGGGCTCCGGGTCCGGCGGGAGCGGGGGCGGCTGTATTTCCGGGAGCCGGAGGCGGTCCCGCCCCTGCCGGAGCGGACGCTGCTGCCCGGCCAGAGCCTGGAGATCCCGGAGCGGGGACTCCGGCTCCGGGCGGAAACGGCCGTCTTTGGCGGAGAAATTCACGACTTGTTCAAAACTTGTTGCTTCAAATATGAGAGGATATATGGTAATATAAAATGTACGGGTCCTCGGCCCGGCGACAAAATGCGGCCACTTGGCCGGGGCTGCACTAAGAGCCTGAAGAGCCTGTTTGCCGAGGCGGGGCTGACCAAAGCCCGGAGAGAAGCCGCGCTGGTGCTCCGGGACGATAAGGGCATCCTGGCGGTGCCGGGGCTGGCGGCGGATGAGAGGACCGCCCCGTCTCCAGGCGACCGGGTGCTTATGATAGAGATCGAAAAGAATTAGGGAGAAAAGAGTATGATCGAAAAGGATATTCAGCGTATACTGGTTTCCGAGGAGGAGATCCGCGCCAAGATCTCTTCGGTGGGCGCGAAGATCTCCCGGGACTATGAGGGGAAAGACCCCTTTTTCGTGGGCGTTTTGAAGGGCTGCTTCATCTTCATGGCGGATCTGATGCGCTGTGTGGACATCCGATGCTCCATGGACTTCATGGCCGTCTCGTCCTACAGCGGGACCAATTCCACCGGCGCCGTGAAGATCAACAAGGACCTGCGGGAGGATATCGCCGGCCGCCATCTGATCCTGGTGGAGGACATCCTGGACTCCGGCATCACCCTCAACTATCTGAAGAGCTATCTGACGATCCGCCAGCCCGCCTCCATCGCGGTGGCGACGCTGCTGGATAAGCCCGCCCGCCGGAAGGCGGATATCAAGGCGGACTACTCCTGCTTTGAGATCCCCGACGCCTTCGTGGTGGGCTATGGCCTGGACTACAACGAGAGATACCGGAATCTGCCGTATATCGGCGTACTGAAACCGGAAATATATTCGTGAGACTTTTGAGGCCGCCGCGAAGGGCGCGGCCGGCCGATAAGTTCCTGAGAAGGAAGTGACCGTTTTTTGAACAAACCGAACCGCAGCCGGGCCCGGGACCTGGGCTTTTACGTGCTTTTGATGGTCATCCTGCTGGCCGTGATCTTCTCCATGACCAGGGACGCGGATGCCAACGAGGTGGAGAGCTATTCGGACCTGGCGGATCTGTTTTTGGAGGAGAAAGTCCAGTCCTTTGAGACGGAGGGGAACACGATCATCCTCAAGGTGCGCACCGGCGACCCGGTGGAGCCGATCGAGGAGATGACCTATGACCTGTACAGCTTCTCCGTCTTCTATGAGGACTTCAACGACCTGATCTGGCAGCAGAAGCAGGACGGCATCCTGGAGGACTACAACTACGGCGAGGGCTTCGTGGTGCCCTGGTGGGCCAGCTTCCTGCCCTATCTGCTGGTCATGGGCGGCGCGATGGTCCTGTGGTACGTGATGATGAACCGGGCCGGCGGCGGCGCGGGGGGCGTTGCCCGCTTCAGCAAGGCCCGCACCCGCCTGGGCAGCGAGGAGAAGAACAAGAAGACCTTTGCCGACGTGGCCGGCTGCGAGGAAGAGAAGGAAGAGCTGGCCGAGATCGTGGACTTTCTGAAGGACCCCAAGGCCTATACCGCCATGGGCGCCCGTATCCCCAAGGGCGTGCTGCTGGTGGGCCCTCCGGGCACCGGCAAGACGCTGCTGGCCAAGGCCGTGGCCGGCGAGGCGGACGTGCAGTTTCTGTCCATCTCCGGCTCCGACTTCGTGGAGCTGTATGTGGGCGTAGGCGCCGGCCGTGTCCGGGACCTGTTTGAGCAGGCCAAGAAGGTGGCCCCCGCCATCATCTTTATCGACGAGATCGACGCCGTGGGCCGCCAGAGAGGCAGCGGCCTGGGCGGCGGGCACGACGAGCGCGAGCAGACCCTGAACCAGCTGCTGGTGGAGATGGACGGCTTCGGCAGCAACGAGGGCGTGATCGTCATGGCGGCCACCAACCGGGCCGACATCCTGGACAACGCCCTGCTCCGCCCCGGCCGTTTCGACCGCCAGGTCTATGTGGGCCTGCCGGATATCCGGGGCCGGGAGGCCATCCTGCGTGTCCATTCCCGGGACAAGCAGCTGGCCGACGATGTGGACCTGAACAGCATCGCCAAGGGCACCCCCGGCTTCGCCGGGGCCGACCTGGAGAACCTGATGAACGAGGCGGCGCTGCTGGCCGTCCGGCGCAAGCACCGCTTTATCACCATGGAGGACGTGGACGAGGCCATTCTGAAGGTCCAGATGGGCCCGGAGAAGAAGAGCCGCAAGATGAGCGAGAAGGCCCGGAAGCTCACCGCCTATCACGAGTCCGGCCACGCCGTGGCCGCCCGTTTCCTGGAGCACGTGGACCCGGTGCACTATATCACCATCATCCCCCGTGGCCCCGCCGGCGGCTTCACCCTGTTCCGCCCCCAGGAGGACCTGGAGAACTTCCAGTCCCGGGAGGAGATGTTCGAGAACATCGTCATCTCCCTGGGCGGCCGCATCGCGGAGCGGCTGTTCCTGGACGATATCTCCACCGGCGCCTCCGGGGACATCCAGCAGGCCTCTAAGATCGCCCGGGCTATGGTCATGCAGTACGGCATGTCCGAGCGGCTGGGCCCCATCAGCTATGACGACTCCGGCCACAGCATCTTCATCGGCCGGGACTTCGGCACCACCAAGAGCTACTCCGAGGAGACTGCCGCCATCATCGACGAGGAGGTCAAGCGCATCTTCGACGAGGCCTCCCAGCGCTGCGAGGAGATCCTCAAGGCCCACGCCGAACAGCTGAAAGCCGTGGCCGAGTACCTGCTGGTCCATGAGACCATGGAGGAGGACGAGTTCAACTACTTCTTCGAGCACGGGGAGTTCATGCCCGAGTTCATGAAGCAGGCCAAGAAGCTCCCCCGGGACAATACCATCGAGCGCCCCGCCCGGAAGATCTCCATGACCAACGGGGACGCCGCACCGGAGCAGCCCGAGACTCCGCCTGAGAGCGCCCCGGCCCCGGAGCCGGCCCCCCAGCCTGAGCCTCAGTCCCAGCCCCCGGCGGAGCCCGGCGAGGCAAACAAAAAAGAAGAGTGAATAAAAAAAGCTCCCTCATCTCGAGGGAGCTTTTAAATTGCGGTTGCTTTTAGTACAGTTTTTTGATAGTATAAAGAAAGTCATGAAAAGAAAATCGCGAGAAATCAGGCAGAGGGTATGAAAAAAGCCTTGAAAATAGGAAGCGTACTCGGGGCCGCGCTGTTGGCGGCGGCCCTTTTGAGCGCCTGCGGCGCCGGGGAGGCGGGCCCCACGCCGGAGCCGGAGCCGGAGATCCTGCCCCAGGTGGAGATCAGCGAGGTCATGGCCTCCAACAAAGCCACTCTGGACGACGGTAGCGGCCTCTTTCCGGACTGGCTGGAGCTCTATAACGCCGGAACGGAGACGGCGGACCTGGCCGGTTACAGCCTGGTCTGCTCCGGGGACCGCTGGGAGATCCCGGAGCTGCATATCGAGCCGGGTGCCTATGCCCTGATCTTCTGCTCCGAGAGCGGCGGGGCGGGCCTGCGCGCCCCCTTCGCCCTCTCCTCCAAGGGGGAGGAGCTGAGCCTGGAGAGCCCCGGCGGCCAGACGGTGGACAGCTTTGCTGTCCCCGCCTCCCAGGGGGATGAGAGCTTCGTCCGCGATGGGGCCGGGGAGATCGGGACTGCCGTCTATACCACGCCCGGCTACCCCAACAGCCGGGAGGGCTACGAGAGCTTCCAGGCGGCCCGCGCCTGCCAGAGCCCTCTCCAAATCAACGAGGTCATGGTCTACAACGAGTGGTTCCCCTGGAACGACGGCGGCTGCTATGACTGGGTGGAGCTGAAAAACTGCTCCGGCGAGACGCTGAATCTGTCCGGCTGGAGCCTGGGCGACAAGAGCGGGGACCGCTACGCCCTGTCCGGGAGCCTGGGGGCGGGGGAGCTCCTGCTGATCCCCTGCGCCGGCGGGGAGGGGCCCGGAGCCCCCTTCGCCCTCAACGCCCTGGAGGAACGGCTCTACCTTTTTGACGGCTCCGGCCTGCGGGACTATGCCCGGCTCAAGGACCTGCCCTACGGCGGCAGCTGCGGCCGTATGGACGGAGAGAACGGCTTCTTTTACTTCGCTTCCCCCACGCCGGGCTCCGGCAACGGGGGAGGGGCCCGGCTGGTGGCCGAAAAGCCGGAGCTGCTGGGCTCCGACGGCGTCTTTGACGGCGTGGAGAGCGTCCCGGTGGAGCTCCGGGCCGACGGGGACATCTACTACACCCTGGACGGCAGCGACCCGGGCCCCTGGTCCACGCTCTATACGGGCCCCTTCAGCCTGACCAAGACCACTGTTCTCCGGGCCGTCACGGTCCGGGAGGGGGCGCTTCAGAGCGAGAGCCGGGATCTGAGCTTTATCATCAACGAGGGGCACACGCTGCCTGTACTCAGCCTGGTGACAGACCCCTCCAACCTCTTCGGCGACGGGGGCATTTACTCCAACCCTGTAGAGAAATGGGAGAAGCTGGGGAGCCTGGCCTTCTTTGAGGAGGACGAGAGCTTCCACATCGGCTGCGGGGTGAAGCTCCACGGGGCCACCTCCCGGATCAACCAGGAGAAGAAGTCCTTCAAGATCCATTTCCGCAGCCGCTATGACGGGGAGCTGGATTACGACCTGTTTGAAAACGGCGTCACCCAGTTCGCCTCCATCCTGCTCCGGGCGGCCCAGGAGAGCCTCTACTCCACCTTCATGCGGGACAACCTGATGCACCAGCTGGCCATCGAGGCCTTCCCAGAGCTGCCGGCCCAGGACTATAAGTACGCGGTCTTGTATCTGAACGGCCAGTACTGGGGCATCTACAACATCCGGGAGGCCCATTCGCCCACCCACTACGCCATGCACTACGGCTATGACCCGGAGGCGGTGTTCCAGTGGCAGGGCGGCATGACCGGGGACGCGCCGGCGGAAGTGCGCGGGGAGGTCCGGGAGATCTACGACCTGGTGATGGCCCAGAACATCCGGGACGAGACCAATTACGAGGCCGCGGCCCGGCGGCTGAACATCGACAGTATCATCGGCTGGACCATCATCCAGGCCTACAGCAGCAATTACGATATCAACAGCCCCAACATGCGCTTTTATTACACCCCGGAGGACGGAAAGCTCTCCTACGCCCTGGTGGATCTGGACCTGGATATGTTCACCAACGAGGGCTTTGTCCGGCCCTTCTATTTCGGCTATGACTATAACGACGTGGCCGGCAGGCTCATCGGGAACGCGCAGTACCGGGAGCAGTTTTTGCAGGCTCTCTCCGACGCCCTGAACGGCCCCCTGTCCGACGAGGCGGTGGAGGAGCGGATAGACGCCCTGGCGGAGGAGCTCCGGCCGGAGGTGGAGCGCAACGGAAAACGCTGGGGCGGCAGCTTACAGACCTGGGAGCGGATGCTGGACGACCTGAAGGTCTGGCTCCACGGCTTCGGCGGCCGGGCCAAGGTGCTGGTGAGCGATCTGAACAGCTATGTCCAGATGTCCTCCGAGGAGAAGCAACGGTATTTCGGGGACGTGCTGGCAAAGTAATATGGAGCAAAACCGCTGAAAGGCAAAAAATAGAGAGCTTCACAGGAGGAAACGCGCCATGAGAAAGACCAAAATCATCTGCACTCTGGGCCCGGCTACGGACAGCCCGGAGATGATCCGCGCCCTGATCCAGGGGGGCATGAACGCTGCCCGCTTCAATTTCTCCCACGGCAGCCACGCCGAGCACCTGGCCCGGCTGAACACCTTCGCGGCCGTGCGGGATTCCATGAGCTATCCCGTCGCCACCATTCTGGACACCAAGGGTCCGGAGATCCGCATCAAGAGTTTTGGGACCAAGACCGTGGAGCTGACCGCCGGGGACTGCTTTACCCTGACCGCGGAGGACGTTGTGGGGGACAAGACCCGCGTGGCCGTCACCTATCCCCATCTGCCGGAGGAGGTGGAGCCGGGCCAGCAGATCCTCATCGACGACGGTTTGGTCGCTATCCGGGTGGAGAAGATCCAGGGCAGGGATATCGTCTGCACGGTCATCAACGGCGGCACGCTGTCGGCCAACAAGTCCATCAATATCCCCGGGGCCCATATCCAGCTGCCCGCCCTCACCGAGCGGGATATCGACGACATCCGCTTCGGCATCGAGAACGACTTTGACTTTATCGCCGCCTCCTTCGTCCGCAAGGCCTCCGACGTGGAGGACATCCGCCGGGTGCTGCACACCTACGGCGGCGAGAAGATCCGCATCATCGCCAAGATCGAGAACCAGGAGGGCGTGGACAACCTGGACGAGATCTTAGCGGCCGCCGACGGGGTCATGGTGGCCCGTGGCGACCTGGGCGTGGAGATCCCCGCGGCCCGGGTGCCCATCCTGCAAAAGCAGATGATCCGCAAGGGCCTCCAGGCGGGCAAGCCCGTGGTCACCGCTACCCAGATGCTGGACTCCATGATCCGCAATCCCCGGCCCACCCGGGCCGAGGTGTCCGACGTGGCCAACGCCGTCTTTGACGGCACCAGCTGCGTCATGCTCTCCGGCGAGACCGCCAGCGGCAA
>CANQTO010000009.1 GCA_947626785.1 uncultured Oscillospiraceae bacterium
AGTTTTTCCTATGGAGCGGCTGCCCACCGCCGTCTGTTCTGCCTTTGATATAAATATGTGATTTTTAAGGTTCGCACTGAGCAACGGCGCGAATTTTGTCGTTTATTGTGTTTCAGCGTGAAACACATTTCCATGGGAGATGCCAATGAAAAAAGGAAAGAATGAAACACTGTGTATAGGCGGCGTCCAGGTGGAAATCTGCTATGCTGCCAAGGACAATCCAAGGGTGATAAGCACGATAAAAGAGTTGCTGGAAAGGCAAAGAATTTCTCCTAAAAAGGCTCTAAAATTTGACGGTTGTGGGGAAAAATGAGATAATATTATTGTAAACGTGTACCTTGAAAAAGAAATATAGAGATCAAGGACATACACGCTCCTAAAGGGTGTATGTTATGGATAAAAGAGTAAATTGCTTGTACCGTGTATCTACGATCGGACAGGTGGAAAAGAACGATATTCCCATGCAAAAGCAGTATTGCCGCGAGTTCGTTGCTGCTCACGGTGATTGGAAAATCAATAAGGAACTTTATGAAAAGGGCATTTCCGGCTTTAAGAAATCTGCCAAGGATCGGGACGCGATCCAAGAATTGCAGGCGGATGCCGTACAGGGAAAGTTCGATATACTTCTTGTGTATATGTTTGACCGTTTAGGCCGTAAGGACGATGAGACGCCGTTTGTTGTGGAATGGTTTGTAAAAAACGGGATCGAAGTCTGGAGCGCCGTAGAGGGGCAGCAGCGGTTTGACAATCATGTGGACAAACTGCTCAACTACATCCGCTATTGGCAAGCCTCCGGGGAAAGCATTAAAACTTCAGTCCGTGTCAAGACCCGTTTGGAACAGTTGACCGAGGAAGGAATTTTCACCGGCGGTACGATACCCTATGGGTACAAACTGGAAAAACGTGGGCGCGTGAACAAGCGCAACAGAGAAGTGGGCGATCTGGTAATAGACGAGGACGCGGCAGAGATCATAAAGCTGATTTTCTATAAATATGCCTATGAGGGATTCGGCGCACAGCGCCTGTGCAAGTATCTGGCCTCTATGAGCATTTATAAGGCCGATGGCAGGAACTTCCCGAATACCACGATCAACAGAATTTTGAAAAATGAACTTTATACCGGCATTATTCATAATGGGGAAGTGAAATCTGAAAGAATCCCGGAGCTGCAAATCATAGATCAAAAGACCTTTGACCGCGCCCAGGAAATCATGCAAAGCAGAACGATGCCCCGCTCGGACGTGCCCTTAAATCTTAAAGGCTCTGCGCTTGTATCAGGGAAAATATATTGCGGCCATTGTGGAAGTAAGCTGGCATTGACGACCAGCGGACGGCGCAGAAAGAAAAAAGACGGCACGGAAGTATCCGACATCCGGCCCCGCTATGCCTGCTTTTATAAGCCCAGGCATCCGGGAGAATGTGACGGGCAATCCGGGTATGGGGTGAAAAAGGTTGACGAGATCGTTGACGAGGTCGTGCGGATGCAGCTCCAGCGCATAAAGTCATCGCCGGACAGCAGCATTATAGCAAACTGTCACCGGCAGGCGGTTGAGCTGGCCCAGGCCAAATGCAATATCACCCAACTGCAACTAAAAGAAAAGCAGAGGGAGCTTGCCGACTACCGTGCGGAAACGATCCGGGTCATAAGGGGAGAAAGCAGCTTTAGCGCGTCTTTGCTGAACGACCTCATAGAGCAGGCTACAGAAGAATGTGCCCAGTACCAGGAGGCAGCGGAACAAGCGCAGAGGGAATATGAGGAAGTCACGGCAAGTTCATCGGCGGAAAGCGATGAATATGACACGCTGGTAAGCTGGGCCGACATTTACGACACCTGCTCTTTTGAGACAAAAAAGATGTTTGTTTCACAGTTTATCAAATCAATACATATATTCAGAGACTACCGGATGGAGATCGAATTTAATGTATCTTTTGAGGAATTTAGAAACATGGTCTCAGAGGCGGAACGCTAAATTTGTTTCACCGTGAAACACAAAAGGAGACCCGAAAATGGATCTCGTTGAAAAAGTCCGATGAAACTTCCAAGATAGACAAAAGGTCCCCATGAAAGGGCGAAGCCCTTTCATGGGGAAAAGGAAGAAGTTTCCTGACCGATGGAGAAGCCTCGTTTACGAGGATTCGACATCTTCAGGAAACTTCTGACGTGGTGGACTTGAAGGGACTCGAACCCTCGACCTCTCGGATGCGAACCGAACGCTCTCCCAGCTGAGCTACAAGCCCGTATAATACGATGATATTTGATATAACGCTTTATCTTTTGCCTTGATTTTAGTGGCCTGGGGGATAGATGTGAACCGGATGGCTGACGAATGAGTTACAGGCCCGAAAAGTGGGGTAGTAAAACTGTCACGCACGCACTCCCAGCTGAGCTACAGGCCCATATGGACTGCCGTTTTCCCCGGCAGCTTTAACATTATAACACATTTTTCCGGTTTGTAAAGAAAAATATTGATTCTAAGGCGAAGATGGTGTAAAATAAACCCGTGGCTTTTGACAAGGCTGCACTAATCGGGGAGCCAGCGGTGCCCTGTGACCTGCAATCCGCTACAGCAGGGATGAATTCCCGGCCGAGGGCCAGCCCTGTGCTGTCCGTCTCTGGTGAGCAGCGTTGATGATCCGGTCCTGCGCAACGGAAACCCGTGAACCATGTCAGGCGGGGAACCGAGCAGCATTAAGCGGTGCTTTTCGTGTGCCGCAGGTTTGCCGGATCTGAGCCAGCTGCCAGGGCAACGGGCATAGAGCTCGTTCGGAGCCGGGTGTGCAGTCTTGTCAAGAGCCGCGTTTTTATCCATCGAGAGGAGGCGGCAGGGATGTATCAGGCGCTGTACCGCAAGTGGCGGCCCCAGACCTTCGACCAGGTGATCGGCCAGGAGCATATCACCCAGACCCTGAAAAACCAGGTGAAGACCGGCCGGCTGTCCCACGCTTATATCTTCATCGGCACCCGGGGCACCGGCAAGACCACCTGCGCCCGCATCCTGGCCCGGGCCGTCAACTGCGAGCACCCGGTGGACGGGAATCCCTGCGGCGTCTGCCCCGCCTGCCGGGGCATCAGCGAGGGGACTGTCCTGGACGTGGTGGAGCTGGACGCGGCCTCCAACAACGGCGTGGACAATGTGCGGGCCCTGCGGGAGGAGGCTCTGTTCTCTCCCGTCTCGGTGAAAAAGCGGGTGTACATCATCGACGAGGTGCACATGCTCTCCACCCCCGCCTTCAACGCGCTGTTGAAGATCCTGGAGGAGCCGCCGGAGCATTTGATGTTCATCCTGGCCACCACGGAGCTCCAGAAGGTGCCGGCCACCATCCTCTCCCGCTGCCAGCGGCACAGCTTCCGCCGCATAGACGCCCAGCGCATCGCCGCCTATCTGTTGGAGATCGCCGGGAAGGAGGGCCTGGACCTGCGCCCTGAGGCGGCGGAGCTGATCGCCCGCCTGGCCGAGGGCGGCGTGCGGGACGCGCTGAGCCTGCTGGATCAGTGCTCCGGTGCCCCGGTCATCGACTTGGAGGCGGTGTACTCCGCTATGGGCCTGGCGGGGAACCAGCGCATCGCGGAAATTTTGGACAAGCTGCTCCGGCACGACGCGGCCGGAGTGCTGAAGGGCTTTTCCGCCCTGTGGATGGACGGGAAGGACCCGGCCAGCTTCCTGGGGGAGCTCAGCGGCCTGCTGCGGGACGTGCTGATGATGCACGTGGCCCCCAAGGGCGGGCGGGAGCTGCTCTCGGGCGCTTACGATATGAAGACCCTTGATTCCTTCGCCCGGCGCATGACCACCGAGGAGCTGCTCTGCGCCATGGGTACGCTCCAGGAGACGATGGCCGGCATGAGAGAGGCCAAGAACCCCAAGACGGCGGCCGAGCTCTGCCTGATCTCTCTGTGTGACAGCGCGGCGGGGGAGAGCCTTTCCCAGTTGCGCGCTCGGGTGTCCCGGCTGGAGGAGCAGCTGCGCTCCGGGCATTTCCCCGCAGCCCCTGCCGAAGAGGAGCCGGAGGACTGGGAGGAGCCGGAGCCGCCCAGGGACGACCGTGAGCCAGAGCCGGAGGATGAGCTGGACCCGATGGACTTCTACGAGGAGCAGCCGGAGGACGCTTTCCTCCAGCGGAGCCGGGAGCTGCCGGAAGAGCCGCCCCCCGCACCGGAGGCGCCGCCGGTGGATCTGTGGGCGGAGATCCGGGCCGCTGTGAAGAACCAACTGCCCATGGACCTGCGGATCAGCCTGGAGGACGAGAGCCGCGTCCGGGGCCGGCTGGAAGGGAACGTGCTGCGCCTGGAGGCGGCGGCGGGCTTCCTCTACGGCCGCTTTAACCGGCAGGATGTGCTCTCCCGCATTGCCCAGGCCGCTAAGGAGCGGACGGGCCGGGAGATCAACGTGCAGCTCAGCGAGCTCCGCCAGGCGGAGCGGCCCCTGCGGAGCCTGGACGAGCTGAAAAAGTTTGACGAAGTACACTTCGTGTAGTAAAATAAAACATTATCAAAAACATCATTTGTTAAAAGAAAAAATCAGGAGGAAAACATTATGGCTAAGGGCGGATTTCGCGGCGGCTTCCCCGGCGGCGGGAACCAGATGAATATGATGCGCCAGGCGCAGAAGATGCAGCAGGAGTTCCTGAAAATGCAGCAGGAGCTGGAGAGCACCAAGTTCGAGTTCACAGCCGGCGGCGGCGCGGTCAAGGCTACCATCGTGGGCACCCGGGAGTTCCAGTCTATCGAGATCGACCCGGACGTGGTGGACCCGGACGACGTGGAGATGCTTCAAGACCTGATCTTGGCGGCGGTCAACGGCGCGCTGAAAAAGGCCGACGACAGCACCGGCCAGGCCATGGCCAAGCTCCAGGGCGGCATGGGCATGCCCGGCCTGTTCTGAGTGGGACCTGCAAGTATTTTGAGTTATCCCCCGGATTTCGACGGGGTTTTCGCGCAAAAGCTGCTATACTGACGGAGAACGGAAGAATAACCTGTTTTATGCCGGCAGTGCGGCAGAATGGAGAGAACTATGAACACACCCTGGACTGAACAAGTGGACCGGAACTGCCCCCTGCCGGAGTATCCCCGGCCCCAGATGGCCCGGAGCGGCTGGGCCTGCCTTAACGGCCCCTGGGAATACGCCATCAATCGCTCCACCCGCTTCCCCAAGGACTTTGACGGGGAGATCGTCGTGCCCTTTTCCCCAGAGACGGAGCTGTCCGGCGTGGGCCGGACTTTGCAGAGCGGGGAGTACCTGTGGTACCGGCGGACGGTGTCCCTGCCGCCGGAGTACGCCGGAAAGCGGGTGCTGCTGCACTTCGGCGCGGTGGATCAGGCGGCGGTGGTCTGGGTCAACTCCACCCAGGTGCTGAGCCATGTGGGCGGCTATCTGCCCTTCGAGGCCGACGTGACCGACGCCATCGAGAACGGCGTCATGACCCTGACCGTCCGGGTGACGGACGACACGAAGAAGGGCGGGCACACCCGGGGCAAGCAGAAGCGCCGCCGGGGCGGCATCTGGTACACCCCCCAGAGCGGTATCTGGCAGACGGTCTGGATGGAGGCTGTGCCCCAGAGCTACATCAAGGCCCTGCGCATCACCCCCCTCTACGATGAGGCCGCCGTGGAGATCGAGGCGGAGACCGAGGGGGAGGAGACGGCGGTGGCCAGTCTGGGCGGGCAGGACTACATCCTCCCGGCCCGGATCCCCGTACCCGGTTATGCCCCCTGGACGCCGGAGGACCCGGCGCTCCACGGCTTTACCGTCCGCTGCGGGGAGGACCAGGTGCAGAGCTATTTCGCCCTGCGCAAGTTCTCCGTGGAGAAGGACAAGAAGGGCGTGCCCCGCCTGTTTTTGAACAACCGCCCCCTCTTCCACAACGGCCTGCTGGACCAGGGCTACTGGCCCGACGGGCTCTATACCGCCCCCACCGACGAGGCCATGGTGTACGATATCAGCACCGCCAAGGCCATGGGCTTCAACATGCTCCGCAAGCACATCAAGGTGGAGCCCCTGCGCTGGTACTACCACTGCGACCGGCTGGGGATGCTGGTGTGGCAGGATATGCCCTGCGGCGGCGGGCGCTACGACCCGGTGATCGTCCAGGGCCCGCTGGTGACGGGGATCCATCTGCCGGACAAGGCCTACTTCCTCTTTGGCCGGAGCGACAGCGCCGCCCGCGCGGAGTTCAGGACAGAGCTTGCCGCCATGGTGCGGCATCTGTACAACTGCCCCTGCATCGCCCTGTGGGTGCCCTTCAACGAGGGCTGGGGCCAGTTTGACGCGGCCAAGATGTACGACTTGGTCCGCAGCCTGGACAAGACCCGCCCGGTGGACCACGCCTCCGGCTGGCACGACCAGGGCGTGGGCCAGGTGAAAAGCGACCATGTCTACTTCCGGGCCTACCGCTTCAAGCCGGACAAAAAGGGCCGGGCCGTTCTGCTCAGCGAGTTCGGCGGCTACGCCCACCAGGTGTTGGGCCATACCTTCAACGCCAAGGCTTTCGGCTACAAGAAGTTCGAGACGCCCGCCCAGCTCCAGATCGGCCTGGAGGACCTGTACCAGCGGGAGATCGGCCCCGCCAAGGTCCGGGGCCTGGCCGCCGCCGTGTACACGCAGCTGAGCGATGTGGAGGATGAAATCAACGGATTGCTGACTTATGACCGCCGGGTGGTCAAGATCGCGCCGGAGATCATGCAAGAAATAGTAAATGTGGGGAAATGAAAATACAGCCAACGGCAAGGCAGACGCCTTGCCGTTGTGTATAATAGAGGGACTGTATGCTGAGAAAAGCCTATCTGGAGATCACCAATGTCTGCAACCTCTCCTGTTCCTTCTGCCCCGGCACACGGCGGGAGAAGAAATTTATGTCAACCAATGACTTCCGCTTTCTGGCCGCCCGGCTCCGGGGGCACACGGAGTATCTTTACTTCCACCTGATGGGGGAGCCCCTGCTGCACCCGGAGCTGGAGCAGCTGTTGGAGACCGCCGGGGAGCTGGGTTTCAGGGTGATGCTCACCACCAACGGCACCCTCCTTTCGCAACGGGAGGAGCTGCTGCTGAGGGCCGGGGCCCTGCACAAGCTGAACATCTCCCTCCAATCCTTTGAGGCCAACGGCCGCGGAGAGCTGGGGGACTACATCCGCGGCTGCGCCGCCTTTGCCCGGCGGGCCGCCCAGGCGGGGAAGCTCTGCGAGTTCCGGCTGTGGAACCGGGGCGGGCAGGATGAGCTGAACGGGCAGATCCAGGCCCTGCTGGAGGAGTTTTTCCCGCAGCCCTGGGAGCCGAGCCGCAACGGCCTGCGCCTGGCCCCGAAGGTCTGGCTGGAGCCGGGGGACCGCTTCGACTGGCCGGACCTGGAGGCCGGGGACCGGGGCGAGCGCCGCTTCTGCTACGGCCTGCGGGACCAGGTGGGCGTCCTCTGCGACGGGACGGTGGTGCCCTGCTGCCTGGACCGGGAGGGGGACATCCCGTTAGGGAACCTGTTCGAGAGCAGCCTGGAGGAGATCCTGGATACTCCCCGGGCCCGGGCCATCTATGAGGGCTTTTCCCGCCGCCAGGCGGTGGAGCCCCTATGCCGGAGCTGTGGGTATTCGCTGAGATTTACGTAATTTAGTTGACATAACTATATTTACATAATTATACCCGGTATCCGATACTGATCGGATACCGGGCGGTTTTTGCGGATCATTTCTTTCGGGCGGGGAAGGACAGAGCCAGCAGGGCGAAGGTCACCAGCATATAGAGCCCGTAGATCAGGCGGGTGAGCGTAATGCTTATGGGAAAGCTCCCCTCCGGGTGGCCCAGGGCGTAGCCGATAAAGACCGCGGCCCCCAGCAGCATCAGACAGCCCAGCAGGCGGCACAGTTTCTTGACGTTCACGGCGATCCCCCCCGGTTTGAGTGAAGAGTGAAGAAGTGAGAGGCAGTTTCCACTTATTCCAATCGTCCGCGCAGCGGACACCACACCTTTTCACTCTTCACTATACCTTATTACTTCCAAAAAACAGCTCACGATTTTTGGGTGAAGAGTGAATAGTGAAGAGTGAAGAAGTAAAAATCGGCAAAGCGCAGGCTTTGCCGATTTTTGGAGCGGATGATGGGAGTCGAACCCACCTTATCGGCTTGGGAAGCCGGAGTTCTACCGATGAACTACATCCGCATGTGGAAGAAGTGTAAATACTATAACACGGGGCCGGGGAAATTTCAAGTAAAAAATTTGCGCGGTGATGGTCTCTTTTCGCTTTTTTGCGCGCAGCGCCAGGTCTATGCTAAATAGGCCATGGTATGCGGGACGATGGGGAGCCAGCGCGCGGCTCGCCGGAGACCTGCTTGACCCGTTAAGAAAGGGCATTTTCGCCCTTTCTTAACGGGTCACATTTTTTATGCCTGCTGGTCCAGAGCACTCAGCTCCAGGCGGCGCTCCATGTCCCGCAGGGCTTTGCGCAGGAAGAAGACGCTGGCGGCCAGGCTCATGAGCTCTGCGATGGGGAAGCTCCACCAGACGTTGTCCACGTTCCCGGTCAGGCTGAGGAGCCAGGCCGCGGGGATCAGGGCCACTACCTGCCGCAGGACGGACACAAAGAAGGAGAAGATGCTCTTGTCCAGGGCCTGGCAGGCGGAGCCGGCCACGATGCAGAAGCCTGCCAGCAAAAAGCTCAGGCTGATGCGCCGCAGGGCGGGCACGCCGATGGCCAGCATGGCCTCCGAGGGGCTGAAGATGCCCAGCAGCACCTGAGGAAACACCTGGAAGCAGAACACCCCCAGCAGCATGGAGCAGGTGGCAAAGATCACGCCGTAGCGGATGGTCCGGTAGATGCGCTCCTTTTTCCGGGCCCCGTAGTTATAGCCGATGACGGGGATGAGGCCGTTGTTCAGGCCGAAGACCGGCATGAAGAAGAAGCTCTGGATCTTGAAGTAGGCCCCGTACACGGCCACGGCGGTGGAGGTGAAGGCCCCCAGGATGATGTTCATCAGATAGTTGGTGACAGAGCCGATGGCCACCATCAGGATGGAGGGGAAGCCGATCCGGTAGATGTCCCGGACGATGGGCCAGGGCAGGCGGATACCGGCCAAGTGGATGGGCAGCTCCCGGTTCTTCTTGAAATGGAAGACATAGCCCACCGCCGTACCGGCGGCCTGGCCGATGACGGTGGCGATGGCCGCGCCGGCGGTGCCCATGGCGGGCAGGCCGCACCAGCCATAGATGAAGAAGGGGTCCAGGATAATATTGGTCACCGCGCCGATCATCTGGGTCCACATGGACAGCTTGGTCTGGCCCGTGGACTGCAAGAGCCGCTCCACGCAGATCTCCTGGTAGACGAACAGGGAGCCGATGGTGACGATGCGCAGATAGGAATCGGTATAGGCGCGGATGCTCTCCACCTGGGTCTGGGAGCGGATGAACGCGCCGGCGCCGAACAGGCCGAACAGGGCCATCAGCACCCAGCAGACGAGCCCCAGGGCCACCGCCGTGCCGGCGACGCGGCTGGCCTGCTGTTGATCCCGTCTGCCCAGAGCGCGGGACACAAGCGTGCTCACGCCCACGCCCGTGCCGGTGCCCAGGCCGATCATGATGTTCTGGGCGGGGAAGGCCAGGCTCAGGGCGGACAGGCAGTCCTCCGAGACCCGGGAGACGTACACGCTGTCGACGATGTTGTACAGGGCCTGGACCAGCATGGACAGCATCATGGGCACCGCCAGGCTCAGCAGCAGCCGGCCCTCCGGCATTTCGCCCATGCGGCTGGAGTCAAGACGGTTGGAAGCTTGGGACATTTGGCATTACTCCTTGGGAAATCGATTATCAAAGCGGATTATATAGCATATAAAATTCCCTTACAAGACCGAAATCGCGTTTTTCGGAGAAAGTAACGAAAAAATTGTGCAGAGCATGGAAAAACCGGACAAATTGCCTGTTTAAGGTGAAGAAGGAAAAATAGGGTGTGACAAAGCGGGCGGAAGCTGATATAATATGCAGCGAAGGGAGGCGGGCGGACTTGCGTGTTTTTGTGACGGGCGTCAACGGGCAGCTGGGGCACGATGTGCTTCTGGAGCTGCTGGCCCGGGGCCATGAGGCCACCGGCAGCGGCAGCGCGCCCGCCTATCACGGCGTCAGGATCGACGCGCCCTTCTCCTATGTGCCCCTGGAGCTGACGGACCGGGAGCAGGTGGAGCGGACCCTGAGGGCGCTGAGGCCCCAGGCCGTGATCCACTGCGCCTCCTGGACGGCGGTGGACGCGGCAGAGCTGCCGGAGAACAGGGAGCGGGTCTGGGCGGTGAACGCCGGGGCCGTGGAGAGCCTGGCCGGGATCTGCGCGGAGCTGGACGCCAAACTGCTGACGGTCAGCACGGACTATGTGTTCAACGGCCGGGGCACGGAGCCCTGGAGCCCGGAGAGCTCCCGGCCGGAGCCCCTGAACGAATACGGGGCCAGCAAGCTGGCGGGGGAGCGGGCGGCGCAAGAGCGGCTGGAGCGGCTGTTCATCGTGCGCATCAGCTGGCTCTTCGGCCTGAACGGAAAGAACTTTGTCCGGACCATGCTGGAGCTGGGGCGGAAGTGCGCCGAGGTGAGGGTGGTGGACGACCAGACCGGCCGGCCCACCTACACCCGGGATCTGGCGCGGCTGTTGGCGGACATGATCGAAACAGAGGCCTACGGCGTCTACCACGCCTGCAATGAGGGGCCGTTCCTGTCCTGGGCGGACTTTGCCGGGGAGATCTTCCGGCAGGCGGGGCTCGGGACGCGGGTGATCCCGGTGAGCACCGGGGAATACGGGCAGAACCTGGCCCGGCGGCCCCTGAACAGCCGCTTGGATACGAGCCTTCTCCGGAGGCGGGGCTTCGCGCCCCTGCCGGACTGGCGGGACGCCCTGGGGCGCTATCTGGAGGAACTGAAGGAACAGGAGGGGAGCGGATGGGACAGATCAAAGTGACCCGGCTGGAGCCGGAGGGGCTGCTGCTCATCGAGCCCACCGTCCACGGGGACGCCCGGGGCGCGTTCATGGAGACCTATAACGCCCGGGAGCTGGCCGAGGCGGGGCTGGAGCGGAGCTTCGTGCAGGACAACCAGTCCCTGTCCGTCCGGGGCGTGCTGCGGGGCCTGCATTTTCAGAAGGAACACCCCCAGGCCAAGCTGGTGCGGGTGCTCTCCGGCCAGGTGTTTGACGCGGCGGTGGATCTGCGCCCCGGCTCGCCCAGCTTCGGCCGGTGGAACGGGCTGCTGCTCAGCGCCGAAAACCGGCGGCAGCTGTATATCCCCGAGGGTTTTGCTCACGGCTTCTTGGTGCTCAGTGAGAAGGCTGAGTTCTTCTACAAATGCACGGACTTCTACTACCCCGGCGACGAGGGCTGCATCCGCTGGGACGACCCGGACTTAGGGATCGACTGGCCGCTGCCGGAGGGGACGCCGCCCCTGTTGTCCGAAAAGGACCGGGCGGGGCAGAGCTTCCGGGATTATTGCCAGGGAAAAAGGTAAAACGGCCGCGGGAAAACCTGCGTCCGCATCGGTTTTCGCGGCCCGTTCCCGCCCGGCGCGCCTGCGCTGAAACGGTATAAAAATTCAAAAACTTAATGGGATATTTTCCATCTTGGGCTTTCTTTTTTGCCCATGGCGTGGTAAAATATTCTGAATTCACTTAGGAGGAACTGAGCATGGGCGAAAATTACATCACCTGCAAAGAGGAAAATGGCAGCATCAACATCTCCGAGGACGTCATTTCCGGCATGGTGAAAACTGCGCTGACGGAGGTGGACGGCGTGGCCGGCCTCTCCAACACCTACGGCGCCGAGATCGCCGAGCTGATCGGCATCAAGTCCCTGTCCAAGGGCGTGAAGGTCCAGTTCGACGAGGGGAAGATCGCGGTGGACGTGATCATCACCGTCCGCTACGGCTGCAACGTGGTGAACGTGGCCAAGGCGGTGCAGGAGAAGGTACTGTACGCGGTGCAGGCCGCCACGGGCATAGAGAATGCCGAGGTCAATGTGCACGTGTCCGGCATCGCGTTTGAGAAATAAGGCCGGGGGTCGAGGAGCATGACGAGGACTGCGGCAAGAGAAATAGCCGTGCAGCTCTGCTTTGCCGCCCGGGCCGCGGATGCGGACGTGGACGGCCTGCTGGAGGATTTCTTCTCCCCGGAGCACTATGAGAGCCTGGGGCGGGAGGACGCCCTCTACGCCGAGCGGCCCGACGAGAAGCAGCTGAGCTATATCCGGAGCCTGCTGAGCCTGACCCTGGAGCACCGGGAGGAGATCGACGGGCTCATCGGAAAGTACGCCAAGGGCTGGCGGCCGGAGCGCCTCTCTCGGACGGCCTTGGCCGTGCTGCGCTGCGCCGTGTGCGAGATCCTGTATATGGACGAGGTGCCCGACGCCGCCGCCATCAACGAGGCGGTGGAGCTGGCCAAGGGCTATGACGACGCCGACACCGTGGCCTTTATCAACGGCGTGCTGGGCGGCCTGATGCGGGGCGAGTTCGGCGGACAGAAGGAGTAGGCCATGGAGAGGCTGACGCTGACCGTCACCGAGCTGAATGAGCGCATCAAGGGCCTGCTGGAGCTGGACCCCCTGCTGGGGGACGTCTGCGTCCGGGGCGAGCTGTCCAACTATAAAATTTACCCCTCCGGGCATCACTATTTCACCCTGAAGGACAGCGAGAGCAGCCTGAGCTGCGTGATGTTCCGCAGCAACGCCTCCAAGCTCCGCTTCCGCCCGGAGAGCGGCATGGGCGTGACGGCCTTCGGCCGGGTCACGGTCTATCCCCGGGACGGAAAATACCAGCTCTACTGCTCGGCCCTGATCCCGGAGGGCACCGGGGACCTGCAGATCGCCTTTGAGCAGCTGAAGGAAAAGCTCTCCAAGGAGGGCCTGTTTGACGAGGGGCACAAAAAGCCCCTGCCCAGATTCCCCCGGCGTATCGCCATCATCACCTCCTCCGCGGGCGCCGCGGTGCACGACATGATCCGCATCCTGGGCCACCGCTGGCCCATGGCGGAGGTGGCGCTGCTGCCGGTGCGGGTGCAGGGGGCGGAGGCGCCGCCGGAGATCGTGGGCGCGATCCGCTACGCCAACGAATTTCATGTGGGCGACGTGATCATCACCGGCCGGGGCGGCGGCTCCATCGAGGACCTGTGGGCCTTCAACGACGAGCGGGTGGCCCGGGCGATCTATGAGTCCGAGATCCCGGTCATCTCCGCCGTGGGCCATGAGCCGGACGTGACCATCGCCGACTATGTGGCCGACCGGCGGGCCTCCACCCCCTCCAACGCGGCGGAGATCGCCGTGCCGGACTGGCGGGAGATGGAGGCGCTGCTGCAAAACCTGGACGCCCGGGCCTCCCAGGCCGTGGTGGGCCGCTTAAAGCGCCTGTCCGAGCGGCTGGAGGCTCTGCGGGCCAAGCGGGTGCTGACGGACCCGGCGGCTCATCTGGACAACCGGCGCATCGAGCTGGACCGGATGCGGGACCGGCTCCTGGCCGCCCAGGAGGGCGTGCTGGCGAAGGGAAAGCAGCGCTATGTGGGCCTGGCCGCCTCTCTGGACGCCATGAGCCCTCTGCGGGTACTGGCCCGGGGCTACGCCATCGCGGAGAAGGCGGACGGCCGGGCCGTGCGCAGCGTGCGGGACTTGGCAGCCGGGGACCGGCTGCGGCTGCGCCTGGCGGACGGCCGGGCGCAGGTCCTGGTGGAGACAACGGCGGAAGGAGAGAACAATGGCTAAAAATAAATTGACTTTTGAACAGTCCCTGGCCCGGCTGGACGAGATCGTCCGGCACTTGGAAAAGGGCGATCTGCCCTTGAGCGAGTCTATGGCCCTCTTCGAGGAGGGGACCGGGCTGCTGAGCGCCTGCGGCAAAATGTTGGACGAGGCGGAGCAGAAGGTGGTCAAGCTCCGGAAGGGGCCGGACCGGGCCCCGGTAGAGCTGCCCTTTGAGGACGAGACATGACGGAAAAGGACTATAAAGAGAAGATCGACGCTGCCCTGGCGGACTGCTTCACGGGCGCGGCCGGCCTGCCCCTGGCGGGTCTGGCGGAGGCCATGAGATACAGCCTGCTGGCCGGGGGCAAGCGCATCCGGCCTATGCTGGTGCTGGAGTTTTGCCGCGTCTGCGGCGGGGACGTGGAGGCGGCCCTGCCGGTGGCCTGCGCCATCGAGATGCTGCACACCTACAGCCTCATCCATGACGACCTGCCCTGCATGGACGACGACGAGCTGCGCCGGGGCCGGCCCACCAATCATGTGGTCTACGGGGAGTGTACCGCCGTTTTGGCGGGAGACGCCCTTCAGGCGGAGGCCTTCGGGACCATTTTGCGCAGCAAGCTCCCGGCGGAGCGCCGGGCCAGATGCGCGGAGGCTCTGGCGGACGCGGTGGGCCTCGACGGTATGTGCGGCGGCCAGTACCTGGACATGCTCTGGGAGGGCAAACCCCTCAGCGAGGAGGAGCTGACCGAGATCAACAGCCGCAAGACCGGCGCACTGCTGACGGCCGCCTGCCGCATGGGCGTGGCCGCCGCCGGCGGCGGGGAGGACCTGGACCGGGCGGCGATGCGCTACGGCGCCGCCCTGGGCATGGCCTTCCAGATCAGGGACGACATGCTGGACGTGCTCAGCACCGATGAGGAGCTGGGCAAGCCCGTTGGCTCCGACGCCCAGGAGGGCAAGTCCACCTATATGGCCATGTTCGGCCTGGCCAAGTGCCAGCAGATGGTGGAGAAGCTCACCTGCGCCGCCAAGGAGGCGCTGGAGGGCTTCGAGGATACGGGCTTTCTCTGCGCGCTGGCAGATTCTCTGGCAAACAGAAAGAAATAAGCGCCAAAGAGGCGGATAGAGGGATATTTTGGCACTTTTAGAGAAGATCGATTCCTCCGCGGATATCAAAAAACTGAGCGATGAGGAGCTGGAGCCCCTGTGCGGGGAGATCCGGCAGTTTCTCATTGAAAAGGTCTCCCGCACGGGCGGGCACCTGGCCTCCAATCTGGGAGCGGTAGAGCTGACCGTGGCCCTGCACCGGGTCTACGATACCTCCCGGGACCGGGTCCTCTTCGATGTGGGGCACCAGAGTTATACCCATAAGATCATTACCGGCCGGCGGGACCGCTTCGACAGCCTGCGGCAGTACGGGGGCCTCTCCGGCTTCCCCAAACCCTACGAGAGCGTGGACGACCCCTTTGTGGCCGGTCACGCCTCGGACTCCGTGTCCGTGGCCCTGGGCATGGCCAAGGCCCGGAGCCTGGCGGGGGAGGACTACAAGGTGGCCGCTGTCATTGGCGACGGGGCCTTGACCGGGGGCCTGGCCTATGAGGGCCTGGCCGCGGCGGCCGCCAGCGGCGAGCCTATGGTCATCATCCTCAACGACAACGAGATGTCCATCGACCCCAACGTGGGCGGCACGGCCCGGCTGCTCCAGAAGCTCCGGGTGCGCCCGGGCTACATCAGCTTCAAGCGCTGGTACCGGGAGCTGCTGGCCGATCTCCCGGGGGTGTACCATTTCACCCACACGGTGAAGGAGTGGCTGAAGGGGCAGCTGCTCCAGGAGAATATGTTCACGGCCATGGGCTTTGAATACATGGGCCCTGTGAACGGGCACGACCCGGTGGCGCTGGAGACGGTGATCCGCTGGGCCCAGGAGATGGAAAAGCCCGTGATCGTCCATGTGCTCACCCGGAAGGGCAAGGGCTGCCCCTACGCGGAAGCCCACCCGGAGCTCTACCACGGCGTGGGGCCCTTCGACCCGGTGACCGGGGAGATCAAGCCCGTGGGGGAGAGCTTTTCCGACGTGTTCGGCCAGACCCTGTGCGAGTTTGCCCGGCAGGATAAGCGGATCACCGCCTTTACCGCCGCTATGGCCGGCGGGACCGGGCTGGACGGCTTTGCCAAGGAGTTCCCCCAGCGCTTTATCGACGCGGGCATCGCCGAGGGCCACGCGGCGGCTATGGCCGCCGGGATGGCCAAACAGGGGGCCCTGCCCGTCTTCGCGGTGTATTCCAGCTTCCTTCAGCGGAGCTTTGACATGCTCATCCACGACGTGTCCCTCCAGGGCCTGCACGTGGTCTTCTGTGTGGACCGGGCGGGCATCGTGGGCAGCGACGGGGAGACTCACCACGGCATTTTCGATGTGTCCTACTTTTACACGGTGCCGGGCATGACGGTCTACTGTCCCGCCAGTTTTCAGGAGCTGCGGGATATGATGGCGCTGGCCCTGTTTCACACCCAGGGGCCGGTGGCCGTCCGCTATCCCCGAGGCGGGGAGGGAGCCTACAGAGACTCCTGCGTCCTGCCTGAGCTGAAGCTCACCGAGGGCGGAGATGTGACCGTCGTCTGTTACGGCACGATGGTGAACACGGTGCTGGAGGCGGCCGCGGAGCTGGAACAGGCAGGGATCAAGGCGGAGGTCATTAAGCTGGGGAGGATCCAGCCAAACGGCTTTGAGCAGTGCCTCGCCTCCCTGCAAAAGACCGGGAAGCTGATCGCGGCGGAGGAGGTCTGCGCCGCCGGCTGCGTGGGCAGCCGGGTGCTGGCCGAGGCCGCCGGGGCGGGGATCCCTGTCAACGGGGCCTGCCTGCTGGATCTGGACGGGGGGATCGTCCCCCATGGGGACCGAGACTCGCTGATGCGGGACTTTGGGATCGACGCGGCGGCCATCGTCAGGGCTGCCAAGAGGCTGTGCCGCCGGGAAAAATGAAGAAAGTCAGACTGGATCAACTGGTATATGAGCGGGGCTTCGCCGAGAGCCGGGAGCGGGCCAAGACCACGGTCATGAGCGGCCTGGTCTTCGTCAACGGCCAGCGGGCCGATAAGCCCGGCACGGCGGTGGACCCGGAGGCAAAGCTGGAGGTGCGGGGGGCGGCTCTGCCCTTCGTCAGCCGGGGCGGCTTTAAGCTGGACAAGGCTTTGAAGGTCTTCCCCGTGGACCCGGCGGGCAAGCTCTGCATCGACTGCGGGGCCTCCACCGGGGGCTTTACCGACGTGCTTTTGCAGCACGGGGCGGCCAAGGTCTACGCCGTGGACGTGGGCTATGGGCAGCTGGCCTGGAAGCTGCGCACGGACGAGCGGGTGGTCAACTTAGAGCGGACCAACCTGCGCTGCATCAGCCCGGAGCTGGTCCCGGAACAGCCGGAGCTTGCGGTGATGGACCTGTCCTTCATCTCTTTAAAGCTGGTGCTGCCGCCGGTGAAGGCGCTGCTCCGACCGGAGGCGGATCTCATCTGCCTCATCAAGCCCCAGTTCGAGGCCGGCCGGGAGGACGTGGGCAAAAAAGGCGTCGTCCGGGACCCGGCGGTCCACGAGCGGGTCATCCGGGACATCCTGGCCTTCGCCCCCACGGCGGGCCTGAGCGTGATGGGCCTGGACTATTCCCCCATCAAGGGCCCGGAGGGGAACATCGAATATCTCTGCTATTTGAAAAACGGTCGTTTTGAGGCGCCGGAGCCGGACGTGTCCGGTGTCGTGGCCGCCTCTCATGAGGCGCTGAGGTGAGAACTATGATCGCTGTCTGTCCGAACCCGTTTCGGGATCTGGAGCTGCATGTGACACGCCAGGTGCTGGACATCCTGCACCGGGAGGGAAAGGAGGCCGCCGTCTGCCCCGTCTTTGCCGAGGACGCGCCGGAGGCCGTGCCCGCCGGGATCAGGACCCGGAGACTGGAGGAGGTTGCCGGCCGCTGCGAGCTGGCCGTCGTTATCGGCGGGGACGGGACCCTGCTGAAGGTAGCCCGGGAGCTGCACCATCTGCCGGTACCCATCCTGGGGATCAACCTGGGCACCAAGGGCTTCATGTGCGCCCTGGAGCCGGCGGACATCGCCCTGACCGCCCAGGCCGCCCGGGGCGAGTACAAGCTCAGCCGCCGGATGATGCTGGACGTGAAGCTCATCCGGGACGGGGAGACGGTGTATACCGACTGCGCCCTGAACGACGCGGTGCTCCGGGGCTATGTGGACTGTATCCAGCTCACCGCCTGGTACGGCCAGGCCCGGGTCATCCGCTACAGCGGGGACGGCATGGTCCTGGCCACGCCCACCGGCTCCACCGGCTACTCCATGTCCGCCGGCGGGCCCATCGTGGAGCCCACGGCCGGCAGCATCATCCTCAGCCCCATCTGCGCCCATATGATCGGCGCCCGCTCCTTCGTGCTGGACCCCTCCCGGACGGTCACCGTGAAGGCCGAGCGGCTCCACGGCCGCCGGGCCTACCTGTCGGTGGACGGCAGCCCGGGGGTGGAGTTGGTCAACGGGGACCTGCTAAAGGTCAGCCGTTCGGAGCACTGCACCCTGATGGTGGACCTGGGGCTCCGCAGCTTTTTTGACATGGCATATGAAAAACTGAAATAGGAGTGCAAATATGAAACCTGGAAGACAGAGCGTGATCTTAGAGATCATTTCCCAGCAGGACATAGAGACCCAGAACCAGCTCCTCCAGGCCCTGGCGGCCAGAGGGGTCAAGAGCACGCAGGCCACCCTCTCCCGGGACATCAAGGATATGCGCCTCATCAAGGAGCTGGGCCCCAAGGGCACCTACCGCTATACGGTGGGCAGCTCCCGTGCGGAGACCGACGACTATGAGCAGCGCCTGCGGAAGATCTTCAAGGAGAGCGTGGTCTCCTACGATGTGGCCCAGAACCTGTTCATCATCAAGACCCTGCCGGGCCTGGCCCCGGCGGCCTGCTCCGCCATCGACAGCATGGAGGTCAAGGGCCTGGTGGGCACCCTGGCCGGGGACGACACGGCCTTCCTGGCCATGCGGGACAGCGAGGCCGCCCAGGCGCTGTATCACGAGATCGAGATGCTGTTTTGAGCAAAAACGCACGGTTTGTGCGAAGGATAGGCTATGCTGAACGAACTGCACATTGAGAATATCGCGGTCATCGAGCGGGCCGATATCCGCTTCACCGGCGGGCTCAACGCCCTCACCGGCGAGACCGGCGCGGGCAAATCCATCGTCATCGATTCCATCGGGGCCGTGCTGGGCGAGCGGGTGAGCCGGGAGCTGGTGCGCCGTGGGGAGGAGAAGGGCCTGGTCACCGCCGTGTTCGACACGGAGGGAGCCGCAGCCTGGCTGGAGGCCAACGAGATCGAGGACGAGGGGGAGCTGATCCTCCAGCGGCGTATCGGCGCCGACGGGAAGAGCTCCTGCCGGGTCTGCGGCGTGCCGGTCACGGCTGCCCAGCTCAAGGAGCTGGCCGCCCTGCTGGTGGACATCCACGGGCAGAACGACGGGCGGCAGCTGATGGATGAGCGGCTGCACATGGGCTATCTGGACCGCTTCGGCGCCTATGAGGGCTGCCTGGAGGGATTCCGGGCCGAGTACCGCCGATACCGGGAGCTCCGAAAGGAGCTGGACCGGCTGAGCATGGACCAGGTGGAGAAGGAGCGGCTGACGGACAGCCTGGAGTACCAGATCCGGGAGCTGGAGCGGGCGGAGCTGAAGGCCGGGGAGAAGGACGCCCTGACGGCCCGGCGGGACCTGCTGCGCAACGCCGAGAAACTGACGGAGGCTCTGGACGAGGCCTTTGCCGCCCTCTACGGCGGGGAGGAGAACGCCCTGTCCCTGGCCCAGAACGCGGAGGTCTATGCCGGCCGGGCAGCCGCCATCGCCCCGGAGCTGGAGGGTGCGGTCAAGAGCGTCAACGACGCGGTCTTCGCCTTGGAGGACGCGGCGGAGACCCTGCGGGACTTCCGGGAGAGTCTGGATTTCTCCCCGGAGGAGTACGACCAGCTGGAGAGCCGCCTCTCTGCCCTGAGCCGCTTAGAGCGGAAGTACGGCCGGGACGAGGCCGGGCTGATCGCCTATTTGACCGAGTGCCGGGAGCGGCTGGAGGAGCTCCAGTATGCCGACGACCGGCAGGAGAAGCTGAAAAAGGAGCTCTCCGCCCAAATCGGGCGCTGCCGGAAGGCGGCGACGGAGCTGAGTAAAGAGCGGCGGGAGGCCGCCGCCCGGCTGGAAAAGCGGATCGTCCGGGAGCTGCGGGACCTGAGCATGCCCTCGGTGCGCTTTGCGGTGGAGTTCGAGCCTGTGGCGGAGGAGCCTGGCTTTGACGCCACCGGGGCGGAGAAGCTGCGCTTCATCATGTCCGCCAACGCCGGGGAGGAGCTGGGACGCATCAGCCGCATCGCCTCCGGCGGCGAGCTGAGCCGCATCATGCTGGCCATGAAAAACGTCTTTGCCGCCAACGACCCGGTCTCCACCCTGATCTTCGACGAGATCGACACCGGCGTCTCCGGCGTGGCGGCCCAGCGGGTGGGGGAGAAGCTGTACACGGTCTCCACCGGAAAGCAGGTCCTCTGCGTGACCCACCTGCCCCAGATCGCCGCTATGGCCGACAGCCACTACCGCATCTCCAAGGAGGAGCGGGACGGCCGGACCTATACCCGGGTGGACGCTCTGGACCGGCAGGGGCGGCGGATGGAGCTGGCAAGGCTCCACGGCGGAGAGCATATCACCGAACTGAGCCTGGCCGGAGCGGAGGAACAGCTCCGGGCGGCAGATGAATTCAAGGGAAAGATCCAAGAAGACAGGGGGAGAGCGGAATGAATGTGAAGGAAGAAGCGGCCCGGCTGCACAGCTGCGGCTTCAACTGCGCCCAGAGCGTGCTGGGCGCGCTGAGAGACTATACGGGCCTGCCGGATGAGACGGCCCTGGCCCTGGCGGCCCCCTTCGGGGGCGGCGTCCGCTGCGGGGAGATCTGCGGCGCGGTCAGCGGGGCGGCTATGGCCATCGGCCTTGCCTTCCCCTTCAACGAAGGGATCGACGGCGAGGCCAAGAGGCGGATCGCCGCTCTTACCAGCCGCTGCACCGGCGCGTTCAAGGAGCAGTTCGGCTGCCTGCGCTGTCAGGACCTGAAACAGGCCGGGCAGCCCTGCCCGCGGCTCATCGAATACGCGGTGGGCCTGGCGGAGGACATCATCACGGAGAACAAGTAAACTTTATCATAGGGAGAAAAGACATGGGTATTTACGAGGAACTGGTGGCCCGGGGGCTCATCGCCCAGGTGACCAACGAAAACGAGATCCGGGACATGCTCAACAACGGCAAGGCCACCTTCTACATCGGCTTTGACTGCACCGCCGACAGCCTGACCGCCGGGCATTTCATGGCCCTGACGCTGATGAAGCGGCTCCAGATGGCCGGGAACCGGCCCATCGCCCTCATCGGCGGCGGCACCACCATGATCGGCGACCCCTCCGGCCGGACGGACATGCGCAAGATGCTGACCAAGGAGGACATCGACCACAACGCCGAGTGCTTCAAGCGGCAGATGGAGCGCTTTATCGACTTCGGCGAGGGCAAGGCCATGATGATCAACAACGCCGACTGGCTGTTGAATCTGAACTATGTGGAACTGCTGCGGGAGGTGGGCGCCTGCTTCTCGGTGAACAACATGCTCCGGGCCGAGTGCTACAAGCAGCGGATGGAGAAGGGCCTGAGCTTCCTGGAGTTCAATTACATGATCATGCAGAGCTATGACTTCTACTATCTGTTCCAGCACTACGGCTGCAACATGCAGTTCGGCGGGGACGACCAGTGGAGCAATATGCTGGGTGGAACGGAGCTCATCCGCCGCAAACTGGGCAAGGACGCCCACGCCATGACCATCACCCTGCTCACCGACTCCCAGGGCCATAAGATGGGCAAGACCGCCGGCAACGCCGTGTGGCTGGACCCCAACAAGACCAGCCCCTATGACTTCTACCAGTACTGGCGGAACGTGGGCGACGCGGACGTGATGAAGTGCATCCGGATGCTGACCTTCCTGCCTCTGGAGCAGATCGAGGAGATGAGCGGCTGGAAGGATCAGAAGCTCAACCGGGCCAAGGAGATCCTGGCCTACGAGCTGACCAGCCTGGTCCACGGCGAGGAGGAGGCCAAGAAGGCCGAGGCCGCCGCCAAGGCCCTCTTTGCCGGGGCCGGCAGCGGCGAGACCCCCACCACTGAGCTCAGCGAGGCGGAGCTCATGGACGGCGGGCTGGATATCCTGAGCCTGCTGGTCAAGGCGGGGCTCTGCGCCTCCAAGTCCGAGGCCCGGCGCAACGTCCAGCAGGGCGGCGTCACGGTGGACGGAGAAAAGGTGACGGATATCGCCAAGAGCTACGGCGCGGAGGAACTGAAGGCCGGGCTCCTGCTCCGCCGGGGCAAGAAGAGCTACCAGAAGGTCATTTTGAAGTAAATACACGCAAAAAACTGCTGTGCCCGGGCACAGCAGTTTTCAATCTGTAGACAAACCGCTACAGGAGCTTATACAAAGATGTAAAGAAGATTTAAATCTGTTTTTGAGGCAGCTTTGCCGCCTCAAAAACACCCTAAGGCGAACATCGTGAGCCCTCGCGCCGACCAAACGGGGCGTAGCCCCTGCGATAAGCGCGAGTACCTCAAATGCGAGCCAAACGAAGTGGGTCGCATTTGAAGCGTGTCGACTTTGTCGACGCGCTCAAAACTGCTGTGCCCGGCACAGCAGTTTTTTCGTAACCTTTTTCTGCCAACGGCGACTATATGGATAGTAGGCCGCACTCATGGCGGCAAAAACCGCAGGAAAGGGAAAAACATATGAAAAACAAGAGATTCACAGCGGCGCTTTTGGCGCTGGCGCTCTGCCTGCCCGGTATGGGCGGCTGCTCATCAAAAGCGCCCGCGCCCGCCGAGGCGGGGGACAGCGCCCCGGTCCGGCCCGCCGCGTACACAGTCGGCGGTGAGCCGGTCCGCTGCAACGGGGAGAGCCTGCCCATGCCCGAGGCCGGCATCAGCCTGCAAAGGGCGGTGAAAGCCGGGGACGGGGCCTTCCTGTACGGCACGGACGAGCAGGGAAACGGGCGCTTCTTCCTGCTGGACGGGGACAGCCTGGAGATAGCCGAAATTGACGTCTTTGGCCGGGAGAAGGCCGAAGACATCGCCGCCTCTCCGGACGGCGGGCTGGCTGTGCTGCGGATCGATGAAAAGGGGAACTATACCATCTCCGCCTGGACGGGCGAGGGGACTCCGGCCACGACAGCTCTGGATCTGAGCGCCTATGACAACGGCATGATCCACCGCTTCCACGCGGCGGACAAGGGCTTCTTCCTGGAGCTGCCCCTGCGTGTGCTTGCGGTGGACAAAAACGGCGGCGTCCTGCAAGATTACGGCGAATTCCAGGGGGCCCAGACCGTGGTGGTGACGGATGAAAAAACCCTGCTCATTCAAAACGAAACAAACGCGGCCGCTTTGGGGCCCGGCCAGACTCCGGGGACGGCCGTCATCGAGCTGGGCGGGGACTTTGCCCCCGGCCGGAGCTATCATGTGGAGCCGCTCTTCACCCAATTCTATGCCGGGGCTGGGGATCAGCTGCTGGCCTATATGGACCATGTGCTGTACCAATATGACTACGCCTCCGGCAGCAGTACGGCGCTGATCAATGTGCTCACCAGCAGCATGGAGCCAAGCAGCCTGGTCCCTCTCCGGGACGGCCAGTACTTTTCCCTGAACCGGGGGTCGCCCACCTTATGGCGTCCGGCCGATGGAGAGGAGACGGCCGTCCTCACCCTGGCGACCTATAAGCTCTCCTTTGCCATGGAAAACGCGATCCAGATGTTCAACGCCAGCCACTCGTCTTATGTCATTGAGCCGATCGATTACGCCCAGTATGACACCTATGAGACGGTCGACGCGGGTCTGACCCGGCTGACCGGCGATATCATCTCCGGGAAAGCCCCGGACATCTACGATCTGCGTTATTTCACGCCCGGCAATTTGGCGGCCAAGGGCCTGCTGGAGGACCTGAAGCCCTGGTTCGAGACGGACGGCGGGAGCTCTTATGAGGAGCTGCTCCCCTGCGTCCGGGAGAACGCGGAGTTCAACGGCGGCCTGTATGAGCTGATCCCGGCCTTCCGGCTGGTCACCCTATGCGGAGACCGGTCCACCGTGGGAGAGGACTGGGGCGTGGAGCGCTTCCTTCAACTGGCCCAGGAGCAGCCGCCTCAGGCCCTGTTCGGCCCGGAGATGACCCGAAGGGACTTCCTCAGCTATGTGCTCTGCTTTATGAAGGACGAGCTGTATTCGGAGGAGACGCTGAGCTGTGATTTCAGCTCCGAGGCTTTTCTCGCCCTGCTGCGCTACGCGAAAGAGCTGCCCGAAGATTTTCAGGGAGACGGAAACCAGGGCGAAACGATGGGCCGGGCCTATGCCGGGGAGCAGCTTCTCGTCCTGAGAGACTTCCGAGACTCGATCGTGGATGAGATCTCCCTTCTCAACAGCTGCTTCAGCGGGGAGGCGCAGTTCGTGGGCTTTCCCACCGGCAGCGGGAGCGGCTTTGGCATCGCGCCCTGTGACTGGCTGGGGATGTCCGCCTCCGGCCTCCACAAGGAGGGCGTGTGGGAATTCTTCCGCTTTCTCCTGAGCGAAGACGCGGCCAGGTGGTTTATGGGCCTGCCGTCCGCCGGGCCGGTCTATACAAAAGTGCTGGACAAGGTGACAGCCAAGGCTGTGGAGAATTTGCCGTCCGCATGGGGGGCCTCCTCCGGCGGCCCGGTCAACTTTACCGGCACGCCCGTGGAGGCGGAAGCGATGCGCGCCCAGGTGAACGCCATGCTGGAAAAGGCCGGCTGCATCACAGTCTGCGACAGCACGGTCCTGGACATCGTGACCGACTGCGCCCAGGCCTATTTCCAGGGCGGCAAGCCCGTGGAGGAGGTGGCGCGGGAGATCCAGTCCAAGGTGGGGATCTATCTGTCGGAGCAATATGGATAAAAGAAATAGCAAAAACGGACCGTCAAGGTCCGTTTTTGTAACTGCCAGGAAAAAATCATTCTTATTATTTGATCGACGTTCAATAGACTCCTGCGCTCCCATCCGCTATACTATACCCAGAAGCGCTTCAGAGATCGTGAAGGAGATGCTTGAACATGACGATGGGAAATGTGATCAAAAAATACCGAAAGATCAAAGGCCTGACCCAGGAGGAGATGGCTGTCCGCCTCGGTGTGACCGCTCCCGCTGTGAACAAGTGGGAAAAGGGCAGCACGCTGCCGGATGTGGCCCTGCTCGCTCCGCTTGCGCGGCTGCTGGGCATCACCACAGACGAGCTTCTGTCCTTCAAGGATGAGCTGACGGACGAAGAGATCGACCGATTCTTGTCCGAGCTCCAGAAGGACTTGGAGAGCAAGGATCTCCATGAGGTCTTTCTTGCCGTAAAGAGAATGATCGAGGAATACCCCAATTGCGAAAGGCTGATCTGGCAGGCGGCCGTCATGCTGGACGCAAAGCGCATGACGGCAGAGCTTCCGGGCAAGGACAGCTATGACAGCGCGATCTTCGGCTGGTACGAGCGGTGCCTGTGCTCAGAGGATGAACGGATGCGTGATCAGGCGGCGGATTCCCTGTTCCATGCCTTTGTCCGGCAGGAGAACTACGAAAAAGCGGCCCAGTATTTGGACTATTTCTCTCTGGAAAATCCGGAACGCAAGCGCAAGGAGGCCCTTGTGAACAGCAAAACCGGAAAACGGGCGGAGGCCTACCGGGCCTATGAGGAACTGATCTTCACCGGATATCAGCACATACAGATGACGCTCAATGATCTGCGTATCCTCTATATGGAAGACGGCGACCGTGAAATGACACGAAGACTGGTCGAAGTCTCTTCCTCTGCCGCGTCTGCCTTTGAAATGGGCAGATACAACGAGGTCTGCTGGGGGCTGGACGTGGCCGTTTGGGAAAAGGATGCCCCCTGGACGGCCCGGCTGATGCGGGAGATCCTGGACAGCCTGGAAACCATAGGAGAGTTCACAAAATCGAAGCTTTATCAGCATATGACACTGAAAACCGTCGATCCTGATTTTTCCACCGGCTTAAAGCGGGAGCTTTTGAAGTCGCTTGAGGATGAGACCTTTGCGTATATGCAGGGAAATGAGGACTGGGAGAAACTGAAAAGCGAAAATTGAAGAGAAAAAAATCGAACCGGCAAGCCCTTGCGAGGCTTGCCGGATTTGATTTGGAAAGGACAGACGAGAGCTGGACCTGCATGGAAGAACGTTTATCGGACGGGATAAAACCGCCGGTTCACTGGCGGTTATGATCGCGGCCGTATGCCCCGGTGCTCCGGGGCGATATCGTAGAAGTTCTCCATCGCTTCAAAGGCCCGCTCCCGCAGGGGAAAGGCCCCCTTGGCGGCGCACCACTCGAAGACGATGAAAAAGGTCAGCTTCACGCCGGCGGGGATCAGGTCCTTCGGGGCCCCGTGGTTGCGGATGATGCCGGAGCGCTGGCAGTCTGCCACGAAGCGGACGAACCACTCCATGTAGCGGGACATGTATTCCTCCACGGCCTTCGTCATGCTGAGCTTCCCGCCCAGCTCCAGAGAGAACAGGGCCCCCGTCAGCGCCGGGCCGAACTCCTCCGCCAGGGAGAGGTATTTCACATACAGGACCCAGAGCTTTTCCAGGTCGCTCTCCGTGTGGAGGAGCCGCCGCATGGTGCCCTCAAAATCGTCCTTATAGCCCCGGAGGATGTGGAGAAGGATGTCGTCCTTGCCGGTGAAGACGCTGTAGAAGGAGGAGCGGGACACCCCCGCCCTTTGGCAGATGTCGTTGACCTGGATGGAGTTGTATTCCTCCTGCCGGAAAAGGGCCAGGGCGGCCTGGACGATCCGCTCGGAATTTTTCGAGTTGGCGACCATGGGGCACCTCCTTGTACACATGTCCAAGTTCTATGGACATCTTACCACAAACGTCTGAAAAACGCAATCACTTCGGCCTTTTTATTGCGCAAAAAGGGGCGGGAAAATCGTGCAAAACAGAGATTTTACTTCCGCAAATTGACAAGCAAATAACGATATTTTATGATGGAAACACGGTTGAAGTGTTCACGTGGACAGAGACAGAAAGGGGCTCGTTTCTATGAATTTTTTGAATTACCAAGGAAAAAACAGCGGCACCTACCAGGGGCCCAACGACAAGCCCATGCCCGTGTCGCTGTTGCAGTACATCGTCCATTATGCTTACGGCGTCAACGAACCGACGATCCTGCGCATGAGCGCGGCCATGCTGGATGAGTACGAGGGCACGCCGGAGGGCCTGCGGAGAAAGGTGCTGGAAAAGGTCATCCGCACGGCCCAGAACACCTCGGAGACCGGCAATAAGCTGATCCCCCACGGGATCGTCCTGGGGCGGAAGGCCACGGCCAACCTGATCGACTTCGTCTACCATGTGGAGGGCTACCGGGGCGCCCGGATGGCCGTGGGCCCCTGTATCTGCCAGGTGGCCTCCCACAAGCTGCCGGAGGGCGTGGAGGAGATGGAGTGGAAGGATCTGACCCTGTTTTACGGGGCGGATATCTATAAGGACCTGCCCCTGGGGCACAAGGAGGTCAACGCCGAGGAGGCCAAGGAGATCTTCGAGAAGATGCACGAAAAGGGCTATGTCCACAACGCCTTTTATCTGTTCGGCAAGCGCTCGGGGCTGTTCGTGCTCTGCAACTGCGACAAGGACCTGTGCCAGACTGTGCGGGGCACGCGGCTGCTGGGGCCCGGGCTCACCTCGGAGAAGGGCCCGGAGATCACCAAGCGGGACGCCTCCAAGTGCCTGGGGCCGGAGGAGTGCGGCATGTGCGTCAAGCGCTGCCCCTACGGAGCCAATAAGATCGTGGACGGGCAGATCGTCTTTAACCGGGACAAGTGCATGGGCTGCGAGGTCTGCGTGACCACCTGCAAGGGCCACGCCCGGGAGCTGGAGGAGCGGAAGGACTACGGCTTTGACCACATCCTCAACCGCAGTCTGGTGCTGGCCGGAAAGTACGGGCGGCCGGAGATGGAGATCGAGGAACTGATCGAGGAGGCGGCCAATGAGCAGTAACTGGAAAAAGGCGCAGGCCCTCTGCGCCCTGTTGGATCTGGGCTGTCTGGCTGTGCTCTGCCGAAAAAAGTGGAAACCGGCGGCGGCCCTGTTCGGCCTGCACGGGTTGGAGTGGCTGCTGTTCGGGCACCGGGTGGGCAGGCTGAGCGGCGTGAGCGGCCGGGAGAGCTTCCTGCGCACCTTAGCGCTGGGCTGCACCTGGTGGCTGCCGCAGAACGAGCGTGCCCATGAGGAAATGGAGGCCCAGGTGGACCAAAAACGCTTTCAGACGAAGGCCAGCGGCGTAAAGCTGGCAAAAGGAGAATAGGAGAATAACAATGGCTTACGAAATGCTCTTATCCCCGATGCAGATCGGGACCATGACTGTAAAGAACCGCGTCGTCATGACCGCCGCCGAGATGGGCATGGGCGATATGGATGGGCGCGCCACGGAAAAGCTCATCACCTACTATGAGGAGCGGGCCAAGGGCGGCGTGGGGCTCATTATCACCGCCACTACCCGCGTCAACGACTGGGACTCCGCTTCCACCTTCACCCAACTGGCTGCCAGTCACGACTATCACATCGAATCCCTCCGCCGCTTTGCCGACCGTATCCACCGGCACGGCGGCAAGCTGGCCGTACAGCTGCACCACGCGGGGCGGCAGGGCTACGCCATTTCCACCAACGACCTGCCCATGCTCCTCCCCGCCGTCAAGCTGGTCCCGCCTTTGCGCAAGGCGGTCTTTAACAGCACCGGCATGCTGTACAGCCTGGAGCAGAAGGGCCTGTTCTACCCGGTGCTGGCCCCCTCCGTCTGCGAGCCCAGCTACCATGTGCCCAGCAAGATGGCGGCTATGTCCAAACGGCATATCAAGAAGCTCATCCAGGACTTCGTGGATGCGGCGGAGCGCTGCCAGAAGGCCGGGGTGGACGCGGTGGAGATCCACAGCGCCCACGGCTATCTGATCGAGCAGTTTTTGAGCCCGAACACCAACCGCCGGACAGACGAATACGGCGGCAGCCTGGAAAACCGGATGCGCTTTCTGCTGGAGATCATCGCCGGCATCCGCCAGCGCTGCGGGAATTATCCCATTATCGTCCGCCTGACCGTGGACGAGATGTACGAGCGCATCGGCAAGCCCGGCAAGGGCTACACCCTGGAGGAAGGCAAACGGATCGCCAAGCGTTTGGAGGAGGCCGGGATCGACGCTATCAACGTGACCTCCGCCTGCTACGATACTTACAACTACTGGCTGGAGCCCACCTCTTTTGTACCGGGCTGGCGGGCCTATCTGGCCAAGGAGATCAAGAACGTGGTGTCCATCCCGGTCATCGCCGCCAACCTGATCCGCTCCCCCGACCAGGCGGAGCGGCAGCTGGAGGAGGGCGTGCAGGACTTTATCGGCTCCGCCCGCTCCTTTATCGCCGACCCCTATTGGGTGAAGAAGGTGGAGGAGGGGCACCCGGAGCGGATCAAGCGCTGCATCGGCTGCCTCAACTGCATGGAGAGCATGACCAACAACGCCTTTAAGGGCACCAACGGCGAGTGCGCCCTGAATCCCCGGGTGGGCAAAGAGACCCTGCCCCAGCCTGCACAGAACGGAGACGGCCGCCTGGCCCTGGTGGTGGGCGCCGGCGTCGCCGGACTGATGGCGGCGGAGACCCTGGCCCGGCGGGGCTTTGCCGTCCGGGTGCTGGAGAAGGGCGAGAAGCCCGGCGGCCAGGTCAACACCGCCTCCAGCTGCATCAAAAAGGACAAGCTCTACTGGGCGGTGACCGACCTGATGGAGAATGTCAAGGAACTGGGTGTGGAGGTGGAGTACGGCATCGAGGCCACGGCCCAGATGATCGAAGAGATCGACCCCGCTGCGGTGGTGATCGCCACCGGTGCGGTGCCCGTGGTGCCCAAGTCCATCAAGGGCTGGGATCTGCCCCATGTCTGCACTGCCCCGGAGATCATCCTGGGCAAAAAGACCATTCAAAATAAAAACGTCGTGGTGGTGGGCAGCGGCATGACCGGCCTGGAGACCACCGAGATCCTCAACGAGGGCGGCAACCGTGTGACGGTGATCGAAATGGCCAATGAGGTTGCCCCTGGGACCTGGTTCCAGCTTTTGGACGACGAGATGAGCCGCATCAATGGCCACGGCACGATATTCAAGACCTGCAAGCGCCTGATGGCGATCCGGGAAAGAAGCGTGGTCGTGGAGGACACCGGAACGGCCCGGCTGGAGGAGATCCCGGCGGATGCGGTGGTGCTGTCCCTGGGCGTCCGGCCGGAGAAGGGCCTGTACGAACAGCTGAAGGAGAAGAGAAACAACGTCTTCCTGGCGGGGGACGCCAATACCGGCGGCCGGATCGCCACCGCGGTCCACGACGGCTACAAGGCCGCGCTGGCCGTGCGCTGACAAAAGGAGGTTTCGATTATGGACAGAAAAAAGCTGATGGATTTCGCAAAAGAAGCCGCTTACAAGACCAATTTCTTTATGATGGATAAGGGCAAATATGTGCCCTTCCTCTGGCCCCAGCCCAAGCTGATCTCCGGCGCGGGCTCCTCCCTGAAAGCGCCCCAGGTGCTCCGGGAGCAGGGCATCAGCCGGGTTTTGGTGGTCACCGGCCCCAGGAGCGGCCGGATCCTGGCTGAACCTATTCTGGCAGAGCTGGACAAGTACGGCCTGCCCTATGAGCATTTTTATGAGGTAGAGGCAAACCCCTCCCTGGAGACGGCGGAGAAGATCGCCCGGCTCTACCGGGCCGCCGGCTGCGACGGCTTTCTGGCCATCGGCGGCGGCTCTCCCATGGACGCGGCCAAAGGCGCGGCGGCCCGGATCGCCCGGCCCAACACGCCCTTTGCCAAGCTTGCCGGAGTCATGAAGCTCTTAGTGCCCGCGCCGCCCGTCGTGGCGATCCCCACCACTGCCGGTACGGGCAGCGAGTGCTCCTTTGTGGCGGTGCTCACAGACCACCAGCGGGAGATCAAGATCGCCATTACCGACCAGCATCTGATCCCCAAGGCGGCCATCCTGGACCCGGAGCTGACCCTGGGCCTGCCCCAGAGCCTGACTGCCTCCACCGGCGTGGACGCCCTGACCCACGCGGTGGAATCCTACACCAACGCCGCCTACGGCACGGACTTCACCGTCCGCTGCGCGGAGGAGGCCGTGGTGAAGATCTTCCGCAATCTGGAGAAGGCCTATCACGACGGCGGGGACCTGGAGGCCCGGCGGGAGATGCTGGAGGCCTCCTACAAGGCGGGGCTGGCCTTTACCCGCACGGGCGTGGGCAACGTCCACGCCATCGCCCATGCCTTAGGCGGCAAGTACGGCATACCCCACGGGCTGGCAAACTCCGTCATCCTGCCCATCGTGCTGGAGGATTACGGCAGCGTGGTGTACACGAAGCTTGCCCATCTGGCGGAGCTGACCGGCGTGAAGACGGAGGGCACGGAGGAGCAGAAGGCCCGGGCCTTTATCGGGGCCATCCGGGCGCTGAACGCCCGCCTGGGCCTCCCCACCGGCCTGGCGGACATCCGCCCCGAGGACTTTGACCATGTCGCCCGGACCGCTGTCCGGGAGGCGACGCACACCTATCCCACCCCGGTGATCTACACCGTGGAGCGCTGCCGCCACGTGCTGAACCGGATCTATCTGGAGGCCTGACTGTGGAAAAGAGACGGGAACTACGGGCCCTGAGCGCCGTCGCCCCCTATGCCGCGAAGCGGGCCGCCCGGTTCGCACTGAAAAAGCGGAAGGGCTGACAGATGCACGAACTGGGACTGATCGTGGATGTGGTGGAGCTGACGGAGAGATTCGCTGTGGAGAACCGGATCGACCGGGTGAAAAAGGTGGTCCTGGACGTGGGGGAGCTGTACTACATCATCCCCACGCTCATGTACAGCGTCTACCGCAGCGCCGTCAAGGGGACCCGGCTGGAGGGATCCGAGCTGGAGCTCCGGGTGGTGGACGCGGCGGCGGACTGCGCCGTCTGCGGCGGGGAGTTCGACCCCCTGAAGACGGACGGCGTGTGCCCCTGCTGCGGCCAGAGCGACTACACCGTCAAGGCCGGAAAGGAATTTGAGATACGGCAGATCGAAGCGGGCGGAGCATAAAGGCGACTTCCGCCGCCTAAACAAAACTTGCAGTCCGTTTAAATTCGCAGTATAAATAAAAGGAGGGAGAAAACTTGGGCGAATGGAAAAAGACCCAGTGCAACATGTGTGTGCTCAGCTGCGGGCTGGAGATGGAGGTGGAGGACAACAAGATCCTCCGGGTCCGTCCCGACCCCAGCAGCCCCCGCTCTCACGGCTATTGCTGCCGGAAGGGGCGGACGGCGAAATACTACCAGGAGGACCCCAACCGGCTTGACTACCCGCTGAAAAAGGTGGGGGACCACTTTGAACGGGTCACCTGGGAGCAGGCCCTGCAGGAGATCGGACAGCGGGCCAGGCGGATCGTGGACATCCACGGGCCCCGGTCCGTGGGCCTGATCGGCGGGACCCTGTCGGCGGGCCAGTCCGACCTGGTCTTTGGCCGGGGGCTCATGTCCCTGATGGGCTCCCAGTACTATTTCAACCCCATCGGCATCGAGTTCATGGGCTCCTGGTGGAGCCACGGCAAGATCTTCGGGGACCAGATGCACTTCTTGGAGCCGGACGACGACAACTGTGAAATGCTCATCTTCTGGGGCAGCAACTCCTATGTCTCCGGCCAGATCCTGAACGCCCGGGAGAAGATCCGGGAGACCTCCCGGGGCACGGAGCGCATGGTCGTCAGCGTGGACCCCCGGCTGTCGGAGACAGCCCGGATGGCCGATCTGCACATCATGCCCCGGATGGGGGCGGACTCCCTGATGCTGCGGGGCATGATCGCCCTGATCCTGCAAAAGGGCTGGGAGGACAGGGCCTATATCGCCAAATACGTCAAGGACCTGGACGCGGTCCGGCCTTGGTTCGAGGGCGTGGACATCGGAGAGTGCTTCCGGGTCAGCGGCGTGCGCTATGAGACCATGGAGCGCTTCTGCCGCCTGCTGACCACGAAGAAGTGGGGCGTCCATATGGACCTGGGCCTGTTTATGGGGCGGCACAACACCCTCAACTGCTATCTGCTGCTGATCCTGGCGGTCCTCTGCGGCGTGGCGCTGATGCCTGGGGGCTGCATCGTGCCCGAGTGCACCATCCTCCGGGGCTACACCACGGATGAAAACGACCCCAAGGTCTGGCGCACGGTGAAGACTGACCGTTTCCCTGTGCTGGGGACCTACCCGGAGAGCGTGGTGCCCGACGAGATCCTGAACGACGATCCCCGGCGCATCCGCATGATGTTTGTGGACGCCTCCAACCCGGCCCGCTCCTATCCGGACACCAAGGCCATGGTCAAGGCCCTGAGCAGCCTGGAGCTGCTGGTCTGTATCGACACCTGCATGACGGAGACGGCCCGGCTGGCGGACTATGTGCTGCCTGCAAAGAACGGCTACGAGGCCTACGAGCTGAACGCCTTTCAGTACAATTTCCCAGAGATCGTGGGCCATATGCGGCACCCGGTGATCGAGTGGCAGATCGGCGAGCGCAAGGAGGGCGGGCAGATCTGGATCGAGCTTGCCAAGGCCACGGGCTTTCTCCCCAAGCTGCCGGACTTCCTCTATAAGGCGGGGGAGAAGGCGGCCAGGACCGGCGACCGCATCCCCTACTTCATGAAGCTGCTGGCCTACGCCGGGACCCACATGAAATACTTTGACGCCCTGCCCATGATCGTGGGCGAGACCCTGGGACAGTATATGGGCTCCGCGGTCCGCGCGGTGGTCTGGGCCGCCTATATGACCTCGCCTATCGCCAACAAGGGAATGCTCGGCAAGGCCGGGGTCCCGCCTCTGGGCAAGCACCCGGCGCTGGAGAAGCTGCCCGGCTTCGCGGAGTTCTGCCGCCTGGACGCGGCCTTCCAGCTGGTGGACGACACGCCCTAGGGGGCGGTCATCGCCCTGTCCGACCCCAGCACCATGATCGACCGGCATATCCGGCACAAGGATAAGAAGATCCACCTGTACTGCGACGAGATCGACCAATATATCCGCAAGGTCACGCCGGAAAACGAGGAGAAGGAGCTGCTGCACAACGAGGACTATCCCATGGTGCTCTCCTCCGGCCGTCATTCGGACGACGGCGTCAACTGGGTCATGCGCAACCCCAAAATGAACGAGCACCGGAACTTCTTCCGGCTGGCCATCCACCCGGAAGACGCGGCCCGGCTGGGCATCGAGAACGGGGAGACAGTCTCCCTGACCACGGACACCGGGACTATTGAGGTGGAGGCGGAATATACCTGGCAGACGGCCCCGGGCTACGTGCTGCTGCCCCACCACTACGGCATAGAGGTCCAGGGCAAGGTCTACGGTATCTCCTCCAATGAGCTGGTGGGCCGGGACCACCTGGATGAACTGACCGGCAATCCTCTCCTGCGGTACATTCCCTGCCGCGTGGAAAAACTGAAAAAGGAGGCCTGAGATGAAAAGCACGAAGAAACTCATTTCCGCCGCGCTGGAGGAGGGCGGGCTGCTGGACGCCCTGCTGGCCCTGCAGAAGCGGGACGGCTATGTGACCGAGGAGGGCCTGAGCGCCCTGGCCGCCGCCGTGGGCAAGAGTCCGGCGGAGCTGTACGACACCGCCAGCTTCTACTCCATGCTCCGCTTCGCGCCCCCGGCCGCCGCGGAGATCCGCCTCTGCCGGGGCACCGCCTGCCACTCCGGCGGCAACGCCGCCCTGGCCGCGGCTCTGGAGGCGGCCACAGGCCTGCAAATGGGCCAGAGCAATGAGAAGTTCAGCCTGGGCTGGGTGGAGTGCCTGGGCCAGTGCCAGGCAGCGCCCAATCTGCTCATAAACGGCAAGCTGTACACCCATGTGGATGCTGAGAGCATCCCCGAACTGCTGGGAGGTGAGAAGGGATGAAAGAAGTCCGTATCGCGCTGCGGAACGTGAGGAAGATCGACCCCCGTTCCATCGACGAGTACATCGCCGCCGGGGGCTATACGGCTCTCGCAAAGGCCCGGACTATGGACCGGGGCGAGCTCATCCGCACCGTGGAGGAGACCTCCCGCCTGCGTGGGCGCGGCGGCGCGGCGTTCTCCACCGGCAAAAAGTGGAGCAGCGCCTTTGCCAGCGACAGCCAGGTCAAATACATCGTCTGCAACGCCGACGAGGGCGAGCCGGGCACCTATAAGGACCGGACCATCAGGAGGGAGACCCCCACACGGTGATCGAGGGCCTGCTCATCGGGGCCTACGCGGTGGGCTCCAAGGAGTGTTTCATCTACGTCCGGGGCGAGTATGAGACGTCCATTTCCCTGCTCCGCAACGCCGTGAAGCAGGCGGAGGAGCGGGGCCTCTGTGGGGACGTGAAGATCAAGGTGGTCTCCGGCGCGGGGGCCTATGTCTGCGGCGAGGGCACCGCCATCGTAAACTCCCTGGAGGGGGTCCGGGGCGAGCCCCGGCTGAAGCCGCCCTCCATGGCCGTGGCCGGCCTGCACCAAAAGCCCACGGTGGTCAACAATGTGGAGACCTTCGCGGTGATCCCGGAGATCATCAACAAGGGTGCGGACTGGTTCGGGTCCATCGGCGCGGAGAAGTTCCCCGGCACCAAGCTCATGTGCCTGAGCGGAGATATCTGCAACAAGGTCTGCGTGGAGGTCCCCACCGACGCCACCTTGCGGGACGTGGTGGAGGGCTTCGGAGACGGTGTCCCCGGCGGGAAAAAGCTGAAAGCCCTCCAGCTGGGTGGCTCCTCCTGCGGCTTCGTGAAGCCGGAGCAGCTGGATACCCCCGTGGACTTCGACTCCATCCGCTCCATCGGCGCGTCCCTGGGCTCCGGCGCGGTGTACGCGCTGGACGAGACGAGGAATGTGGTGGACATCCTGCTGGAGATCGCGAAGTTTTATAAGCACGAGTCCTGCGGCAAGTGCACTCCCTGCCGGGAGGGCACCATGCGCATCGTGGAATTGATGGAGAAGCTGGCCGCCGGACAGGGGACGAAAGGAGACATAGAGCTTTTGAAGTCCTTAGCCGGGTATATGCAGAAGAGCTGCTTCTGTCCCCTGGGTCAGAGCGCACTGACAGCCTTTATGAGCGCTCTAAAGCTGTTCCCGGAGGACTTTGAGGCGAAGCTCAGGAAGGAGGCGTGAACATGGCGAATGTAGATCTGACCATCGACGGCAAGACCCTGTCCGTGCCTGCCGGGACGACGATTTTAGAGGCTGCGCGGGCAAACGGCATCCGCATCCCCACCCTGTGCTTTCTGAAGGGGCTGGCCCCCCGGGCCTCCTGCCGCATGTGCGTGGTGGAGGTAGAGGGGGCGCGGACCTTCCAGCACGCCTGCGCCACCAAGGCGCGGGAGGGGATGGTGGTCCATACGGACACCGAGGCCGTCCGGGCCTCCCGGAAGCTGACGCTGCAGCTGCTGCTGTCGGACCACGCGGTGGACTGCCACCACTGCCTGCGCCTGGGCAACTCCAAGTGCGACGATCTGGACCCCCGCTTCTGCGAGATGTGCTTCTTCTGTGACTGCGTGAAGGACGGCTTCTGCGAACTCCAGGCCCTGGCGAGAGAGTACAAGGTGGACGTGCTGCCCTTTAGCCAGAAGCACAACACCCGGCCGGTGGACGCCTCCACCGTCATCGTCCGCAACCCCAACAAGTGCGTCAAGTGCAAGCGCTGCATCGACGTGTGCGGCCAGGTGCAGACGGTGCACAATCTGGCGGCCTCCGGCCGGGGCTTCGCCGTGACCATCGGCACGGCCTTCGGGAAGAGCATGGCGGAGAGCGGCTGCGTGGGCTGCGGGCGCTGTGTGGAGGTCTGCCCCACGGGGGCCATCGCGGCGCTGGAGCACAAGGACGAGCTGGTGTACTACGCCCACCGGGACGGGGTCAGGACTGCCGCCACGGTCTCGGCGGAGCTGCTGCCGGAGCTGGAGCGGGTGCTGAAGCTCCAGCCGGGGAGCGTGAAGCTTGCGGAGATCGCGGGGGCGCTGAAGAAGATCGGCGTGGACGCGGTGTACGACACGGCCCAGGCGGAGGACGCCGCCCGGGCGCAGGCGGAGGAGCAGCTGGCGGAAAAGCTGGCCCAGGGCGGGCCGGTGATCCTGACGGACAGCTTCGCGGCCAAGGCCTTTTTGGAGAAAAACTTCCCGGAGAAGCAGGAGCAGTTTTTATTCTGCGCCTCGCCTCTGGCTGCCTTTGACCAGGCCACCGAGGTAAAATATGACAAGCGCTTTGCTTTCGGCCCCGTGGGCGGGGACGCGGTGGAGTGCGAGAAGACCGGCTGTGTGGACATCGCAGTCAACGCCCGGGAGCTGGCTCGGATCATGATCCGGACCGGCGCGGAGCCGAACCCCAAGCGTGTCTCCGGCTTTGAGGAGCTGGGCGCCGCCCGCTCCACCGGCCGCTACGGGCGGCTGCTGGAGAAAGCTGCCTGGAACATGGAGAAAGAGCCGGAGGTATTCCAGATGGAAGGCCTGCGCTGCGCCGTCTGTCACAATCTGGGCCAGGCCCGGCGCCTGCTGGAGAGCGGCGAGGGCTACGATGTGCTCCGGGTGATCGCCTGATTTACAAAAACCGGCGAGCTTCGCAAGAAGCCCGCCGGTTTTTTTAGGTAATATGTAAGAGGGAAGAGTGAAGAAGTGCGGTGTCCGCTGCGCGGACGATCAAAAGCAAGGAAAGAAATATACAAAAGCCTGTTCTCTGTGTTATACTGATATCATAACAGAAGGGGAGGCAATGAAAACGGAAGATCGTAATTTGCGGAGAAGAGTGAAATGAAATTAAAAAAGCTGCTGTATGATTTCACGGTATGTCAAGTAGCGAGTGCAGAGGATATCGATTTGGAGCATGAGTTCTCTTTCATCGCTAAGACAGACGAAGAACTGTCCCTCGTCTGTAAAACGGAGGATACGCCAGAGAAAACGATTGCCCGTGACGACGGTTGGAAAGGATTCCGCATCCAGGGAGTTCTTGACTTCTCTCTTATCGGAGTATTAGCGAAAATCGCAGGCATCCTTGCTGAAAATGGGATCAGCATATTTGCGGTTTCAAGCTTCAATACAGATTATATTCTTGTAAAAGCGAGTGATTTTGACAAAGCCATGGAAACGCTTGCGGACGCGGGCTATACAGTGGAATAGCTTCCAGTTTTTTAAGACGAAAAATCGTGGAGTTACGGAGAAAAATAAATGAAGATCAGCATAGATTTCGAACACCCGTATTTTGACGAAAATGCCATCTTTGCATTGACCCCTGCCAATCTTAACAACTTTTATGCGGAGGAAAATGAGGTAAGCCGGCTTGACCTGTTCTTTGTATTAGAGGCGTCGTTACACAGGCTTCAGAGAGATAACCGTTTGAAAGCCGCCGCCCGCTGCGCGTTTTTAATGGCGTATTATCTTTTCGTTCCCTTGACACCACCAGCCTCTTGCGAGTTGGCCGGGTTTTATATCGACAGGGCCTTGGAATGGGACGAAACGCCGGAATATCGCCAGTGGAAGAAGCTCATAGATCAGGGAAATTGACAGCTTCCCGTTTGCCGGGCTGACTTTTTCCCGGCGGCACGCGGACATATACGCTCCGCGCTATGGCGAGTTGCGCAATAGTTGCGCGATAGTTGGTGGCGCAGCGGAGGTTTCATTGCTATACTGTTCCTCGAAAGGAGACGATGAAACGATGGTTGGAACACTGATCTCTTATGTTTTGACGATTCCGGTCTATGCGGTTTTCATCTATTTAGTCTATTTGTTGATAAAGGCGTTGAGAAAATATACGAAGTCTGGACCTGTTAGAAAGGAAAAGGCAGAAAAAGCGAAAACATTGGGTGAGGTCCTGAAAAAGCACAGAATGGCGTGTAACATGACGCAGGAGTTCGTCGCGGAAGCCTTGGGGGTAAGCCGCCAAGCCATATCCAAGTGGGAAAGCGGCCGGTCCGATCCCAGTACGACAAATCTTATCGCTTTGGCAAAGCTGTTTGGCATAGCGCCGGAAGATTTGTTGAAGGAAGCTCGGTAGATCGGTGCTTGAAGGAGAAAAAACACCCTGCTTTTTATCAAAATTTACAAGTGGACAATTAAAAGAGATCGTATTACCGGTAAAAGAGCGGCAAGACGTTTGCCGCTCTTTTCAGCGATACGGTAAATACTCCATCAGCCGCTTTACCGCGAGGGAAGCGGTCTTTTTGCTCCTGAGCGCAAGGCCGATGTCCCGGTAGGCGGGCACGTCCAGCTCCTTCGCGAGGATACGGTAGGGCACCCGCTTTAAAATGAGCTGGGGCAGGATGCTGATGCCAAGGCCGCTCTCCACCATGGACATGATGGCATAGTCGTCCCAGGTGGTGAAATGGATCTGGGGCGTCAGGCGGTTCCGCTCAAAGATCTCCGATATCTCCGCTCTCGCGCCTTTCTCCAGCAGCAGGAAGGGTTCCTCGCAGAGGGCCTGCACGGGGAATTTTTCGCGATCGGCGAGGGGATGGTTTTCAGGGATGACCGCCAGGAGCTCGTCCCGCTCCAAAAAGACCGTCTCCAGCTCCGGGCGCGTGGGCAGGCGCAAAAAGCCGCAGTCCACCAGCCCCTCCAGGATCCAATCCTCTATTTCGGTGTAGTCCCCCAGCAGCAGCTCATAGTCGATATGGGGATAATCCTTCTGAAATTCCTTGATGATCCTGGGCAGCCAGTGGGTGGCCACGCTGGAAAAGGTGCCGATCCGGATGAGGCCTGACTGTAAGCCGTTCAGGCCGTCTATCTCAGCTTGCAGCTTTTCAAATTCCGCGGCCAGGCTTCTTGCCCGCGGCAGCAGCTTCATCCCGTCCGAGGTCAGCCTCACGCCGCCTGCCCCGCGTTCCAGAAGGGATACCTTCCAGTCCTTTTCCAGGTCACTGATCATTCTGCTGACGCTGGACTGGGAATAGCTCAGCAGCTCCGCCGCCCTTGTAAAGCTCCCGCACTCCGCCGTCATGTACGCCGTCATGGTGATCTTCAACAAAAAGGCGAAGGAGATCGCCGGGCTGGAAAACGCCGCCCTTCAGCTGCTGGTCAGCTTCCTGACGGTGGCTGTTTTCGTGGGCGTGAAACAGGGCTTTGCAGTCCACATCCCGCGAACGAGCCTTTTCCCGCTCCTGGTCCTGGGGCTGCTCAACACGGGGATAGGCTGTTACTTCTATTTCTCCTCGATCGATTACCTGCCTGTGCAGACGGTTGCGATCTGCGGGTACATCGAACCCCTTTCGGCGGTGCTGCTTTCGGTCGTGCTGCTCCAGGAGACGCTCCTGCCTATCCAGTGCGCCGGCGCTGTGCTGATCCTGTTGGGAGCGGTATTCGGAGAGTGCGGGGATCTGTTGCGGAGAGGAAGAAAGGACGGGGAAGGATCATTATAGGGAAACAGGGCTTTCATTCCCGGGAAAAATGTGTTATGATTTCCGAAACGACAGGAGGACGCGGATATGAAGGCTCTTATCATAGGCAACAGGGACAGATTTGAGAAATACATGCCGGAGGACATCGGTATAACGAGGGAACTGGAGCTGGTGTTCTGCAAAAGGGGCTCGTCTGACGGAGAGCTTCTGGCCGCCGGGCGGGACGCGGTCTTTATTGCGGCGGACCCGATGACCACCGTGAGCGGGGACGTGATCCGGCAGATGCCAAACCTGAAGCTCATCCACTCCGAGGGCGTGGGCTTCAACGGCTTTGATCTCGACGCCGCCCGGGAACGGGGCGTGTATGTGTGCAACTGCCGGGGTGTGAACGCCGGGGCGGTGGCGGAGCAGGCGGTGCTGCTCATGCTCGCGCTGCTGCGCGGCCTCGTGACCGGGGACAGGGCCGAGCGCCAGGGCCGGCAGATCGCCGTAAAGGAGCAGACGATGGTGCAGGGGATGCGGGAACTGTCCGACTGCCGGGTGGGCCTTGTGGGCTTTGGAGACATAGCCCGGGCCACGGCCCAACGGCTGCGCCCCTTCGGCTGCCAGGTGGTCTACTACGCGCCCCACCGGCGGGACCCGGAGACAGAGGCGAAATACGGCGTCAGCTACAGCGCACTGGAGGAGCTGGTAAGGACCTGCGACATCGTGAGCCTCCACCTTCCGGTGACGGAGGAGACAAGGGGCATGGTGGACGAACACTTCCTCTCGCTCATGCGGCCGGACGCGTACCTGGTCAACACCGCCAGAGGGGACCTGGTGGACAACGGGGCGCTGCGCCGGGCGCTGATCGAGGGCAGGATCGCCGGGGCCGGGCTGGACACGGTGTACCCGGAGCCCACGGAGGCGGACAACCCGTTGGTCGACCTTCCGGAAAGCGCCGCCGACAGGGTGATCTTCTCTCCCCACATAGGCGGGATCACGACCAGCTCCTTTAAGAGGGCCCACAGGCTGATCTGGCAGAGCTTTGACGACGTGAGCAAGGGAAAACGACCGGAAAACATCGTGAACGGCCTGTGATTTAGTTTACATAATTCATATAATGCCGCCTCTGAAGGGGCGTCGATCGGACTGCGGGCAAAGGCTGTGGCCCTGGGGTCCGTCTGCCGCCGCCAAATATAGCCAAAACCGGCAAGCTTCGCAAAAAAGCTTGCCGGTTTTTCCTTTGCCGCTGTTCTCGCTAACGATCCCCGGAGCGGGGGGCGCTTTTCTCCAGGCGGCGGTTCCGAAAATAAATGCCGATGCCGGCCGCCACCATGAGGGTGTTCAGCACGTAAAAGAACAGCACGTACCAGTGGACCGTCTCGTACCAGGGCGCGGGGGCATAGTAGGCGATCAGGACCAGCTTGCCCGTCAGCGCGAAGAGATAGCCGAGCAGGATGAAGGAGTAGAACAGCAGGCTGATCCCCTTGGTGCTGCGGGCCTTCCAGGCCTTGGAGATGTTGACCGGCCAGGAGAGGCCGAAAAAGATGACCATCAGCATCTCCATATAGCTTGCAAAATTCAGCATGGTTTTTCCCTCTCTTTCTCGTCTGTTATCAGCATGCTCCCCGTCTCACGGAGCCGGGTGTGGAAGCTGAAGCACTCCTCCAGCAGCTGGGGCGTCTGGGCACCACCGGTGGCGGCGCAGGCCCGCTCAAAATAGGCCCGGAGCTGGGGCCGGTAGGCGGGGTGGGCGCAGTTTTCGATGATCTGCCTGGCCCGCTCCTTGGGGGACAGGCCCCGCAGGTCGGCATAGCCCTGCTCCGTCACCAGCACGTCCACATCGTGCTCCGTGTGGTCCACATGGGGCACCATGGGTACGATGCAGGAGACCGCGCCGTTCTTGGCGACCGAACCTGTCATAAAGATGGAGATGGCGGAGCTGCGGGCGTAATCGCCGGAGCCGCCGATGCCGTTGTAGATATTCGTGCCGCCCATCTGGGAGGAATTGACGTTCCCGTAGATGTCGGCCTCCACCGCCGTGTTCATGGCGATGACGCCCAGACGGCGGATGAGCTCGGCGCTGTTGGAGATCTCCGAATCCCGCAGGACGATCTTGCTCCGGTAGCGCTCCAGATTTTCCAGCAGGCGGCGCATGCCGTCCTCCGACAGGGACAGAGACGTGGCGGAGGCCAGGTCTGCCTTCCCCGCGTCGATCAGGTCCAGGATGCCGTCCTGCATGACCTCGGAATAGAAGCGCAGATGGGAGAACTCCCCGTCCTTCAGGCCCAGCAGGACGGCGTTTGCCACGGAACCCACGCCGGACTGGAGGGGCAGCCGGTCCGCCGAGGGCCGCCCTGCGGCTTTTTCCTTCTGGAGAAAGGCCAGGATATTGGCGGCGATCCGGCGGCTGACCTCATCCTCCGGCGCCAGGGGCCGGGGCTTTTCCGGCGCCTCGCTGAGGACCACCGCGGCGATCTTCTCCGCCGGGCAGCGGAGCCAGGGCGTTCCGATACGCTGCCCCACCTGGGTGAGGGGGACCGGCCCCCGGCAGGGCGGGTCGGGCAGCCGGACGATGTCATGAAAGCCCTCCAGCTCCGCCGACTGCTTCAGGTTCAGCTCCACGATCACCCGCTCGGCCGCGTCGATAAAGGCTTGGGAGCAGCCCACCGCTGTGGTGGGGATCAGGTTCCCCTCTTCTGTGACGGCGGCCGCCTCGATGATGGCCACATGGACCGGCCCGTAAAAGCCCAAGCGGGTGTTCTGGGCCAGCTGCCCCAGATGGATGTCCGTAAAAGCGACCGGCTCTCCGGCCTTTCCGTTCACGGCGGCCCGAAGGGCTCCGCTGGTCATGTACGGCAGCCGCCGGGCGATGATGCCCAGAGAAGCCCAGGCGGAGTCCAGCTCCTCGCCGGTGGAGGCCCCGGAGAGCAGATTCAGCCGGAGCTTCCGTTTCCCGCTGCGGACCTGTTCCGCCAGCGCCAAGGGCACCGCCTTGGGGCAGCCGGAGGGGGTAAAACCACTGACGGCCACCGTCATGCCGTCTTCAAGCAGCAGGGCGGCCTCCTCCGCCGTCATGAGCTTTTCTTTCAGCGCCTCACAGCGCAGTCTCTTTTCCCAGTCCATCGTTTCAGCCCCATTTCCGCGCGAAGGCCGCCGCCTGCTCCGGCGAGATCAGCTCCGCGCCGGCGTCCAGCGCTCTCCGGTTGATGTCCTCCGTGCCGGCGGGGATGTGGCGCTTGACCGCCTCCAGCAGCGTCTCCCCGTCAAAGAGGCCCAGGGCCTTATTGATAGCGCCCACCGCCACGATGTTCGCGGTGAAGGCCTTGCCGACCACCTCCCGGGCGGTTTGCAGCACAGGCACGGAGAGGACCTGCGCCGGGTCCAGCCCCTCCGGGAGGCGCAGGCTGCTGTCCATCATGATAAGGCCCCCGGCAGCCAGAGTCTTTGAGTAGCTGTCCAGAGACTCCTGGGTCAGAGCCAGGAGAAAGTCCGGCGCGGTCACCTTGGAATACCAGATCGGCTCCCGGCTCAAAATGGTCTCCGCCTTGCTGACGCCGCCCCTCGCCTCCGGCCCGTAGGCCTGAGACTGGACAGTCTTCATGCCGCTGATCACGGCGGCCTCGGCAAAAATCACGCTGGCCAGAATGACGCCCTGCCCGCCGGAACCGGCAAAGCGCAGCTCATAACGGCCTTTCATTCGCGCGCCTCCTCCCCTTCGCCGCCGGTTTTCCGGCAGGCCTCGATCACCTTGGCGTACTCCTCCGTATACTCGGGGTAGTCGTTGTAGGCCAGGATCCCGATCCGCTTTTTGCCCTTCCGCTCTCCCTCGGGCATGCTGTAGTACCGGGCGGTGGGGATCAGATTGTCCCGCTGCCACTTGAGCATATCCACCGCGTCGCCCTTCTTGTTCTTCCGGCCATAGTAGGTAGGGCAGACGGAGTACACGTCCACAAAGGAGAAGCCCTTGTGCAAAATGGCCTGCTTGATGATGTCGATGGTCTCCCGGACGTGATAGACGTCCCCTCTCGCAGAGAAGGAGGCCCCGGCGCCCCAGGCCAGGTTGGCGATATCGAAAGGCCGGTCCACGTTGCCGTAGGGCGCGGTGGTGGCCCGGTCGCCGTTGGGCGTGGTGGGGGAGTACTGCCCGCCGGTCATGCCGTAGATGTTGTTGTTGAAGGCGATGACCGTCAGGCCCATGTTCCGCCGGGCCGCGTGGATCAGATGGTTGCCGCCGATGGCGGAGCAGTCCCCGTCCCCGGTGAGGACGATCACGTGCAGCTTGGGGTTGGCGAATTTGATGCCGGTGGCAAAAGCGATGGCCCGGCCGTGGGTGGTGTGGATGGAATTGAAGTCCAGGTATCCGGCGGCCCGGGAGGAGCAGCCGATCCCGGAGACGACCACGAAGTCCTCCCGGTTGAAGTTCAGGGCGGGGTCCTCGATCAACTCGTGGATCGCCACGGCCACGTCCCGCATGATGACGCCGTTGCCGCAGCCGGGACACCAGATCTGGGGAAGGTGGTCGATCCTCATATACAGATGGACAAGATCACTGGGCATATCCGTTTTCCTCCATTTCGTTCAGCTTATCCAGAATGTCCCGGGGCGAGATGACCGTCCCGTCCACCCGGCCGAGAAAGTCCACGGGCTTTTCGCGGCCTACGGCCCGCTGGACCTCCAGCAGCATCTGCCCGTGGTTGTGCTCCACCATGAGCAGGCGCTTGAGCTGGGGGAGCCGGGCGCGGAGCTGCCCGGCCGGGAAGGGCCAGACGGTCACGGGCCGGAACATACCGACCCTTTTCCCCGCTGCCCGGGCCTCCAGCACGGCGTCCATCACGGCCCGGGCCGTGCCGCCGAAGCAGACGATGGCGGTCTCGGCGTCGTCCATGGCGTATTCCTCCACGCGCACGATGTCGCCGGTGTTCTTTTCCACCTTATCCAGCAGCCGGGTCACCAGCTTGCCGGCGATCTCGCTGCTGTTGGTGGGAAAGCCGGACTCGTCGTGGGCGTTGCCGGTGATGTTGTAGCGCTCCCCGTGGCCGAAGGGCTTCATGGCGGGCACGTACTGGCCCTCGGGCACATAGTAGCACTGCTTGTTGGCCCCGTCGTGGAAGGACATTTTGCGCTGGTTGATGATCAGATCGGAGGGCCTGGGCAGCTCCACGCCCTCCCGCATATGCCCCACGATCTCATCCATCAGAAAGAGCACCGGCGTACGGTATTTTTCCGCCAGATTGAAGGCCCGGATGATCAGCGTATAGGTCTCCAGGACGGAGGACGGGGAGAGGGCGATCACCGGATGGTCCCCATGGGTGCCCCAGCGGGCCTGCATATAGTCCCCCTGAGCGGGGCTGGTGGCCAGGCCCGTGGAGGGTCCCGCCCGCTGCACGTCCACCACCACGCAGGGGATCTCCGCCATCATGCCGTAGCCCAGGTTCTCCTGCATCAGGGAAAAGCCCGGCCCGGAGGTGGCGGTCATGGCCTTTAAGCCTGCGGCGGAGGCGCCGAGGACCGCGGCGATGGAGGCCAGCTCATCCTCCATCTGGATGAACTTCCCGCCCACCTGGGGGAGCCGGACGGCGCTCTGCTCCGCGATCTCCGTGGAGGGCGTGATGGGGTAACCGGCAAAGAAGCGCATCCCGGCGGCGATAGCCCCCTCTACGGCGGCTTCATTGCCCTGCATCAAAACGGCTTTCGACATACTGTTTCCTCCTCATTCTTCCTCATTGACCAGATAGATCGCGTAATCCGGGCAGCGCAGCTCGCACATTCCACAGGCAACGCACTGTTCCGCCTGCTTGATGGACACTTTCCCGCCCTTGAGCTCCAATACCTGCCGGGGACAGAAGGCCGCGCAAATCCCGCAGCCCTTGCACCAGGCACTCTCCAAGATCAGCTTTTTCCGACCGGGCATGACTGTTTCAACTCCTTTTTTCAGAGCCTCTCGCTCTGGAATGGCCTTATTATATATCGGGACCTGAAAAAAGAAAAACACTTTTTCACTTGCTGTTGCCACAGGCGTTTGCCTGTGATAGAATCGAGGAGACGGGAGGGGAGAACGGTATGAATTTTTTGAATCTCCAGTATTTTCTGAAAGCCGCCGAGGAGAGAAACATCACCCGCGCGGCCAGGAAGCTGTACATATCCCAGCAGTCCCTCAGCGGGCATATCGCCAAGCTGGAGGAGGAGCTGGGCGTCCCGCTCTTTGAGCGGGGCACGGAGCTGAAGCTGACCTATGCCGGGGAGCGGGTGGAGCTGCTGGCGAGAAAGATCTGCTCGCTGGAGCAGGAGATCCTCCAGGAGACGGACGAGATCCGGGACCGGCGCCGGGGCCGGCTGCGCCTGGGCATCTCGTACACCTGTGGCCGGGCGATCCTCCCCGCCGTCCTGCCGGAATTTCACCGGAACCACCCTCTGGTGGAATTCAGCCTGGTGGAGGGGAACCATTTGCAGCTGAACAACCGGCTCCGGAACGGAGAGATCGACGTGCTGATCGGCTATATGCCCATTGACGTCTTGGGGGCGGAGGTGGAGCCGCTTTTGAGGGAACGGCTGTTCCTGGTATGCCCCAAGGCCATGCTCCGGCAGGCCCCGGGAGAGAGCGGGGAGCAGCTGGATATGGCCGCGCTCCAGGGGCGGCCTTTTATCCTGCTGAAGGAGGGGAACCGGATCCGCGCCATGCTGGACGCGTATCTGGCGAAGCTGGACCTGACGCCTCCGCCGCTGCTGCTGGAGACGGAGAATATCGAGACGGCCTTTTCCCTGGCGGAGCAGGGTATGGGGATCACGGTCTATCCCGAGCTTTTCCTTACGGCGCTCCATCCCGACGCGCTTCTGGAGAACGCCCCGGTGGCCCTGCTTCCTCTCCCGGGAGAGGAGACCCTGGGCTGTCTGGCTATCGCTTTTTTGGAGAGCAGCTACCGGTCCCCAGCGGTCCTGGACTTTATCGCCCTGTGCCGGAGAAAGGCTGCCCAGTGGGAGCGGATATCCCGCTGAAAAAAAGAAGGAGGGGCTGTGAAATTCTGAGCCGCTTGCGGCTCTTTTTTTCACAGCCCCTTTTTTTTCAGGGACTTTTTTCACAGCCCCTCCTTCTTTATTCCTATGATCAGTCGTATTATCAGGCGTAGAAATCGAACAACGGCCCCACATAGGTATCGTCCTCTATCATCATGGCCGTAAAGCCGGAGGACAGCATGTCCCAGATGTGATAATACAGGTCGTAGCTGATACTCTGCTCTTCCGTCCAGGCGTTTACCGCGTGGGCCAGAACGAGGGTCCGCTCTTTCCACAGAGACGAGAGGCCCGAGAGGTGATCGGCGCTGAATTCCTCTTCGATCCCGCTGTTGATATAGCTCTCCATCGCCTCGTCCTTTCGCATATCCTGGGATTCATCTGTGCCGTACCGCTTTTCGACTTCATCCCGGATGAGCGTGCAGGTTTTCCACAGATCGGGAACGCTGCCGTTATCCAGGCTGAGATAGGCTTCCTCCGCGCCCCATTCGCCGGCTATGTGCTCCTGGATGGAGGCTTTCAGGGCCGCAAACTCTTCCGCGGTGAGTCCGTAGCTGTTCAGGACTTCCTCCGGGACCGCTTCTTCCGCCGGGGCCTCCTCGCCGCCGCTCTCCTCCGCGTCTGCGGGCGCTTCCGTGTTCTCCGCTGGGGACGGCTCTTGGGCCTGCGGCTGCTCGCTGCTCCCGCCGGAGGAGCAGGCGGCCAGGGAGAGGGCCAGGCATAGGGTGAGTAGAAGAGCTGTCAGTCTCTTTTTCATCGTGTCGTTTTTCCTTTCTCTGCTTCATGATTTATTGCGCTCTTATTTGCCCAGGTCCAGAGCGGCCTCCGGCGTGAATATCCGGTCGTCCCCGCCGGGCAGCTCGATGGAGAAGTATTCCACGCTGACCGTCTCCACCTCGTCCAGCGTGGCGGAGAAGAATTCAACGTCGAGAAGCGCGGCGGTATGCGGGTAAAGATCGATCCCCTCAAACGCGGCGCCTTCTTCCCCGTTGACGGTCAGGGAGGTAAAGAACGAGCGGGTCTCATCGGTGTTGTTTTCCAGATAGAAGGTCAGGCCGTCATATACCGGGCCCTGATAGGGTCCCTGATAGACCACCTTGTACCGCTCATCCTCATAGACCGTCTGGCCGGAGCTGTCGCAGAGGCGCTCATAGCTGCCGGCGGCGCTGGTGCGGACGGTCAGGATACCGGGGTCCCCCACGCCGGTGTACATATCAAAGGACAGCTCGCCGATCTCCTCGATGCCATAGCGCTCCAGCTGGGACGGGAAAAAGACGAATTGCGCCTCCGCCGTCTCACCGGCGGGCACCGTCTCCCAGATCCCGCCCATCGCGTCCGAGATCATATATCCGTTGACGCAGACTTCAGCGCCAACTCCCGATATGAAGTCCACTTCCTCCGAGGTGTCGTTTTCCAGGGCCAGGGTGATGATCTCATACGGTCCCGTCTCGTCCAGGGAGATGCCTGTCGCCCGGATGGCGATGCCGTTGTCCTCGTATAAGACCTGCTCCTCCAGCGTAGTGGAAAGGGTAGGAGTAGGCTCAGGAGTAGGAGTGGGCTCTAGGGTCTCCGCTTCTTCTACGGGCGGCGCGCTCTCGGCGGGGCTCTCCGCCGCCTGGGACGGCTGGGCGCTGCTCCCGCCGGAGGAGCAGGCCGCCAGGGAGAGGGCGAGGCAAAGGGTAAGTAAAAGGGCTAAAATTCTCTTTTTCATCGTGATATAGTTCCTTTCTCTGATAGGTCTATTATTTAATCAAAGGTGAAGTAATCCTGAATATATTCGGAGTTCTTAAGCAACACATATAAGTGATCGAGATATACAGATTCCACGCTCTCAAATTCATTGAGCCAGTTAGCGACGCCTTTTGAAGCCGCGTCCATAATTTCCTTATCAGGCGACGCAGGAATGAGCGTTTCATCAATGGGTCGATCTGCATCTAATGTTATTTTAAAATAGATAGCATCGAGCAAGCTGTTATAATAATCCCAGGCGGCCTGCTCGGTCGGCCAGGCAAAATCATCCTGGCTGATCCCGTTCGGAATGAGGTATTCTTCAGAGATCGACTTAGCCATGTACGACAAGAGCTCCTGCGTATCTTCATCAAAAATCGGATCTTCCGCCGTTTTTGCGGGCCGGAGCCCGGACTCGTTACCTTCCGGCATCTCCGCATCCTCCTCGCTGCTCTCGGCCTGTTCCTCCGTCGGTTCGCTGCTTTCCTCTGCCGTGGACGGCTCCGAGGTCTGGGACGGCTCCTGCGTCTGCGAAGGCTCCTGCGTCTGCGGAGACGCGCTGCTCCCGCCGGAGGAGCAGGCCGCCAGGGAGAGGGCGAGGCAAAGGGTAAACACAAGGGCTAAAATTCTGTTTTTCATCGTGATATAGTTCCTTTCTCTGATTTATTCGAAGGTCACGTTGTCCGCGAGGAACTGCGCGGCCTTTTCAGCGCTCACGTCATTTCCGTCAGAAAGCGCATTTTCATAAAGAGCATCAAAGTCGCCGCCTGCCTGCACCCATTCATAAATGCCGTACATCATGGCTCTTGCTAAAGCGTTATCCTCCTCGGATAAATTGTTGATGGTTTCAGGCGGCTCAGAAGTAAACTCAAAATTGCTCAGTTGCTGCATAACGAACCGGGTCTCGCCCCAAAAATAGGCGTTGGCATCCGGCCACACAAAGCCGGCTGGGCTGATGTCATAGACATTCAAATAATCCTCGGTCACATTTTCCCTGATCGTGTCGGCCAGCTCCTGCAGGGCCTGATTGGTGAGCCCGTATTCGTTTAATTCGCCTGGTTCCGGCGCGGCGTTTCTGGCCTCGGATCCCGCCAGGGCGGCCTCGGCTTCCGCCAAAGCCTTTTGGGCGTCTGACAACTCGTTATTGCCGGGCGCTTCCTCCGCTGCGGCGGGCTCTTGGGCGGCACTGCCGCTCCCGCCGGAGGAGCAGGCAGCCAGGGAGAGAACAAGGCAGAAGGTAAGTACAAGGGCTAAAATTCTGTTTTTCATCATGTTGGATCTCCTTATTAAATTGATTTACTCATAATATATTCGACGGAAAAGCCCCCCAGGGGGACAGAGAGAAGAAAATTTTTTTGAAAATTAACAAGTAAGTGCCATGAAGGTGCGGAGCTTATTTTCCTGCATAGTAGCTTTTGTTTGCTTCGAAAAGAATTTTCCCTTCTTTAACACACCAAGGGGCTGTAGCTTAACATTTTCGTTTTGCTACAGCCCCTTGTATCTATAAAGTGCTATTCGACCGTCACCGGGATCTCGAACGTGTGCTCCCAGAGATAGCTCAGCCGGTGCGTGCCCGGAAACAGGACCGCCTGGCTGAAGTCCCAGTCCACGGCCCTGTCCACCGCGTAGAAGATCCGGAACGTCCCGTCCTCCTCTATGGGACCCAGAGAGAAACTTTCAGTTACAGGTCCGGCGAGCCCCAGAGTTGAGCCTTCATACGGAATATTGACATTCAGCGAGAAGGCGTCCGCCGTGAATTTCAGATCGCTGTCCTCCGGCGGCTCCCAGCGCAGGGTGAAGAGCCAGCCGCTGTCAAACATGCTCTGCTCCGGCACCGCGTCCCCCTCCACGGCTTCGCAGGAGACGATGGAGATGCTCCCGTAGGGCAGCGGGATCGTCACGTCCTCCCAGGTGCCCTTATCCAGATCCACCGGGATGCCTTCCGGCACTTCATTGAGGTCCGCCATCAGGTATACGTAGGGGACGCGAAGGGTGTACTCTCCCGGCTCCACATCCCCGAAATTCCACGTGGAGAGGGTCTCCGTGACCATGATCGCGGGCCTGAACCAGTATGACCCGGTATAGACTGTCCCGCCGGCGCCGGTGAGGGTGATGTCGTCCGTTTTGCCCTGCATATAGGCATCGTAGATCAGGTACTGGGCCATGGTCAGCTCTCCGCTGTTCAGAGCGTAGAGCTCCATGATAAGTCCGTCCTCCTGCCGGTCAGGTATAGCCAGCAGGCCGCCCTGCTCGGCTAAGGCGTAGGGATATTCCTCCGGTTCGCCGGGGTCCCGCCGCTCCATCGGGACGTCAAACTCCATCCCCATAAGGGTGAAATGGAACGTCCCGTCCTCCGGCGGGGGCACCTGCGCCGTTATAATGAACCGGCCAACGCCGTCTGTTATTTCAAAACCGACCCCACTGCTGACTGTCTCCCCGCCGCAGACCACGGTCACGAAGCGCGGGTCCTGGCCGTTAAATTTGGAGTCCGGCGACTCTATGGCCTCCTTCAGGCGGGCGAGTTCATCAGGCGGAAGCTCCGCCCGCACCTCCATATACAGCGTGCCGTCCAGGTACATCGCGACCGTGACGGTGTAAGTGCCTTCCTCGGCCTCCACAGTCACAGTCTGAGCCGCGGTGTACGCCTGAGGCTCCGCCCCGTCGGTGATCCCCAGCCCGGGCACCACGCCGAAATGGCGCAGGACCAGATAGGCGCAGGCCGTCAGCGCCGCCGCCAGCAGGAGGATGAGGCCCGCGATCAGCAGCTTCCGCAGCTTTTTCAGGCTGCGCTGGTGCCGCTTCTTTACCGTCTCATAGGGCAGATCCAGAGCCGCGGCGATCTCCTGTACGGTCATGCCGCCGTAATATTTCATGCGGATGATCTCCGCGTCCTGGGGGTCCAGCTTCTCTAAGGCGCTCTCCAGCTCCAGGCGCGCCGCGGCGGCCTCCTCCATAGAGTCCGCCTCCGGGACATCGGTCAGGGGGACGGACTCCGGCTGCCGGAGGTTCTTCCGGTGGCGGTCAATGGCGGCGGAGCGGGCCGTCATGGTCAGGTACAGCGCCAGAGAGCCCTTGGCCAGGTCGATCTGGTCCCGGCGAGTGTAAAAGGTATAAAAAACGTCGTTGACGCACTCCTTGATATCCTCCGGGTCGCTGAGATGGCGGCCCACGACCGCCCAGACCAGGGGCGTGTACCGCTCGATGAGCTCCTCCATCCCCTCCTGGGGCGACTGCTCCAGCAGCTCCAAGAGCCGGGCCTCGGTCCGTTTTTCGTCTATGTCCATAAATGTTGTTCCTCCGCGTGAAGCATGAAGAGAGTATAGCACAGGGGAAAAGAGGTTTTCAAGCTCCCGCCCGGTCAGGACTGTTTCCGGTATTCCTTGGGCAGAATGTGGAAGAAGGCTTTGAAGGCGGCAGTGAATTTGCTGGGGCTGTCATAGCCCACCGCCTGGGCGATCTCCGCCACGCTCAAGTCGCTGCTTCGCAGGAGCGAAGCCGCCTGCTCCATCCGGTGCTCCCGGATGTGCGCCGCCAGGGAATTGCCATAGACCGACTTGAAGGCCTCCTTTAGGGTGGTGGGGTTGATGAGATACTTTTTGGCCAGCTCCTCGATGGTGATCTTCCGGTCCAGGTGCTGCAAAAGCTCCTCATGGACCCGCCGGGCGATCTCCAGCGGATCCGATGGGTGCTCCTCCGGGGGCGTTGCCGGTCCGTCCTGCTCCGGGCAGGCGATCTCCATCACCTGCTCGATCATCTGGTGGAGGAGCCGGCTCTGGGGCGTGTCGGCGGCCCGGTAATAGACCTCCTTCCCGTCCCGGCGGCTGACGATGAGCCCGCTGTTGCGGAGCGGGCGCAGATGGTGGGACACGGCCGGGCTGGACATCTCCAGCAGGGCGGAGAGGTTGACCACGCACTCCTCGCAGTGGCACAAAAGCCAGAAAATGCGGAGCCTGGTGGGGTCGTCCAGCTGCCGGAACACCTCGGTCACGGTCTGAAAGCGGTCCACCCGGCCCAGCTGCTCTTTGATCCGGGCGGTCCCTTCTCCCTCTCCGTGCCGGTGGGGCAAATGGAGCTCGTTCATATGGAGATCTCCTTTCGGAGGGCTTTTCGCCCAAACAGACATTCTTTTCGCCCGTTTGGCAGAGAATCCCCGGCCGCCCTTGACCTGGGGTCCTGCCGGTATTATACTGCAAGCGTAATGATTAAACAAGTGCTTAATCATAAAATCAAAATAGATTTTTGGAATGGAGGAAGCGCCCGATGAAAAAGACCTACAAGATCGAAGTGGACTGCGCCAACTGCGCCAACAAGATGGAGGACACCGCCCGGAAGACCGCCGGTGTGCAGGCCGCCGTCGTCAACTTTATGACCCAGAAAATGACCGTGGAGTTCGGAGAGGGCCAGGAGCCCAAGGCCGTCATGCAGAACGTTTTGAAGGCCTGCCGGAAGGTGGAGCCGGACTGCGAGATTTTCCTTTAATAACAAGGCAAGAGGGCTCCCAAGGAGCCCTCTTTTCAGAATAAAAGGAGTGGTTCATAATGCAAGAGCTCGTGATCGATATCCTGCTGGCGGCGGTGATTTTAACGGCGGCGGTGTTTCGCTTCGTCATAGGCGCAAAGGCGGACAGTGGCATGACCCGCAGGCAAAAGCGCATGCTGGAGCGGATCCTGGCAGCCTCCGGGGTCCTGCTGGTCCTCCAGCTGCTTCCAGCGGAGCTGTTTGCCCGGTTGGACGAGACTCTGTTCCCAAGCGCCGGGCGCTGGCTGCGCTTTGCCTTTTATCTGGCGGACTATTTCCTCATCGGCTATGACATCCTGCGCAAGGCGGTCCGGGGTATCCTGAACCGGCAGGTCTTCGACGAGAACTTCCTGATGGCGGTGGCCACGGTGGGGGCTATGGCTCTGGCCATCTATGAAAACGGCGACTATCTGGAGGCCATTGCCGTCATGCTGTTCTATCAGATCGGCGAGTGGTTCCAGAGCTACGCCGTGGGCAAGAGCCGCCGCAACATCAGCGACCTGATGGACATCCGGCCCGACTATGCCAACATCGAGCGGGACGGCGCTCTGGAGCAGGTGGACCCGGACGAGGTGGAGATCGGGACGGTGATCGTGGTGCAGCCCGGGGAGAAGGTGCCCATCGACGGCATCATCCTGGAGGGCAGCTCCAGCCTGAACACCAGCGCCCTCACCGGCGAGAGCCTGCCCCGGGAGGCCGCGGCGGGGGACGAGATCATCAGCGGCTGCATCAACATGACCGGCCTGCTGAAGATCCGGACCACCAAGGAGTTCGGGGAGTCCACCGTGTCCAAGATCCTGGACCTGGTGGAGAACGCCAGCTCCCGCAAGTCCCGGTCCGAGGACTTCATCTCCAAATTCGCCAAGATCTACACCCCCGCGGTGTGCTGCAGCGCCCTGGCGCTGGCGGTCCTGCCGCCCCTGGCGCGGCTGCTGGCTCTGGGCCTGGCGGCGGATTGGGGCACCTGGATCTACCGGGCCCTGACCTTCCTGGTCATCAGCTGCCCCTGCGCCCTGGTCATCAGCATCCCACTCAGCTTCTTTGCCGGGATCGGCGGGGCCAGCCAGGAGGGCGTTCTGGTGAAGGGCTCCAACTTCCTGGAGAGCCTCGCCCAGACCAAGGTGGTGGTGTTCGACAAGACCGGCACGCTGACCCAGGGCGTCTTTGAGGTGAGCGGCATCCACCACAGTGAGCTTGAGGACGAGGAGCTCATCGAGTACGCCGCCCTGGCGGAGAGCGCGTCCTCCCACCCCATCAGCAAGAGCCTCCAGCGGGCCTACGGGAAAACGCCGGACCGCAGCCGGGTCAGCGACATTCGGGAGATCAGCGGCCGGGGCATCCTGGCAACGGTGGATGGCAGGCCGGTAGCCGCCGGGAACGACAAGCTGATGGAGCAGCTGAACATTTCCTATATTCCCTGCCACCAGGCCGGAACCATCATCCATATGGCCATAGACGGCTCCTATGTGGGGCACATCGTCATCTCGGACGTGGTAAAGCCCAACGCGCAAAAGGCTATCGCCGCCCTGCGGGAGGCGGGGGTGGAGCGGACCGTCATGTTGACCGGTGACGGGGAAAAGGTGGCCCGGCAGGTGGCGGAGGAGCTTCAGATCGACACCGTGTACAGCGAGCTGCTGCCCGGGGACAAGGTGACAAAGGTGGAGGAGCTGCTGGCCCAGAAGAGCGGGAAGGCCAAATTGGCCTTTGTGGGCGACGGCATCAACGACGCCCCGGTCCTGTCCCGGGCCGATATCGGCATCGCCATGGGCGCCATGGGCTCGGACGCCGCCATTGAGGCGGCGGACATCGTCCTGATGGACGACGACCCCATGAAGATCGCCAAGGCCATCAAGATCTCCCGGAAGTGCCTGGGCATCGTGTATCAGAATATCGTGATGGCTTTGGGTGTGAAGGGGGCCTGCCTGGTCCTGGGCGCCGTGGGCATCGCCAATATGTACCTGGCCATTTTCGCCGATGTGGGCGTGATGGTCCTGGCAGTGCTCAACGCCATCCGCTGCCTCTTCGTGAAGAAGCTGTGAGGGTAAAAGGGGCAGTTAAAAGCCTATGCAACCCCCGGTTGACAGATTTCCAGCCCGCGTTTGGTGGACGGCAACCGCAAAAAACGCTATGATCTTCTCGGCGGCGGAGGAAAAGGCCGCCGGAAAATCACTGCGGAGGGACAAAACATGATCTTAGCGGACAAAATAACGAACCTGAGAAAAAAGAACGGCTGGTCCCAGGAGGAGCTTGCGGAGAAAATGGGGGTGTCCCGGCAGGCAGTCTCCAAATGGGAGGGCGCGCAGACCGTGCCGGATCTGGAGAAGATCTTGGCGCTGAGCAGGCTCTTCGGCGTCACGACGGATTATCTGCTCAAGGACGAGATCGAGGACGAGGAATCGACCGACGAGACGGACCGCGTACCCGTAAAGCGGGTCTCCCTCGCCCTGGCGAACGAATTTTTAGACTGGAGAGAGCAGGCGGCCAAACGCATCGCCGGGGCCACTTTTCTGTGTGTCGCCGCCGTGATCCCGCTGCTTCTCCTGGCCGCCGCGACGGAAACGCTCCCCGAAAACCTGGCCGCGGGGGCGGGCCTTGTCATTCTGCTGGTCCTGGTCGCTGCCGCCGTGGCGGTCTTCGTCTCCTGCGGCTTCAAAAACGCTCCGTTCGAGTTCATCGACAAGGAGCCCTTTGAAACGGAGTACGGCGTGGACGGCATGGTGAAGGAACGGCAGAAGGCGTACCGGCCCGCCTATGCGAAAACCAATATCCTCGCGACCTGCCTGTGCGTCCTCTCCCCGGTCCCGCTTTTCGCAGGCCTGGTCACGGAAAAGGAGACTTTCATCGTGGTCATGCTGGCGGTCACGATCCTGCTGGCGGGGGTCGGCGCGAGCCTCTTCACCCTGGCCGGCGTCCGCTGGGCCAGTATGCAGAAGCTCCTTAAAGAGGGGGACTATGCCCGGCGGGATCGGAGGAAGAACCGCATCAAGGAGACGGTCTCCACAGTCTACTGGTTGACCGCTGCCGCCGTGTATCTGGGCTGGAGCTTTTGGACCAGAGACTGGGAGACCACCTGGGTCCTCTGGCCGGTGGCGGGGATCCTGTTCGCCGTCGTCATGTGCCTGTGCAACCTGCTCATCAAGGAAAAGCAGGACAAGACTTGAAATCTCAAACCGCTGCGCAGAGCCCGTCAAAGCCGCTTGTTCATAAGCTTTCCTGCCCTTGACGCCGGAAAGCCGGCACATTATAATACGATTATATCTGTGTTCATACGGGGGAGAAAGACATGGGACACTGTGACTGGGCCAACAGCAGCGAGGCTGACCGGCTTTACCACGACCGGGAGTGGGGCGTCCCCGTCCATGACGACCGGCAGATGTTCGAGCATCTGACGCTGGAGTGCCTCCAATGTGGATTGAGTTGGAGCTTGATGCTGAAAAAGCGGGAGATCTTTCGCCGCTGCTTTGAAAACTTCGATTATGACAGGATCGCCGCCTATGGCGAGGAGGACGTGCAGCGCATTTTGAACACAGAGGGGATGCTGAGAGCCGAGCGGAAGGTCCGGGCCATCATCAACAACGCCCGCCGCTATCAGCAGGTCCGGGCGGAGTTCGGCAGCTTCTGCGCCTACCTCTGGGCCTATACGGGCGGGAAGACCGTCCTCTACGAGGGCCACGCGGAGGGCCGTATCCCCGTCAGCAACGGTCTGTCGGATGAGATCGGCCGGGACCTGAAAAAGAGGGGCTTTCAGTTCGTCGGCCCGGTGACGGTCTATTCCCATCTCCAGGCCTGCGGCGTCATCAACGACCACGCGGCGGACTGCCCCTGCTACCGGAGGATCAACGAGAACTGGCCCACGGTGAGGCTGGAGCCGGACAGGGAAGTGGGCCAGGCGTGAGAGAGCTCACTTGGCGTTAGAAAGAGGTGCTTTTATGTCGGACTTCTCGTTTTCCATCTTCCCCAATGAGAATTTTATCGACCTGCGCCTTTACCAGTACGGCTGGGAGCAGTGCGAACCGCTGCACTCCTTCGGCCCCTTCATCCGGAACCACTACCTGTTCCACTACATCATCTCCGGAAAGGGGACCCTGGACTCCACGGCGGAGGACGGCGTCACCCACCGCTATGCCCTGGAGGCCGGGCAGGGCTTTTTGATCTGCCCCGGCCAGATCAATACCTACAGCGCGGACGCGGAGGAGCCTTGGAAATACGTCTGGCTGGAGTTTGACGGGCTGCGGGCGGCGGAGTATCTGAGCAGCGCGGGTCTGGGCGTGGCCCAGCCCATCTATAGGCCGGGGGACCCGGCTCTGGCCGGGACCATGCGGGACCTGATGCTCTATATCACCGATCACTCCGACGCCTCCGCCCTGCACCTCATAGGCTACCTCTGCCTGTTTTTAGACGCGCTGATCCGCTCCTCGGCCTCCCACCGGAGCGCCACGGGGACCCGCCTGCGGGACTTCTATGTGCAGGAGGCGGTCACCTATATGGAGCAGAACTATCAGCGGGAGCTGACGGTGGAGGAGATCGCCGACGTGTGCAAGCTCAACCGGAACTACTTCAGCAAGATCTTCAAGGAGAGCATGGGCTGCACGCCCCAGGAATTCCTCATCCGGATGCGCCTGGCGAAGGCCACCGAGCTGATGCGCACCGGGGATCTGCCCATCAAAGAGATCTCGGCGGTCTGCGGCTACCCCAATCAGCTCCACTTCTCCCGGGCCTTTAAAAAGCGCTACGGCAGCTCCCCCCGGGAGTGGAGGAACCAGAACAAGATACACCATATCAATAACAAAAAACGCTGACCTTCGTGGTCAGCGCTTTTTGCTTATTCTGCCTGTAAGTACAGCTGAAGAGATCGGTAGTCGCCTTTCAGAAGGGGGAGGGGGTAGCCCGCGTTCATCAGCAGGTCCCCGGGCCAGCTGCCCTCACCGTTGACCCTATAGCGCAGAGCCGGGTCCAGGCCCTTGATGCACAGGGCCAGGAGCGGGGGCGCGCCCCGGAAGGGGCCGGTCACCAGGCTGACCAAGGCCTCCCGCTTATTCGGCGACACCTGCTCCCAGGCGGTGTAGGGGCCGTTCTGGAAGGGGTCCGTGAGGCGGTAGTAGTCCCCGTTCTGGATCAGCTCGTAGTGCTCTTTGAACCATTCCGTCTGCCGGCGGACGGTCTCCTTTTCCTCAGGCGTACACTTGTTCAGGTCCATCTCGTAGCCGAAGGTCCCGGACATGGCCACAACGCCCCGGGTCTCCATTGGCGTGACGCGGCCCGTGGTCCCGTTGGGCACGGCGGAGACGTGGGCCCCCATGCTGGACACCGGATAGCAGAAGGAGGTCCCGTACTGGATGCGCAGCCGGTCAATGGCGTCCGTGTTGTCGCTGCACCAGATCTGGGGCGCGTAGTAGAGCATGCCCCCGTCAAAGCGCCCGCCGCCGCCGGAGCAGCCCTCCAGGAGCAGCTGGGGGAAATCCCGCCGCAGGCGCTCAGCAAAGTCGTACACGCCCAGGACATAGCGGTGGTACACCTCCCCCTGGCGCTCCGGGGGCAGGGCGGCGGACCAGACCTCGGTGAGGCTGCGGTTCATGTCCCATTTGACGTAGGCTACCTCCGTGCTGGAGAGGACGGCGTGGATCTGCCCGTAGACATGGTCCCGCACCTCTTCCCGGGAGAAGTCCAGCACCAGCTGCTGGCGGCCCCGGGAGGGCCCGCGCCCGGGCACGCTCAGGACCCAGTCCGGGTGCGCCCGGTAGAGCTCGCTGTCCTCATTGACCATCTCCGGCTCGATCCAGATGCCGAAGGCCAGCCCCAGGGCCTTGAGCCGCTTGACCAGGGCGTCCAGCCCGCCGGGGAGCTTGGTCTCGTTGACGACCCAGTCCCCCAGCCCGGCGTTGTCCTCGTTTCGCGCGCCGAACCAGCCGTCGTCCATGACGAACAGCTCCATCCCCAGCCCGGCGGCCTCTTGGGCGATCTGCACCAGCCGGCCGGCGGTGAAGCGCATCTCGGTGGCCTCCCAGTTGTTGATCAGCACCGGGCGGCGCCGGCCCCGGTAGGGGTCCCGGATCAGGTGCTCCCGGATGCTCCGGTGGAACTGCCGGCTCATCTGGCCGAAGCCGGCGGGGGAGCAGACCAGGGCCGCCTCCGGGGCGGTGAAGCTCTCGCCGGGCTTCAGGACCCAGCCGAACTGATAGGGGTGGATGCCCAGCACCAGCCGGGCGTTTTCAAACTGGGTCCTCTCCGCCGCGGCCAGGAAGTTGCCGCTGTAGAGCAGCATGGCCCCGTAGCACAGGCCGTGGTCCTCGTCCGCGTTCCGGTCGCAGAGGACGGCGAAGGGGTTATGCTGATGGCTGGAGGCACCGCGGACGCTCTCTACGCTCTGGAAGCCTGGATGGAGAGGGGAGCGGCAGGGGCAGCGCTCCATCACGTGGGCGCCGTTGAAGGTGATCATGTCCAGGTCCGCGCGGGTGAAGTCCAGGCACAGGGACATGCAGCGGCAGAGCTTGACGGACCGGTCCCCCCGGTTGGTCACCCGCACGGAGCGGGTGATCAGATCGTACTTCTCCAAAACACCGTACAGAAGCTCCACCTCCACCTGGGCGGCGGTGTCCGTCAGGCGGACCGAGAGGCTCTGCCAGTCCTCCTCACTGCCGTAAAAGGCAGGAAGGCCCTCCAGAGCGTACTTGCCGCTTCGCACCTCACAGCCCGCATACCGCAGATCGGCGCTCCGGCTCCCGCTGGGCAGCTCCAGCTCGATAGAGGGCAGGCGGAAGTCCCCCACGCCGCAGGTGGAGTACTCCTGGGGAAAGGTGTCCAGAGAGAAGCCGCGCTCGTCTCCGGCCTCGTTGGGATTGGGGGAGAAGCCCCGGTCCCAGGGGCGCAGCAAGCAGGACAGGTCCCCGTCCGCAATCCTGGGGCCGTAGTAGGTATGCAGAAGAACAGAGTAGTCCCAGATTTTCATCTGATAGCTGGTATTTTGCGTGTGCAGGGTGATGAGCTTCCGCTCTTTGTCGAGTACGATCATAGGGGACCTCCCAAATCGAATTGTTGCATAGCGATTATATAGGATTTTTGAGTGAAGCGCAAGGAAGAGAATACGGGAAAACAGCCCCGGCGGAAAAGTTCCACACCGGGGCCGTTTTAAAGTGAAGAGGGACGGAATTATTTCCCGCCGGTGCCGGCGATGCCCTCCACGAACTGGCGCTGGAAGATGAGGTAGAGCACGATCATGGGCAGCATGGCCAGCAGAGAGCCCGCCATCAGCATGGGGAAGTTGGTGGTGTCCAGGCCCCGCAGGGTGGCAAGGCCGGCGGACAGGGTGAACATGTTGATGTCGTTGTTGACGATCTGGGGCCACATCAGGTCGCCGTAGGCGAACACGGCGGTGAAGATCGTCAGAGCGGCCACCGAGGTACCGGTCAGGGGGAACATGACCTTGTAGAAGGTCTGGAACTGGTTGCAGCCGTCCAGATAGGCGGCCTCGCCGATCTCATCCGGAATGCCCAGGTAGGTCTGCCGCAGGAAGAACACGCCGAAGGCGCTGACAAGTCCGGGAAATACCAGGCCCGCGATGGTGTTGACCAGGCCCAGCTTGGCAACCATCTGGTACTGGGGGATGATGAAGATCTGGCTGGGCAGGGACATCTGCATCAGCACGATGGTGAACAGCAGGTTCTTGCCGCGGAATTTCAGCTTGGCAAAAGCGTAGCCCGCCATGGAGCTGAAGACCACGGCGCAGACGACCCGGAAGAACACCAGAAGGATGGTGTTCCAGTACAGCCTGACAAAGGGCAGGTTCTCCAGGACCTTCTTATAGCCGTCCAGCCGGAAGGCGGAGGGGAAGAAGGTGGCGGGGATGCTGACGCTCTCGGCCTGGGTCTTGAAGCTGGTCAGGAGCATCCACACGAAGGGGAAGATCATGATGACCGAGCCTACGATCAGGGCAAAATAGGTGAGGAATTTGGCGACGGCGTAGGAGCGGTGCAGAGAATTTAAGTTTTTCATGCCGGACCCTCCTTAAATATCGTAGGTGACCCACTTCTTCTGACCCCAGAACTGGATCAGAGTGACGAGCAGGATCAGGCTGACCGTCCAGACGACGATGGCGGAGCCGTAGCCCCGGTCGCCGGCCACGAAGGACGAACGGTAGAACAGGTACATCAGGCTCTGCATGTCGGCCATGGCGGGGTTGGTGTCGTCGGACATCATGTAGATCAGGTCGTAGACCTTCATGGAGGACATGAGCCGCATGATGAGTACAGAGAACATGGTGGGGGAGATCATGGGCAGGGTGATGGAGAAAAACTGCCGGACCTTGCCCGCGCCGTCGATGCTGTTGGCCTCGTAGAGGGTCTTGGGGATGTTCTGCAGACCTGCCAGCAGCAGCACCGCGTCATAGCCGATGCTGCTCCAGATGGAGACGATGGCCACGGCCACGATGGCGGTCTTGGGATTTGTGATCCACTGGATATGGGTGCCGAGAAGCTGGTTGAGGATGCCGCTGTCCCCGTTGAAGATCACCTGCCAGACCATGGCGATGGCCGCGGGGGCGCACACCAGAGGCAGGAAGAAGATGGTGCGAAAGCCGCCCTTGAAGCGGACCTTGGTGTTCAGGAGCATGGCCACGAACAGGGCCAGGATCACGCCCACGGGCACGGTGAGGATACAGAACTTGACGGTGTTCCAGGTGGCCTTCCAGAACTCCGCGTTGCCGAACATGTCGATGTAGTTTTGAAGGCCGATGAATTTGTAGTGGCCAAAGCCCAGATGCTCACAGAAGCTGGTGTAGATCGTCTGGATAAAAGGCCAGATATTCAGCACGAACAGGCCGATGATGGTGGGGGCCACCATGAGCCAGCCCCAGTTTTCCTCCCGCCGCTCGGCGACGGTCAATTTCTTGTTCACAGCGCAGCCTCCTCTCAGCCGTCAGCCAGTTTCTTGGCTGTCTCTGTATTGACGATCTGGGCGATCTCGTCCAGGCCCGTGTCCACGTCCCGGTTGCCGGCGTAGACCTGGGTCAGCACGTCCAGGACCTGGCTCTTCCAGCGGGGACTGGCGGAGTTGTAGGGGACCTGGATGGCATAATCGAACTGGTCGAAGATGCAGTCCAAGTTGATGGGATCGCCGAACTCCTCAAAGGCGGTCCGCCAGCTCTCCTCGGTGCCCAGGTAGGCGGGGATGGCCGCGCCGGACCGGCCCTGGATCAGCTGAGCCTCCTCGGTGCCGAAGTATTTCAGCACGTCCTTCACGATCTCAAGGTTCTTGCCGTGGGCCCCGGTGGAGTAGCACAGGCCGTTGGACATGCAGGCCCGGCCGTCCCGGTCCAGGCTCTCCGGCGTGCTCACCGGGTCGGGGGCCTTGGGCAGCATGGCGATGTCCCACTTGCCAGTCATCTCCGGGTGGTCCCGCAGAGCGCCCAGCAGGCTCCAGGAGCCCTCCATGAACATGGCGGCCCGCTGAGACCAGAAGGTAGCGCCCGCGCCGTTCTGGGTGAAGAAGTTCTGGTCCGGGCACCAGTCCTCCTGCTGCAAACCGATATAGAACTCCATGGCCTCCTTGCCGCCGGGCTGGTCAAAGCCGCTGGTGGTCCGGTCGGCGCTGAGGATGTAGCCGCCGTTCTGGTAGACATAGGCCCAGTAGCCCAGCTGGTCGTCCAGATAGGCCAGATATCCGTAATTGCCGGTGGCGTCGTAGATTCTCTGAGAGGCCTCTGTCATGTCGTCCCAGGTCCAGTCCTCGTCGGGATAGGCCACGCCGGCGGCGTCGAACATCTCCTTGTTATAGACCAGCACGCCGTTGTCCTTGTCCTTGGGCACGCCGTAGTAGCGCCCGTCAGAGCCGCTGATGTTCCCCAGGGAGATCTCGGAAAAGTGCTTTTGATAGTAGTCCGGCTCCACATCCTCATACAGGTCCGTCACATCGGCCAGCATCCCGAAGTCCGCGTAGTAGAGAAGCTGGTTGGTGTGCATCCAGAAGATGTCCGGCATCGTGTTGGACTCGGCGGCGGCCTCCAGCTTGGTCCAGTACTCGTTCCAGCTGACCACCTGCACGTCGATGACCACGTCCGGGTGCTGGGCGGTGTAGGCGTCGCACATGTCCTGCATTCCCTGGCGCTGGTTGGTGTCCCAGATCTGGAAGGTCAGGTGCGTCTTGCCGTCGGAGGCTCCGCAGCCGGTCATTGACAGCAGCAGCACGATAAGCAGTACCGCCGCTGCCGCCGCTCGGATCTTTTTCATGCTCCCACTCCTTTTTGTTTTTGCGCTGTTTCTATCCGGAAACACACGCGATTTTTGAACTATTGGCATGATAGCACGATTCGATTTCACATGTAAATGAACGGGTGGAGCCAAAATATACCCAGATGCCGCACAGCACGCATTAACTGCAAGTCTGCTGACATTTGGGTATGTTTCTTCAAAAAATCGTAGAGCTGCACAATTTTAGCCTGTTTTCATTGGGAATATTGACAAAACAGAGCGGGAAAGGTTTCGTGTCACGATTCGAGAAAGTGTGATTTTGCCATATGATTTGGCAAACGCATATAGCACAATGCGCCACCCCTGCCCGCGCCGCTTCCTTGACACGCCTTGGCTGCTGTGTTATAAGGGACCCGAAAGGAGGGGATAACCGTGCTTTTTGGACAAAGGTTTGAGCCGCCGGAGGGCGTCGAGCTTCCGGAGAAGACGGGCGCCGCCCGCTTTTGGGAGATCTTAGAGGACAACTGCGCGGCGGTGCTGCTGGTGAACGCTCTGTTTGTCCTGAGCTGCCTGCCGGTCGTCACGGTCCCGCCGGCGGTCTTCGCCCTGTACCGCTCGGCCCGCCTCATGGCTCTGGGGAAGCCGGTGCGCAGCGGGGATTATCTGCGCGCCCTTCGAGGGGAGTGGAAGCGGGGCTATACCGCCTTTGCCCTGACGGCGCTGCCCTTGGCCCTGTCCGGCCTGGGGATATGGTTTTACCTCCGGCAGGCCGGAGAGCAGCCCCTGTTCCTGCTCCCGTTCCTGTTTTGCTCCACCGTGTTTTTGGCGGTCCTGCTGATCTCCGCCCACCTGTACGCGCTTCTGGACGCCGGCTGCCCCGTCCGGGAGGCCCTGCGGCTCTCCCTGCTGCTGGGGATCGGAAAACCGGCCCGCTCCGCCCTGGCCGTGCTCTGCTGCCACATCCTTCCAGCCGCCGCCCTTCTGCTGCTGCCGCTGAGCCTGGTCTATCTGCTGCTGATCGGCTTTACCATGCCGTTTTTGCTGGGCGCCTTCTTCCTGCGAACGGTGTGGAAGCGGTATCTTGACCCGGACCTGAAGGCCAAAATGGGCTTTCCCCGGGAAACCGGGTCCTGAGCGAAATTACTGATTCAATTGTATAAAAAGTGGATATGTGGGTATGCGCTCTCCCGCTGCTCCAAACCGCGCATCGTACCCGGGCTTGAACTGGGCGCCGCGCGATAAGCTTCACGCGGGAATATTTCTCGCGGTCCCCGGCGTTGTTTTTCCCCCAGACCCTTTTGCTACAGCCGTAGTATTCATTTTTTATGCGGAGCACGACCAAAAAAATCGCCAAATTCCCCTGCCGTCTGTCTATAATATCTATATAAAACGGATATTTTTCCACTTAAGCCTTGACAGGCGGCGGCAGCGGTGATATCATGCGATTTGTCCGTTGGACAAATCATGGAATAAAGAGGAATTAAGATGAAACTGAAAAAACTGCTTTGCCTGGTCCTGGCTCTGACCATGGTCCTGGCTCTGGCCGCCTGCGGTGGCTCCGCTGCCCCTGCCGCTACCGAGGCTCCAGCCGAGGAAGCCCCTGCTGAGGAAGCTCCTGCTGCCGAGGCCCCCGCCGAAGAGGCCCCCGCTGCTGACGAGGGTTACACCACGGTGGAAGAGGGCAAGCTCATCATGAGCACCAATGCCCAGTTCCCTCCCTATGAGATGGTCGCTGACGGCGAGGGCGCTTACAAGGGCTTCGAGGGCATCGACGTGGAGATCGCCGTGGCCCTGGCTGACAAGCTGGGCCTGGAGCTGGTCATCGACGATATGGACTTTGACTCTGCCCTGGTGGCCGTCCAGCAGGGCAAGAGCGACATGGTCCTGGCCGGCCTGACCTACCGGGAAGACCGGGACGAGCTTATGGACTTCTCCACCAGCTACGCCCAGGGCGTGCAGGTGGTCATCGTCCCCGACGACTCTGACATCACCGATATGGACGCGCTGGCCAACGACAAGATGATCGGTGTGCAGCGCGGTACCACCGGCGAGATCTACGCCGCCGATACCCCGGAGAACGGCGGTTACGGCGAGGATCATGTGCTGGCCTATGACAACGGCGCTCTGGCGGTCCAGGCCATGCTCAACGGCCAGATCGACGCGGTCATTATCGACAACGGCCCCGCCCAGGCCTATGTGGCGGCCAACCCCGGCCTGCACATCCTGGAGGGCGAGTGGGTGGTCGAGGACTACTGCCTGGCCGTCAATGAGGGCAACACCGGCCTGCTGAACGCCCTGAACAGCGCTCTGGAAGAGATGATCGCCGACGGCAGCGTCCAGGCCATCATCGACAAGTACATCACCGCGGAGTAACGTCCTCGCAAGCTCCGCATCATTCGCTTCCGTGTAAACACGAAAGCTTATTCGCTCCGCTGCTCGTCCTCTCCCCACAAAGGGCTTGACCCTTTGTGGGGGCCCCGTTGGGTCACGCCGCAAGCGGCGGGAAAAAATCCGGCTATGCCGGATTTTTTCGTAAATGTTGTTTGAAAGAGGGAACCGTCATGAACGTTGACGCGCTCTATGAGAGCCTGTCCGCCCTGAACAAGGCGGACCTGAGCTTCTGGCAGAACACGTTTCTGCGCTTCTACCGGGCCTGGTTCGAGTCCGGCCGCTGGAAGACCTATTTTGAGGGCCTGGGCACCACCCTGGAGGTGACCGTGCTGGCCTTGGCCTTCGGCGTGGTGCTGGGGGTGCTGGTGGCCATCATCCGCACGGCCCACGACCAGCAGCGGCCCGGGACGAAAAACTTCCTGCTGGGCTTCGTGAATGGGATCTGCAAGGTCTATGTGACCATCATCCGGGGCACGCCTATGATGGTGCAGCTGCTGATCTGGGGCTTCGTCATCTTCGCTACCAGCCGGAACTTCACTCTGGTGGGCGCGCTGGGCCTGGGCATCAACTCCGGCGCCTATGTGGCGGAGATCATCCGGGGCGGGCTCATGAGCCTGGACCCGGGGCAGGCGGAAGCCGGGCGTTCCCTGGGCCTGAACTACATCCAGACCATGCGCTTCGTGGTCATTCCCCAGGCCTTCAAGGCCATCCTGCCCTCCCTGGGCAACGAGTTCATCGTGCTTTTGAAGGACACCTCCCTTATTTCGGTCATCGCCGGCAAAGAGGTGGTCTACGCGGCCCGGGCTATCGGCGCGCGGACCTATGACTACATGTTCCCCCTCATCATCACCGCCATCATGTATCTCATCATGGTGATGCTCTTCAGCTATCTGCAGAGCATTCTGGAAAGGAGGCTGCGGGCCAGTGATCGACGTTAAGGACCTGACCAAATCCTTTGGGGACCACGAGGTGCTCAAGGGCATCGACGAGCATATCTACCCCGGCGAGAAGGTGGTGGTCATCGGCCCCTCCGGCGGCGGCAAATCCACCTTCCTGCGCTGCCTGAACCTGCTGGAGACGCCCACCAGCGGCACGGTGACCTTCCACGGTGTGGATATCACCGACCCCAAGTCGGACATCAACAAGCACCGCCAGAAGATGGGCATGGTCTTCCAGCACTTCAACCTCTTCCCCCACATGACCATCCTGAAAAACCTGACCCTGGCCCCCGTCCAGGTGCTGAAAAAGTCCCCCAAGGAGGCAGAAGAGAAGGCCCTGGCCCTGCTGGACCGGGTGGGCCTTAAGGACCGGGCCGATTCCTACCCCAGCCAGCTCTCCGGCGGGCAGAAGCAGCGTGTCGCCATCGTGCGGGCCCTGTGCATGGAGCCCGAGGTCATGCTCTTCGACGAGCCCACCTCCGCTCTGGATCCGGAGATGGTGGGCGAGGTGCTGGACGTGATGAA
>CANQTO010000010.1 GCA_947626785.1 uncultured Oscillospiraceae bacterium
CCGCATCGCCCAGCTGCGCAGCCGGGAGATCCAGCTCCAGCAGGAGCTGGACGCCCTGAAGGCCAAGGGCCGGCCCAGGCTGACGGTGGATAACCTGGCCCGGATCATCGAGCTGTGGACCAAGATCCCCGCCTCCAGCATCAAGGAGGATGAGCTGGAGCGGCTTGCCAAGCTGGACGAGAGGCTCAAGGCCCATGTGGTGGGCCAGGACGCCGCCATCGACGCCCTCTGCGCCGCCATCCGGCGCAGCCGGGTGGGCCTGAAGGTCAAGCGCAAGCCGGTGAGCTTCATCTTCGTGGGCGGCACCGGCGTAGGCAAGACGGAGCTGGTCAAGCGCCTGGCCGCAGATATGTTCGACAGCCCGGAGAGCCTGATCCGGCTGGACATGTCCGAGTTCATGGAGAAGTTCTCCGTCTCCCGGATCATCGGCTCGCCCCCGGGCTACGTGGGCTATGACGAGGCCGGGCAGCTGACGGAGAAGATCCGCCGCAAGCCCTACTCGGTGGTCCTCTTCGACGAGATCGAGAAGGCCCACCCGGACGTGATGAACATCCTGCTCCAGATCCTGGACGACGGCCGCATCACCGACGCCCAGGGCCGGACGGTGAACTTCGAGAACACCATCATCATCATGACCACCAACGCCGGCAGCAACAACAAGACCGGCAGCGTGGGCTTCGGCGGCTCCCTCAGCGACATGAGCCGGGAGCGGATCATGAAGGCCCTGAACGAGTTTCTGCGCCCGGAGTTTATCAACCGGGTGGATGAGGTCATCTGCTTCAACCAGCTGACGGAGGAGAATTTCCGCGCTATCGCCGCGCTGATGCTGGGCGAGGTTCGGGACGTGCTCCGGGACAAGGGCCTGGACCTGAGCTGGGACGAGGCGCTCATCGACGCGCTGGTGAAGAAGGGCTACTCCGTCACCTACGGGGCCCGGAACCTGCGCCGGCTCATCCAGAAGGAGATCGAGGACGTGATCGCCGCCGAGATGATCGCCCGGCGGGGCACGGAGGTCCGCCAGGTGAAGCTCAGCGCCGGAGACGGCGGCCAGGTCAGCGTGACACTGGAGTAAAAAACACACCAAAGCGAAGCTTTGGTTTCAGACTATAGACAAACCCTTGCAGAGATCAATATGAAGGTATAATTAGAATTTAGTTTGTTTTTGAGGCAGCTTTGCCGCCTCAAAAACACCCTAAGGCGAACAACGTGAGCCCTCGCGCCGACCAACCGAAGGGCGATAAGCGCGAGTAACTCAAATGCGAGCCCAACGTAGTGGGTCGCATTTGAAGCGTGTCGACTTTGGCGGCACGCTCAAACCAAAGCGACGCTTTGGTTTTTTGCGGTTGAAAGAAGAATACGGGAGAGAAAAGCTATGCAAGAGAGGATCCAGATCATCCAAGGGGACATCACCCGCCAGAATGTGGACGCCATCGTCAACGCCGCCAACTGCTCCCTGCTGGGGGGCGGAGGTGTGGACGGGGCCATCCACCGGGCCGCCGGGCCGGAGCTGCTGGCCGAGTGCCGCACGCTCCACGGCTGTGAGACCGGCAAGGCCAAGATCACCAAGGGCTACCGGCTGCCCGCCAAGTACGTCATCCACACCCCCGGCCCCATCTGGCAAGGGGGACGCTACGGGGAGAGAGAGCTGCTGGCTTCCTGCTACCGCTCCTGCCTGGAGCTGGCCTCGGCCAACGGCTGCAAGACGGTGGACTTCCCCTCCATCAGCACGGGGGTCTACCATTTCCCCCTGAAGTGTGCCTCTCAGATCGCCATCCGGACCATCGCCGGCTACCTGGCCGGGCACCCGGAGATCGAGAGGGTGCGCATGGTCTGCTTTGACGCGGACACGGAGAGCTTTTACCGGAGGGCGCTGGAGGAGCTGGAGGCCGGCGTATGAGGCGGTGGAGGCTGCACTTGCAGTATAATTCGCCCGTGGTGCTGACCTTCGCGCTGCTGGCCCTGGCCGCCCTGCTTCTGGACACCCTGACCCAGGGCTGGACCACCCAGAACCTGTTCAGCGTCTACCGCTGCTCCCTCTCAGACCCCCTGTCCTACCCCCGCTTCGTGCTCCACGTGCTGGGCCACGCCAGCTACTCCCACTACATAAACAACATGATGATGATCCTGGTGGTGGGCCCTCCCCTGGAGGAAAAGTACGGCAGCGCCAGCCTCTTCTGGGCCATCTTCCTGACGGCCCTGGTGTCCGGCATGGTCCAGTGGCTGTTCTTCCCCAGCATCGCCCTGCTGGGGGCTTCGGGCATCGCCTTTATGATGATCGTCATGTCCTCCCTGTCCGGCATGAAGGACGGCACCATCCCCATCACGCTGATTTTGGTGATGGTGCTGTACGTGGGCGGAGAGATCGTGGACGGCGTGGTCCTCAGCGACAACGTGTCCCAGCTGACCCACATCGTAGGCGGCCTCTGCGGCGCGATCCTGGGCCTGAGCATGCGGAGGTAGGGGGGAGCCATGAAGAGACTGCTGATCAGCGCCTGCCTGCTGGGCAGCCGCTGCAAATACGACGGGGGGCACAACGCCCTGCCGCCGGAAAAGCTGGCGAAGCTCCGGGAGAGATACCGGCTCGTGCCCGTCTGCCCGGAGACCGCCTCGGGCCTGCCCGCACCCAGGGAGCCCAGCGAACGGGTCCCCGGCCGGGTGCTGGGCCGGGACGGGGCCGATGTGACGGCGGAGTTTGAAAAGGGCGGGGAGACCGCCCTGGCCCTGGCGGAGCGCTTCGGCTGCCGCCTGGCTTTGCTGAAGGAGCGGAGCCCCTCCTGCGGCAGCGGCACCGTCTACGACGGCAGCTTTTCCCGGACCCTGGTCCCCGGCGACGGGGTGGCGGCGGAAAAGCTCCGCGCCGCCGGCCTCCGGCTCTACGGCGAGAGCGAAGTGAATAAGATTTTGAAATGAACAAGCGCCCGCGGCATGCGGGCGCTTTACTTATTCCGTTTCTATTTCAAACTGTCCGCCCGGGGAGCGGCACTGGGTCGGGCCGCTGGCCGGGCTGTGGTGGACGGCGCTGTTCAGCGCCTCCTTGATCAGCGCCCGCTGGGCCGGGGGGATCTGGGCCAGGGAGGAGAACATGGGGGAGAAGTGGTAGCGCAGGATCTCCTTGGAATAGGCCTCATACAGCTCCCGGCCCCGGGCGTTGACCGACACGGCCAGTTCCTTCCGGCTGCCGGGGACGCTCTTCTTCTCCACCAGGCCCTTGTCGGCCAGGCGGTTGATGATCTTCGTGAAGTTGCTGCGGGTGATGCCCAGGCGGGCGGCGATGGCGGACATGTTCTCCTGCCGCTCCTCGTTCTCCAGCAGATACTCCAGCACCTGCACCTGGGCAAAGGAGAAGGCCACGCCCTCATAGACCAGGTGCTCCGTCTTGTAGGAGGCGGCGTAGATGTTGCAGTAGTGTATCAGGGCCTCCACCACGTCCCGGTATTCGCCCATCCATTCCAGCTTCATAGCGCCCAGTCTCCTTCCAAATTGTCAGCTTCTGTCAGATCACTATGTACTATACCATAAGACAGCTGCAAAAAGCTATGATTTTTTGTAAATAATGCTTGCATTTTTTGATGGACCGCGCTATAATGGATTTAGATTGTTTCCAGTGGAAACAAAACGCACATTTGTTGAGAGAAAGGATGGAAAACATGAAAAAGCACAAAAAGACCCTTGTGGTGCTGGCCGTGGCCCTGGTGCTGATCCTGCTGGGCAGCATTTTGGCCAATGTGTTCAACACCAGTACCGGCAGTGTGTCCGTGTCCCGCATCAAGTTCGACGCGCTCCACGGCGAGCTGAGCGGCCTGCTGTACATGCCCAAGGACGCCTCCGCGGATAACCCCAAGCCCACGGTGATCGTCACCCACGGCTACCTGAACTCCGCCGAGATGCAGGACGCCAACGCCATCGAGCTGTCCCGCCGGGGCTTCGTGGTCCTGGCCCTGGACCAGTACGACCACGGCCACTCCAAGATCGACCCCTCCAACTACGCCAGCACCGACTTCTTCGGCCTCTGGCTGCCGTTCTGGGTCAACTCCATGAACGACGCGGTCCAGTACATGTATGAGCAGCCCTACGTCCTGAAGGACGCGGAGGGCAACGGCCTCATCGGCGTCACCGGGCACTCTATGGGCGGCTTCTCCTCCTCCATGGCCCTGGCGATGGACGAGATGGCCTACCCGGACACCGGCGTGCGCAAGATCTACGCGGGCCTGTCCGAGGGCTCTGACTTCTCCTATACCGCCATCGCCGGCGTGGACGCCGCCACGGCCGACTCCCTGGGCGGCGGGCGCATCATGGGCAAGGTGGCCGCCCAGTACGACGAGTTCTTCTTTAACGACCCCGCCGAGACCGGCGGCACCGTCCGGCACAAGAACTACGTGGGCACCCCCGAGGCCCAGACCTGGCTGGAGCAGGAGGCCCCCGAGGCAGGTGTGTGGTATGACACCGCCGACGGCGGCCGCCGCATCATCTACCAGCCGGCCCAGACCCACCCCTGGAACCACTTCTCCAAGGAGACCACGGGCTATGCCATCTCCTTCTACACCACCGCCTTTGCCGACTACGCGGGCCTGCTGAAGGATATCGCCCCCGATAACCAGATCTGGCAGTGGAAGGAGTTCTTTGAGTGCGTGGCCCTGGTGGGCTTCGTGCTGCTGTTCGTCCCCGTGGTCACGCTCCTGACCGAGCTGCCCTTCTTCAAGCTGGCCAAGACCGGCGAGCTGGCCGTCCAGCCCTCCGTCTCCGGTACCGGGGCCAAGGCGGGCACCTTCGCCCTGCTCTTCGGCCTGATCCTGCTGCCCGCCTTCTTCTTCACCCCGCTTATCGACGGCGGCGTCGGCAGCGCCACGGTGAACTTCCTGTTCTACGCCGGCATCGTCTTCGGCCTGGCGGGCCTGATCGGCATCTTCTACAGCCTCAAGGAGACGGAGCACAAGAAGGCCCTGCTCACCGGCAGCATCTTCGTGACGGTGGCCAGCTCCTGCCTGGCCATCATCGCCCACACCCCCATGTATCAGAACCAGGCCTTCTGGACCTGCCCCGCCGTCAACGACATCGCCTACTGGACCATCGCCGCCACCTTCATCTCCCTGCTGGCCATGAGCGTGGTGTATCTGGTGTCCAAGGCCAAGAACGGCGCGAGCTTCGCCAACTACGGCGTGAGCTTCAAGCCCATGACCATCCTGGCCTCCCTGTGCACGGCCCTGGTGACCATTATCATCGCCTACGCGGTGCTGTTCCTGATGGACGCCCTCTTCAAGAGCGACTTCCGCATCTGGACCTTCGCCTTCAAGACCTGGGACGCCAACATCCTGCCCGCGGTGCTGCGCTACCTGCCAACCTTCTTCCTGTTCTACCTGGTGTCCAGCGCCTCCATCTGCGTCAACACCAACACCGAGAAGCTTCAGGGCTGGAAGGGCTATCTGCTGGCGATCGCCCTGAACGCGGGCGGCATCGCCCTGTGGCTGGCAAACCAGTACGGCACCCTCTTCGCTACCGGCGTGTCCGTCCACCCCGAGTCCGCCCTGTCCGGCATCCTGCTGGTGGCCATGGTGCCCACCCTGGCCATCGCGGCCATCTTCTCCCGGGCCCTGTATAAGCGCACCGGCAACATCTGGACCCCCGCCTTCCTCAACGGCATCCTCATGACGCTGATGAGCGTGGCGAACACCACCGTATTCTTCAAGTAAAAATTCAAGTTTTTCCTCCCTCATACCCTCGCAAAATGCCCCCGGCTTCTGCCGGGGGCATACTTATTTTTTCCGTGCTTAAAACTCTTTCTTTTTGTAGATCCGGATGGACAGCAGCCAGGACAGGCCGAACAGCACGGCGGTGGCCAGAGGCATGGCGTAGAGCAGGGCGAGGCGCGAAAACGTCGAGAGCCCGCCGTCCGTCACAAAATCCAGCAGGCTCGCCCCGCCCAGCAGGACGCCGAAGAGGACGCCCCCCACTATGATATAGGCCGTGGAGCCCCGGCTGTAGCCCAGCTTCAGAATGCAGGGCAGCATGATGGCCGGCCACAGCAGCATCACGGTCAGGATCATGGGCAACCGCAGGAGAAAAGCGTCCAGCCCGCTGCCCTGCCAGAGGGTCCAGCCGCCCTGGATCAGCAGGTACAGCAGCGCCGTGCCCAGGGACAGCACCAGCATCACTAGGTACTTGGCGGAGACCAGCTGGGCCCGGGACAGGGGCAGGGCCGCGCTGTACACGTTCCAGCCGGACCTCTCGTCCATGTTGATCAGGTTCATCACGATAATACCCACGACCCAGGCGGGATAGAGGGAGATGAAGCCGTTGTCGGAAAAGTTGCCCGCGATCAGAAAAACCAGGGTGATGATCACGTAGGTTTTATAAGTCTTCCAGACCAGGGTCAGGTCCTTCCATATCAAACCCTTCATAGTTTGCCAACTCCTTTCTCAGATAAAGCTGCGGCGGAGCTCTTGGCGCTGGGCGGACTGCTCCACCCAGTTCTCCGTATAGCCGCAGTTCAGACATACATAGCGGATGACAGGGACCTTCCCCGCCAGGGTGAGGCGGGAGGTGTAGATGTTGTTCCCGCTGGCGTGGCGGGCGGGGTTATCGGGCACCCGCAGGATCTCCCGGGCGCCGCATTTGGGGCAGGGGCGGCCGTCTTTCACCGTTCTCCGCCCTCCTTCCGCTTCCCCGAGGCCATGAGGACGAAGAGCTCTTCAATGTCCACCGGGGCGCTGTGCATCCCCGCCGGGACGGCGGCCTCCGGCACCAGGGCGCTGACGCCGTAGTCCGTCTCCCGCCGGCCCTTGATGAGGGCCGGGTCGATGCGCGCCAGCTCCGCCGGGGCGCACTGGACCAGGCGGTACTCCTCCAGCAGCCGGTCCTTCTCCTCGCAGAGCATCAGCCGCCCGTCCTTGAGAAAGGCGATATAGTCGCAGAGCTTCTCCAGGTCGCTGACGATGTGGGAGGAGATGAGCACCGAGTGCCTCTCGTCCCGGGTGAAGTCCAGCAGCAGGCCCACCACCTTGTCCCGGACCACCGGGTCCAGGCCGGAGGTGGGCTCATCCAGCACCAGCAGCCGGGCGTGATGGGACAGGGCCGTGCAGATGGAGAGCTTCATCCTATTGCCCCGGCTCAGGTCCTTCAGGGGCTTCTCCACGGGCACCCGCAGCCGCTCCAGCAGGGAGGCGTAGGCCGCCGCATCCCAGCTGCGGTAGATGCTGGAGAGGATCTTGCCGATCTGCCGGGCGTTCATGCTCCCGGGAAAGGCCGTCGGCTCCAATACCAGGCCGACCTCCTCCCGGGCCGAAACTGCCTCCCGGTCCAGGTCCCGGCCCAGGACCCGGAGCTGCCCGGCCTCCGGCCGGACCAGCCCCAAAAGGCACTTGATAGCGGTGGTCTTGCCGGCCCCATTCTCGCCCACCAGGCCCAAAATGCAGCCCTCCGGCAGCTCCAGGTCCAGCTTCAGGTCAAAACCCTTGTAGTGTTTCTCCAGGCCGTGTATCTCAATAGCCAGGCTCATGTCTCATCCTCCTCCAATATGTTCAGCATGTCGTTGATGTCCTGCCGGCTCAGGCCGCAGAGATCGGCCAGACGCCGGACCTCGGTCAGATGCTCCTCCAGCTGCCGCAGATGCTCCTCCCGGATCAGCTCCGTGTTCCGGGGCGCCACGAAGCAGCCCTTTCCCGCCACGGTGTAGAGGAAGCCCGCGTTCTCCAGCTCGTCGTAGGCCCGCTTGGTGGTGATGACGCTGATGCGCAGGTCCTTGGCCAGATTGCGGATGGAGGGCAGGGCCGCGTCCTCCTCCAGAGCGCCGCTGAGGATCTGGTCCCGGATCTGGGTGAAGATCTGCTCATAGATGGGCTGCCCGCTGCGGTTGTCGATCAGAATGGTCATGGGGTACCTCCTTGACTTACTGTTCATACACAGTATATACAGTATATACACTCTTGTCAAGCCCTTTTTGCAGAAAAACAGAAATTTCTACAAAATCGTGATGGACTCGTTTGCTCCTATAAACTTTCATTTATCGGATCGCGGTCAATCGCTTTTTTTCTGTCATATAAAAAACTATTCTTGCAAAATCCGCGCGGAGAGACTATAGTATAGAAAGACAATCAAAATCTTTCAACTAATTCTCAAAGGAGGCTTTGCATATGAAATGTCCGCGCTGCGGAAGTGAGATGGTCCTGGATTCCCACCGGAAGATCCCGCTGGAGATGTGCTATGAGTGCGGCTATATCGAGGGGCGCAGCATCGAAGAGCAGGTCAGCCCCAAGGTCAGCAATTACGAGCACATGAAGACCCTGAACTTCAACGAGCTGGTGGCTTTTCTGACTACCGGGCTGGACCTGCCCGAGAAGCAGGTCTCCGACTGGCTGCTGGAGCTGACCAAAAAATGAACCCCGGCCGGTGGCCGTAGGCGTTTTTGCCTACAGCCGCCGGGCCTTTTCTTTTTGCGGGGAATTTAGACAAAGTTTTGACAATGTTTTGACAGATCGTAAAATGTGTAGTATAATAACAAAAAGTCCAGCGAGATCAGAAACACGGTAAAAGGAGAACAGACTATGGCCTCCTCTACAAAAGACGCTTTAGCCTCCGCGTTAAAGCAGATGATGAGCGTCAAGCCCATCGAAAAGATCACGGTCAAGGACCTGGTGGAGCTCTGTGGGGTAAACCGGCAGACATTTTATTACCACTTTGACGATGTATACGATCTGCTGGAGTGGGTCTTTGAACAGGACGCCAACCGGGTGCTGCCCAAAGAGGTGGTCTATGAGCACTGGCGGGAGGATGTGATGATCTTCTTCGAGTACCTGTACGACAACAGCGCCTTCGCCATGAACGTCTACAACTCCAGCAACCGCCTGTATATGCTCCGCTATCTGAAGACCCGGCTCCAGAGCTGCATCACCAGCTTTGCCGTCATCGTCTCCGAGGGGCGGAATGTAGACCGGCAGGACTTCGATTTCGTGGTGGAGTTCTACGCCAACGGCATCATCGGGCTCATCTCCCAGTGGATGGACCGGGGGATGCAGCTGCCCAAGGTGGTCACCCGGGAGCGCTTCCTGCGGGTGCTGGACAACAGCATTGAGAACATGCTGGAGCGCTTTCAGCTGAATTAATGAATATTGAAATGTAACTGCCCCGGAGCTTTTGCTCCGGGGCAGTCAGCGTGTTAAGAAAGATCGGGGTAGAAGATCAGCAGCTGGTCCAGCTCCTTCATGCCCTCGTCCGGGAGGCTCCAGCTCCCGTCCGTCAGGCGCAGCTCCAGCTCCACCGTCTCCGGCTCCAGGTAGCCCGGCTCCGCCAGGGCCTCTCGGACCAGAGCGGCGATCCCCTGGGCCCACTCCGCGTCGTAGGCCTGGAAGGCCGCCTCGTCCATAGCGGACACGGTGTCCTCGGTGTATTTATCAAAGAACCAGTCCATGGCCCCCGCGTCCAGCCGGCCGGCGGCCTGCTGCATGATGTCCAGGGGCCGGACCTCCACCGGGACCTTGCAGCGGTCCTCGCCCTGTAAGACGGCCTCGCCCACCGTGTAGCGGGCCTGGGCGTAGATCTCCTTATAGAGCTCGGTCAGCTCCTCTCTCAGACTATCGCTGGGCTCCGCGATCTCCCAGAAAACGCAGAAATAGTCCGCCTCCAGGGCCAGGCCGTCTTCATGGAGGGCCCGGCAGTCCTCCTCCGAAGCGCCGGACAGGCGCAGGAACGCGGGGTCGAGCTTGCCCAGGTACAGGGCGTCCAGGTTGCCCTGCACCAGCTTTTCCAGCTGCCCGGGCAGGCTGTCGCGCTTCCCGAAGAAAAAGCCCGCCGCTGCCAGTGCAAGGACAAGGACGGCCAGCGCGATCGCCAGGCCGGCGATCAGCCCCCGTTTGCCCTCCCACGTTTCCGGCCCGCCGGTCTCAGAACGCTCAGCCATCGCCCTTAGCCTTCCGCGGGGACGCCGTCCACCGGGAAGTAGACGACGTAATCGTCGATGGTGTAGATGTCGTTTTCAGACAGGGTCCAGCTGCCGTCCTCATTCCGGATGACCTGGACGGCCAGCGGCTCCTCGTCCCGGTAGGACAGGTTTCCCAGCCGGTCCTTGGCCAGATCGATCACATAGCGGGCCCACTCGGCGTCCGCCTTCTGGTAGGCGCTCTCGTTCATGCTGTCAAAATCCGATCCGGCGTACTTGGTCCGGAAGGGCTCCATCCACTCGTCCCAGCCGTCCAGCATCTGCTGGGGCAGGTCGATGGGCTGGAGCGACACGTTCACGGCCCAGTTGTTCTCGTCGATCTGGGAGACCTCGCCGACCGTGTAGCGGGCCTGGGAGAAGAGCTCCTTGTAGAAGTCCACCAGCTCCGTCTTCAGCTCATCGGTCAGGTTGTCGATCTGAAAATAGCGGGCGAAATACTCCGCGTTGATCTCCAGGTTCTCCTGGTACTCCTGCTGGCAGGCCTCCGCTGTCGTGCCCATGGCCGCCAGGTAGCTCTCGCTGTACTGCCCCAGATAGAGCCCGTCCAGCTTGCCCTGGACCAGGGCCGCCAGATCCTCAGAAGCCGCGGGGGCCGGTTCGTCCTTCTTGCCGCAGGCGCTCAGAGCGCACAGCAGCAGGACCGCCAGGAGCGCGCAGAGGACACGCTTCATGTTTTTCATATTATGTAAACCTCCTTTGTAAAAGGCCTATTCAGTCCCTTTATACCACTTTTCCCGCCATATAGCAAGCTTTTTTCGGGAAAAACAGGGCGGCGTTCCCCACCTGGCGGGACTTTACAGCCCCAGCAGGCGGGCGGCGGACGCGACGAGGGCGCAGAGCAGGGCGCCCGCCGCCGTGGGCAGCAGGGCGGCCACCGCCGTCCACCTCCAGCTGCCCGTCTCCTTGCGGACGGTCAGAAGGGTGGTGGAGCAGGGCCAGTGCATCAGGGAGAAGAGCATGACGCACAGGGCCGTGACCCAGGTCCAGCCGTTCTGCGCCAGCAGGGCCTTCACCTGGGCCAGCTCCCCCAGGGGGGCCAGACTCCCTTGAGCGGTATAGGCCATGAGGACGATGGGCAGGACGATCTCATTGGCGGGAAAGCCCAGGATGAAGGCCAGCAGGATGACCCCGTCCATGCCCAGAAAGCGGCCCAGCGGGTCCAGAAGAGCCGAGAGCTGGGCCAGCAGGCTCTCCCCGCCCAGGCTCAGGTTGGCGAGCAGCCACAGCAGCGCCCCCGCCGGGGCGGCCACGGCGGCGGCCCGGCCCAGGACGAAGAGGGTCCGGTCCAGCACAGAGCGCAGCAGCACCCGCAGAAGCTGGGGCCGCCGGTAGGGGGGCAGCTCCAGGATAAAGGAGGAGGGCGTCCCCTTCAGGACCGTGGCCGACAGAAAGCGGGTGGCGGCAAAGGTGGCGGCGGTGCCCAGGAGGATGAGCCCTGTCAACAGCAGGGCCGACAGCAGAGTCGAAAGGGCCCCCGAGGCCGCGCCCACGAAGAACATGGTCAGCAGGGCGATGAGACCGGGGAAGCGGCCGTTGCAGGGGACAAAGGCGTTGGTCAGCTGGGCCAGCAGCCGCTCCCGCTCCGAGCCGATGATCCGGCAGCCCACCACCCCCGCCGCGTTGCAGCCGAAGCCCATGGCCATGGTCAAAGCCTGCTTGCCGCAGGCCCCGCAGCGCTGGAAGGGCCGGTCCAGGTTGTAGGCGATGCGGGGCAGGTAGCCCGCGTCCTCCAGCAGGGTGAAGAGGGGGAAGAAGATGGCCATGGGCGGCAGCATCACCGAGACCACCCAGGCCAGCACCCGGAAGGCCCCGTCGATGAGCAGGCCCTTCAGCCAGAGGGGGAAGCCCAGCCGGAGAGCCCAGGCCGCCAGCAGCTCCTGGAGCCGGAAGAGCCGGGCCATGAGCCAGTCAGAGGGGAGGTTGGCCCCGGCGATGGTCAGATAGAAGATCAGCGCCAGCAGCGCCAGCATCAGCGGATAGCCGAAGCGCCGCCCGGTGACCAGCCGGTCGATCTGCCGGTCCCGGCTCCCGTAGCCCTCCCGGCTCCCGCTCACCACCCCGTGGCAGAGCTCTTCCGCCGCCATGACCAGTCCGGCGGCCAGCAGGTCCTCGAAGCCGTCCCGGTCGATGCCCCGGGCCTCCAACGCCTGCCGCTCCTGTTCGGCGGCCCGGAGCAGCGCTCCGTCCCGGCTCAGAGCCCCCTCAAGAAAGGCGTCCGCCCGGTTTAGAAAGGCCTCGTCCCCCTCCAGCAGCCGGAGGCAGAGAAAGCGGGGCTCCATGCGCCCCTCTGCCGCCGCCTCCGCCAGAGGCAGCAGCCGGGCCAGAGCCTCCTCCACCGGGGCGCTGTAGCGCACCCGGTAGGCCCCTTCCTGCTCCGGGGCGTCCAGCAGGGCGTCCATGGCCCGCAGGACCTCCGCCCGGCTGCTCCGCTCCCGGGCCACGATCCCGATCACCGGCACGCCCAGCCGCCGGGACAGCTCCTCCAGGTCCACGGTGATGCCCTTCCGCCCGGCCTCGTCCAGCAGATTCACGCACACGAGCACCCGGTGGGACAGCTCCATGGTCTGGAGGGCCAGGTTCAGGTTCCGCTCCAGGCAGCCCGCGTCGCAGACCAGCAGCACCGCGTCCGCCCCGCCGAAGCAGAGAAAGTCCCGGGCCACCTCCTCCTCCGCCGAGTGGGCCAGGAGGGAATAGCTGCCGGGGATATCCACCATCAGATACTCCCGCTCTTCGCTCCGGCACAGGCCCTGGGCGCTGGTCACGGTCTTGCCCGGCCAGTTGCCGGTGTGCTGGTTCATGTTGGTCAGGCGGTTGAAGAGCGTGCTCTTGCCCACGTTGGGGTTCCCCGCCAGGGCGGCGACACTGCGCCCTTGGCGCAGTTCGCTGTCCATGCCGTCTCCCGCGGCCCTCCGGCCGGTGGAGCTCTTGGTCAGGCCCATGTTTCCGTCCTCCTGTTATGTAAGATAGCCGCCGGAATGACTCTTCCGGCGGCCTTTTTATTTATGCCGGGGGCAGGACCCGGATGCGGATCTGCCGGCTGTCCTCCCGCCGCAGGGCGATCGCTGCGCCCCGGACGCGGAAGGCGGCGGGGTCCCCGCCGGGGCTGACGCCCAGGCACTCGACCAGGGTATTCTCTATCAGGCCGATGTCCCGAAGCCGCCGGCGCATGGGGCCGCTGTTCTCCAGAGACTGCACCAGGGCCAGCTGGCCGGGCCGCAGCCTGTCGAGGGTGGAACTGTCATTCACGCAAAGCACCTGCTTCCACTCTCAGTCTATTCCGCGCCCGCCGTTCCCGTTCCGGTTGACAAGGGCCGCCGCAGGTGGTAGCATGATTACTATAATAAATATGAAGGAGGCGCTGTCATGTTTTGCTTTAACCATTTCAATTTCAACGTCCTGAGTCTGGAGCGGAGCCTGAAGTTCTATGACGAGGCCCTGGGCCTAAAGCCCGTGCGGGAAAAGCTGGCCGGGGACGGCAGCTTCCGGCTGGTCTTCCTGGGGGACGGTCAGACCGGCTTCACCCTGGAGCTGACGGAGCTGAAGGACCGGACGGAGCCCTACGACCTGGGGGAGGGGGAGTTCCACCTGGCCTTCGAGACGGAGGACATGGAGGCGGCCCACGCCAAACACGCGGCCATGGGCTGCATCTGCTTTGAAAACCCCGGCATGGGCATCTATTTCATCGAGGACCCGGACGGGTATTGGATCGAGATCATCCCCAAGCGGGACCGGACATAAGGAGGCGCGCCATGCGGGAGATCCTGATCGTAGTGGACATGCAGAAGGACTTCGTTGACGGCGCTCTGGGCACCGCCGAGGCGGTGAGCATCGTGCCCAAGGTCGCGGAAAAGGTCCGGAGCTTCCAGGGCCCGGTCCTCTTTACCCGGGACACCCACCCGGAGAACTACAGCCAGACCCAGGAGGGGCGGCGGCTGCCGGTGCCCCACTGCATCCGGGGCAGCGCCGGCTGGGAGCTCTGCCCGGAGCTTCGGGACCTGGCCCGGGGGGCGGAGGTGCTGGACAAGCCCACCTTCGGCTCGGTGCGGCTGGGGGAGCGGCTATTGGAGCTGGACCGGGAGGAGCCCATCGGCGGCGTGACCCTCATCGGCCTGTGCACCGACATCTGCGTCATCTCCAACGCCCTGCTGGTGAAGGCCTTTCTGCCGGAGGTGACGGTGACGGTGGACGCCGCCTGCTGCGCCGGCGTCACGCCGGAGAGCCATCGCAACGCCCTGGCGGCTATGAAGATGTGCCAGATCGATATTGTAAACGAATAAAAACCGAGAGGCAGGAGCGGAACTCCTGCCTCTCAGACTGTGGACAAACCTCATGCTGCACATGAGAAGTGAGTGAGCAGCGGGGGTGCGCGAGGGGGCAAGACCCACTCGCGTTTGGATCGCGCCAGCAAAATGCCCGCTTGCCGGGCTTTTGCCGAGCGCAGCGAGTTTTTTCAGAAGGGCAAACCCTTCTGAAAAAAGTGGCGCTGAAGCTTGTAGACAAAGTCCAAAGGACTTTGTCTACAAGCTGAGAGGCAGGAGCGGAACTCCTGCCTCTCGGTTTATATATTGTATGCTTATTTCTTGCTCTTGATGTACTCGTCGATGCTCTTGGCGCCGGCCTTGCCCGCGCCCATAGCCAGAATGACGGTGGCGGAGCCGGTGACCGCGTCGCCGCCGGCGAAGACGCCCTCACGGGCGGTCTTGCCGCCCTCGTCGGCCTCGATGCCGCCCTTGCGGGTGAAGGTCAGGCCCTTGGTGGTGTTGCGGATCAGGGGGTTGGGGCTGGTGCCGATGGCGATGACCACCGTGTCCACATCCAGGACCCACTCACTGCCAGGCACGGGCACCGGGCTGCGGCGGCCCTTGGCGTCGGGCTCACCCAGCTCCTGGCGCTGGAGCTCGATACCGGTCACGTGGCCATCCTCCCCTGCCAGGATGCGGGTGGGATTGTTCAGCAGCTGGAACTCGATGCCCTCGGCCTCCGCGTGCTCCACTTCCTCCTTCCGGGCGGGCAGCTCGTCCCGGCCCCGGCGGTAGGCGATGAACACGTGCTCGGCCCCCAAACGCTTGGCGACACGGGCCGCGTCCATAGCCACGTTGCCGGCGCCCACCACGGCGACCCGGTGGAAGCGCTTGATGGGGGTGTCATAGTCGTCCCGGTAGGCCTTCATCAGGTTGACCCGGGTCAGCAGCTCGTTGGCGGAGTAGACGCCCAGCAGGTTCTCGCCGGGGATGTGCAGGAACTGGGGCAGGCCCGCGCCGGAGCCGATGAACACGGCCTCGAAGCCGTCCTCAAACAGCTCGTCCACGGTCTCGCTCTTGCCCACGATGGCGTTGTTGACGATCTTCACGCCCATGGCCACCAGGTTATCGATCTCCGCCGCCACGATCTCCTTGGGCAGACGGAACTGGGGGATGCCGTAGACCAGCACGCCGCCGGCCTTGTGGAAGGCCTCGAACACCGTCACGTCATAGCCCATCTTGCGCAGATCGCCCGCGCAGGTCAGGCCCGCGGGGCCGGAGCCCACCACGGCGATCCTGTGCCCGTTGGAGGCGGGGACCACGGGGTCCTTCTTCTCGGCGTTAGCCATGTGCCAGTCGGCCACGAAGCGCTCCAACCGGCCGATGCCCACGCTCTCGCCCTTGATGCCCCGGACGCACTTGCTCTCGCACTGCTTCTCCTGGGGACAGACCCGGCCGCAGACGGCGGGCAGGGAGTTGGTGGAGGTGACGATCTGGTAGGCGGCCTCAAAGTCCCCCTCCGCCACCTTGGCGATAAACTCCGGGATCCGGACCGCCACGGGGCAGCCGGACCGGCAGGGCATATTCTTGCAGTTGAGGCAGCGCTTGGCCTCGTCCATGGCGGCCTCGGCGCTGTAGCCCAGGGCGACCTCGTCAAAGTTCCCGGCGCGGACCACGGGGTCCTGCTCGGGCATGGGGTTCTTCTGCATCTTCATATTAGCCATTTCTCTTTCCTCCCGTGATCTTGCAGATGTGCTTGGCGGCCTCATCCTGCTCGTCCTTGTAGAAGGCGGCCCGCTTGAGCAGAGAGTCGAAGTCCACCTGATGGGCGTCGAAGTCCGGCCCGTCCACGCAGGCGAACTTGGTCTCGCCGCCTACGATGACCCGGCAGCCGCCGCACATGCCGGTGCCGTCCACCATGATGGGGTCCAGAGAGATGATGGTGCTGATGCCGTAGGGACGGGTCACGTCGGCCAAAAACTTCATCATGATGTCCGGCCCGATGGCGATGACCCGGTCGAACTGGGGCTTGCCCTCGGCGATATTGGCCTCGATCTCGTTCTTCAGGAACACGGTGGTGAAGCCCTTCTCACCGTAGGTCCCGTCGTCGGTGCACATGATGAGCTTGTCGGAGACGGCCTTCAGTTCCTCCTTCAGAATCACGATGTCCGCGCTCCTAAAGCCGGCAATAAAGGTCACCTCGATGCCGCGCTCGTGCATCTCCTTGGCGATGGGGTAGGCGATGGCGCAGCCCACGCCGCCGCCCACGACGCAGACCTTCTGCAGGCCCTCCATCTCGGTGGCCTTGCCCAGGGGGCCCACGAAGTCCGAGATATAGTCCCCCTGCTCCACGGTGTGGAGCATCCGGGTGGTGCGCCCGGCGGCCTGGACCATGACGGTGACGGTGCCCTTCTCCCGGTCGTACCCGGCCACGGAGACGGGGACCCGCTCGCCCTGCTCGTCCAGGCGGAAGATCACGAACTGGCCCGCCTGCGCGTGCTTGGCCACCAGCGGGGCCTCGATCTCAAACAGGCAGATGGTCTTCGCGTCGTTGAGAAAACGCTTGGTTACTACTTTATACATTTTACACCTCGATCAGCAAATTTTGCCGGATTTCTGCTTCCATTGTACCTTAAGAGAAGTGGAATGTCAAACACTATCGGCGCTTTGCGCACCAAAATGTTCAATTCTCCCGGCGCACTTCCGGAATTGTTTGATTGTTTTAAACAAAAAGAAGAAAAATAATTGGAAAAATACGGATTCTTACCAATGACCGTGGCAGAGGAGCCGCTCCGCGGCGAAGCTGAGGACCGTGGTGACGGTGTTGGAGAGGAGGAAGGCCCGGAGGAGCCGCCGGGGCCGCTCCGCTTTTTTCTCAAACAGGAAGTAGACGAAGGCCTCGGTGAGCAGGGTGAGGGCCAGATAGCCGCCGCCGATGGTCCAGGAGGGCCAGTGGTCCGCCTGCTTTTGCAGGGCCTCGGCGAAGGAATAGCCCATGCGCAGATTGCTCAGGGACATGAGCAGGTAGGGGGCCAGGAAGGAGATCAGATTGGCTATGCACACCGCCAGGAAGACCCGGGGGCGCAGGGACCGGTCCAGGCAGCGGCCGATCCAGACAGACTCGATCAAAATCGTGGCCGCGGCGACCCAGGGCAGCACGTCCACGGGCCGGGTCTCCGAGATCCAGACCCAGGAGGAGTCGGCCCAGGCGCTGAGGCTGAACAGGGGCAGCATCAGCAGCGCCAGCGCCCCGGTGACGAAGGGCTTTTCGTTTTTCATGCGCTCATCTCCTTTTTCTCCAGTATAATGATTATCGCATAGCGAAAACAATCGCCAGTTCGATTGTTTTCGCTGCCAAACGGCAAGTTTGGCAGCCAATGATTCAAAGAATCATTGGCGCGATGCTCATTGCAATGAATAGTTGGCAAAACAGCGATGCTGTTTTGCTGAGCAGCTTTGCTGCTCGGCGAAACGCTTCTTGCGTTTCGCCATCATATAGTCATTATAATGCTCTCCCCCGGAGCGGGTCAACTTAAGAATTCTTAAGGCCGGACGGCTATGAAAAAGCCCGTGCGGTCCTGCACGGGCTTTCAGACTGTAGACAAAGTCTCGTGATCTTCGTTGCGGAGCAGCGAAGAAGAATCATATTTGTTTTTGAGGCAGCTTTGCCGCCTCAAAAACACTCTAAGGCGAGCAAAGCGAGCCCTCGCGCCGACCAAACGGGGCATTGCCCCGTGCGATAAGCGCGAGTTGCTCAAATGCGAGCCCAACGAAGTGGGTCGCATTTGAAGCGTGTCGACTTTGCCGACACGCGAAAAGCCCGTGCGGTCCTGCACGGGCTTTTTCACGGTATGGTTTACTCCTTGGGGCTGCCGTCGGGGTTGAAGAGAGGCAGGGGGGCCAGGAAAATGATGTCGTCCCGCTTGGCGGCGTCGCCCTCGGCCAAGACGGCCATCTTGCCGGCCACGATGCCGCCGGCCTTGGCCACCAGCTCCTCCATGGCCCGGAGGGACTCGCCGGTGGAGATCACGTCGTCCAAGATCAGCATCCGCTTGCCCTTGATCTGCTCGGCGTCGGCCGTGTCGATCACTAGGCGCTGGACGGCGGCGGTGGTGATGGACTTCACGGAGACCTCAAACACGCCGGACATATAGGCCTTGGGGCCCTTGCGGGCCAGAAAATACTTGTCCGCGCCGCTCTGGCGGGCCATCTCGTACAGCAGCGGGATGGACTTGGCCTCGGGGGCGATGATGTAGTCATACTCCGGGGCCCGCTTCAGCAGCTCCGCCGCGCAGTGGACCGTCAGCTCCACGTCGCCAAAAATGACGAAGGCGCCGATGTACAGCTCGTCGGAGACCGGGCAAAGGGTCAGCTCACGTTTTAAGCCTGCGATGTCTATCTCATAAGTCATATTCTTATCCTCCAGCCTTGTATGGCACAAGATACCTCTATTTTACAGGAAAGCAAAAAAAAATCAAGAGGAATTTACAACTTGAAAGCAGACAGCGGTTTGAAAATGTATACATTTTAAGACTGCTCCTGTTTTTTAAAAATAAAAGCATAATCTTTCTTGACTTATCGGGAAAAGGATGGTATTTTAAATAATGATACAGGCGTTGCTCTGTCTTTTTCCAGTTTTGGAAGGTATAGGTTTCAAACGGGCGGGAGAGAGCGGCGGCGGAGCGCGGGGCGCTCCGAACTATTGAGGGCCGAACGGCCCGAGTTTGAGGAGAGTGAGCGATTTGAAAAAACTGTGGAAGACCCTTTTGGTGACGCTCCTGGTCGTGTCTATGTTGTCCGGCATGGTGACGGCTTTTGCCGACGAGGACCCGGTCGACAGCGAGCCCCAGCCTACCGCCGTCGATGAGCCCGAGGGCGTCGATGGTGACACTCCGACCTCTGTTGACGCTGACGAGGTGATCGACGAGCCCGAGGTGACCGATGATCCCGTCGATGACGAGGAAGAAGTTATCCCTCCCACTAAGAACGGCGAAGTCAAGGCGCAGGAAGTCGGCGGACCCAAGACGATCATCGAGGAGCCCGGCACCACCCCGACGGCTGATACCTCCGAGGAGGATATGGGTGTGGTCCCTGCGTCGGAGGAGCTTGTCGATGAGCCCACGCCCCAGGCCGAGGAACCGATATATTTGAGCATAGGTACAGACTGCCTCGAAGGGAAGGTTTTGCCTGGCGGTGAGTTCACAGTAAGAATATCTGCTCCTGTTGATGAACTCAAGGGCAGCTATACTGCCACCAACGTGAAAGAGCCTGCGAGCGGAGAATTTGAGCTTACAGGCGGTGAATTCACCAACTGCTCCAAAAGCATTGTATTTACAGCAGGCGACACGATCGGGCCGGTCACTTTCAAAGTTGAAATTACGTCTGCCAAGGTCGGCGACAAGTCTGTGGAGCTTCAGTTTCCCAAGGAACTTATGCTGCTGGAAGTGGTCTCGGCAGACTCTGTAGCAAGCGAGGGTGAAAAAGCGGAGCTGCAGCAAAAGGTCAATGAAGTCAAAGCGGCCCTTGCCTATACCACGTTAGAAGGGAACTTTAGTTTCTTTGCCGCGCAAGAGGACTATACTATCAACGCCTGGAATGCGTTTCAAATGGCCTTTGATTTTGCTGATCACTGCGCCAAATCCGCCGCTGTCTCCGCGGAGGATGTGGGTAACGCGCTGGCTGAACTGACAGAGACGTATGAGGAGTTGCAGAATCACGTATATGATCATAGCAACTCTCTGGCCACGTCCATCGAGAGCCTGGAAGCGGCTCTGGAAAGGGCTTATGGGGCCTCTGACCTCAGCGCAGAAGCCGAGGATTTGCTGTCGAGAGTACAGTATGACTGCAACGAGGTTATGTTCATAAGACTCAATGAGGGCGAAGACTATTATGGCAAGCCCTACGATGAATATGTCAAAGATGCCCAGTATTGGACGGAGGTCGTCAACAACATAGCGGACAAGCAGATCCCGGCTAAGAAGGACGATTTGAGCAAGTTTATTGCTGACGTCGAGGGAGAAGGTTTGGACTCCGCTCTGTATACGGAAGACAGCTGGAATGCTCTTCAGGACGAGCTTGAACGTTCCAAGGAAACGATCGGAAACGAATATGCGACCCAGGCTGAGGTGGACGATTGCCTGAGCTGCCTGGAGAACGCCCGGAACGGCCTTCTCAGAAAAATCGACGAAAATTACGTCAAATATATAGAGGACAAATTAAACGAGGAGCCCTCTGTCACGCTTACCGAAGACGGTCAGATGGCCTATGAGCGGGCCAAAGCGATGCTGCAGAGCTTTGTCGAGTCCTATTATAAGGCCGAGGACAAGAGTAAGTTTTCGTTCTATGACCCCCAGGGCAAAGATTACTCTGCTGTGCCTATGATCGTAAACACGCTGGAGCAGGCGTTCGATCTGGCTTTGCAGGGCAAGATGCCCGCCGACCGCACGGAGCTGAAGAAGGCCGTGGAGGATGCAAAGAAGGCTCTGGAGAAGCAGAAGGCCTTTACCTCCAACGAAGAGTATAAGAAGCTGGAAGCGGGAATAGCGGACGCCGAGTATGTCATCGACTTTAAGGCCCACCCGGACGCCACGCTCCGGATGCCTGGTCAGTTGAGTCAGATGGTCTCGAACCTCAAGGATCAGACTGCCAAGGTCCTGGCGCTGAAGAGCGACGAGGTGCCTAAGACCGGCGACCCGTTGGTGCCGGTGCTGGCGGGCGGCGTGGTCCTGATGACGCTGCTGGCCGCCGCTTGGGTCGGCAAGAAGGCCCTGTACCGGAAGTAAGGTACATAGACAAGTTGTAAAGCATTTTATTCCCGCCCGCCATCCGGCGGGCGGGAATAAGCGTATCTAAATGCCAACCCCGCCTGCCTTTTGGCGGGCGGGAATTTTCTGCTTAAGGCGTTTCGTCCGCCGAAGGAGGCAGCCATGAAGGAAAACAACGAGGACCGGCCCCAAAAGCCCGGAGCGCGCCAGTATCTGACAGCGGCCGTCCTGGTCCTGGCGGTCCTCCTGCTGGGCGGGGTGGTGCTGATGCGCTTGCTGAACGGAGAGATCGTTCTGCCCTCCAGCCCCTCGCCTAAGCCCACGGCCGTGAGCTCTCCTGGCTCTGACCCTAAACCGGGGGAACCCACGCCCACGCCCCAGCCCACCGACGCGCTCTCCCTGCTCACGGCGCTCCACGCCGAGAATGAGGACGCGGTCGGCTGGATCCGCATCGAGGGGACGCGGGTCGACGATCCGGTCATGTTCAACCAGGAGGACCCGGAATTCTACCTCACCCGGGGCGCGGACGGCGAGGAGAATGTGGCCGGGGCCCTGTTTATCGACGAGGGCTGCTCCGTGGAACCCCGCTCCGCCAATCTGCTGATCCACGGGCACAACATGCTCAACGGCAGCCGGTTCCACGACCTGCTCGCCTATAAGGACAAGGAGTATTTCGACGAGCACCCGGTCGTCGAGTACACCACCCTGGAGGGGACCGAGACCTATGAGATCCTGGCCGTCTTCCTCTCCCGGGTGTTCGGCGAGGATGAGACCTACGTGTTCCGCTATTATCGCTTCTACGACGCCGCCAACTCCCAGGAGTTCGACAACTATGTGGAGTCCTGCAAGGCGTCCGCCCTCTACGAGACCGGGGTGACCGCCCAGTACGGGGATGAGCTGCTCACGCTCTCCACCTGCGAGTACACCCGGATCGATGGCCGCCTGGTGGTGGTGGCCCGCCACGCCGCCGGGACAGAGGACGAGACGAAGACGGAAGCAGAGGCAGAAACCGAGACAACAGCATAAAAAAACACAGCTGCCGGTGAAACCGGCGGCTGTGTTTTTTTATGTGCATTATTTCGTTCCGAAGATCCGGTCGCCCGCGTCGCCCAGGCCGGGGACGATATAGCCGTGGTCGTTCAGATGGTCGTCCAGGGCGGCCACATAGATATCCACGTCCGGGTGATCGGCCTGCATGCGCTCCACGCCCTCCGGAGCGCCGATGATGCTCATGAGCTTGATGTGGGGCGCGCCGGTCTCCTTGATGAAGCGGATGGCCGCGGAAGCGGAGCCGCCGGTGGCCAGCATGGGGTCCACCACGATGACCTCCCGCTCCTGGATATCGGGGGGCATCTTGAAGTAGTACTTCACCGGCTCCAGGGTCTCCGGGTCCCGGAACAGGCCCACATGGCCCACCTTGGCGTTGGGGATCAGGCTCACCATGCCGTCCACCATGCCCAGGCCCGCCCGGAGAATGGGCACTACGGCCAGCTTCTTGCCGGCGATCCGGCGGCACTTGGCCATGGCCACCGGGGTCTCCACGTCTACTTCCTCCAGAGGCAGGTCGCGGGTGGCCTCAAAGCACATCAGCATAGCAATCTCGGAGATCAGCTCCCGGAATTCCTTCACGCTGGTGCGCTTGTCCCGCAGGACGGACAGCTTGTGCTGGATGAGGGGATGGTCGAATACGTATACCGTGCTCATGTTTTCTTTTCTCCTTTTATGATGATTTATTTGCTTCTTCTTTTGCCAGGCGCTCCTGCCGCTCCCGCTCCGCCTGGGACAGGCGGAGATAGACGGGCAGCAGCTCATGGGCGCTGTCGGCGGGCTTGCCCTGGGCGGCCAGTGCCACGCCCCAGGCGCTCTGCCAGACCAGGTTGTCCGGCGCTAAGCGGAAGGGGAGGCCCTCCTTCTCCAGAAAAGCCGCCGCCAGGGCCGCGCCGTCCCCCACCAGGAAGGGAGAGCGCCCCAGGCCCCGCAGCTCCTCCGCCAGCTCCGCCAGGGCGATAGGCCGGTCAGGGCAGAGGCGGCGGGGCCGCCCGGCCTCGATCTCAAACAGGGCATTATAGACCTGGCCCCGCCGGGCGTCCATCACCGGGCAGATCAGGCCCCCGGCACTGAGGCCGTGCCAAGACATGGCCTCCAGGGTGGACACGCCCACGCAGGGCTTGTCCAGCGCCCAGGCCAGGCCCTTGACCGCAGAAACGCCGATGCGCACACCGGTGAAGGAGCCTGGGCCCTGGGCCACGGCGAACAGGTCCACCGCATCCAGGCTCAGCTCCGCGTTCTTCAGCATATCCTCCGCCATGGGCAGCAGGGTCCGGCTGTGGGTCAGGCCGCTGCACTGGCTGGCCTGGGCCAGCAGCCGCCCGTCCTTCACCAGAGCCGCCGAGGCGGCCTTGGCCGAGGACTCTAAAGCCAATATCAGCATAACTCCGCCCCCTCGATGCTGATCTTCCGCTCGGTCTCCCCGAGGCGTTCGATAGAGACGCGGACCTCGTCGCCCCAAAAGGCGTCTTCCACGTTCTCGCTCCACTCCACGGCGCACACGGCGCCCCGGTTCAGGTAGTCCTCCCAGCCGATCTCAAAGAGCTCCTCCGCGCCGCCCAGCCGGTACATGTCGAAATGGATCAGCTCCCGGGGGCCCAGGTACTCGTTGACGATGGTGAAGGTGGGGCTGGAGACCCGGCAGCTCAGGCCCATGCCCCGGGCCATGCCCCGGACAAAGGCCGTCTTTCCGGCCCCCAGGCCGCCGGTCATGGCGACCACCGTGCCGCCGGGCAGCTTCTCCGAGAGCCGCCGGCCCAGCTCCTCGGTCTCCTGTTCGCTGTGGGAATAATAGACAGACATAGGTTCACTCCATACGAATTGTTTACACTTTTGCCATTATAACACCGAACAGGCCGTTGCGTAAAGAGAAAAGATGTGTTAAAATAAGGTCTGTTCGAGGAAAGGACGGTGATCGCACATGAAAAAGTTAAAGCCCTATATCAAGTATTTCTTCCAGCATGCGGACATGTTCCTCTTTACCATGTGCCTGATCTGCTCCTTCTACGGTCTGGCTATGGTCTCCCACACCCTGCCGGATATGTACGCCGCCCACTGGGTGGCCAGTACGCCCACCCGGATGATGATCGTGCAGATCTTCTCCATGCTGCTGGGCATCGGGGCCTTTGTGGTCCTGACGGTGGTGGACGCGGACCTGCTGGCCAAACAGTGGAAATGGCTGTGCCTTGTGAACTTGGGGCTGCTGGTGGCTCTGTACATCTTCGGCCAGGACGACGGCACCGGCAATAAGAGCTGGATCCGTTTCGCCGGCATCGGCATCCAGCCCTCGGAGGTCATCAAGGTCATCTATATCATCGTGGCCGCCAAGCAGATGTCCTATCTGAAAGAGTATAAGGATATGAACGGCTTTCTGTCGGTGGTGCAGATGGTGGCCCACGCGGGCATCGTCTTCGTGCTCATCGTCCTCGTCTCCGCCGACCTGGGCAGCGCCGCCATCATCCTGGGTATTCTGGTGGTCATGCTCTTCGCCCTGGGCCTGAAGCTCTACTGGTTTGCCGCCGGAGGCGCTGCGGCGGCCGCCATGATCCCTCTGCTGTGGACCTATTTTCTCAAGGACTACCAGAAGCAGCGCCTGATCGCCCCCTATGCCCGGGAGCTGGTGGACCCGGACGGCTGGGGCATCTCCTGGCAGACCGAGCAGAGCAAGCTGACTCTGGCCTCCGGCCGCCTCACCGGCGTGGACGCGGACCACACGGTCACCACCTTTACCGGCAAGCACACGGACTTTATCTTCTCCTCCACCGGGGAGACTCTGGGCATGGTGGGCTGCATCGTCATCATGATCCTGCTGACCATCATCATCGTCCACTGCGTCCGGGTGGGGCTCCACTCCGGCCGTACCTTCGATATGCTGCTGTGCGTGGGCGTGGCCGCCGGCATCACCTGCCAGACCTTCATCAACATCGGCATGTGCATCGGCATCACCCCGGTCATCGGCATCACGCTGCCCTTCTTCAGCTACGGCGGCTCGTCCATGATGACCACCTTCGCCGCCATGGGCCTGGTCTCCGGCGTCAAGTACAAGCCGAAGCCGCAATTGTTCTCCATGTTTTAAAACGCGAAAACCGCGCCGGATGATCTCCGGCGCGGTTTTGTTCACATGAGAGGGGGCTCCTGATCCCCGCCAAAGGGGAGGAAGACGGCGGTGCCGCCGGTGCGCAGGCGCTCATAATAGAGTGTGTAGCACATGTTCATATAGGGGACGGTCCAGATCTGCACCAGAGCCAGCAGGCCCAGACCGGGCGTGCTGGACAGAGAGGTCAGCAGCAGCCAGCCAAAGAAGCTCAGCTCCAGGATGAACCGCTCCATCTTGTGCCCCGCCATCATGCGCTTGCTCTCCCGGATGCAGTCCATGACGGAGTACTCCGGGTGGTCGATGAGCAGATAGGGGGCCAGGCAGTACCGGTAGGCGGCGATGATGCCGGGGATGACGAGCAGCAGGCTCCACAGGCCCACCAGCAGGTTGGTGACGATCTCCAGCAGGATGATCCGCCAGAAGAAGCCGAAGCCGTCCAGCAGGTTGCCGTAGCTGGGGCTGTCGCCCCGGACGGTGCGCAGCAGGAAGATCAAAAAGCCCATCGACACGACGGAGAGCGAGAGCGAGAGCAGTATATAGATGGCGATCGCTCCGCCGCTGGGCATCATATCCTGAGCCAGGCGGGCGGCATAGTCCAGATTGCCGTTCTCTATATGCTCCAGCATCTGCTGATACCGGGACATGGACATGCTGCCGTACATGAGCCGGGAGGAGAGCAGCGAGAGGAGGATGTTCAGCGCGCAGTACAGCGCGCCGACCGCTACCGCATTGGGTTTGGACTGGCTGATGATACGCTTGGCGCTGGCCTTCAGCGCGGCCGTGGAAAACGGCATGGAAGATCACCTCCGCAAAATAGCATTGAAATTTTGCCTGATTTCAATATAGCATCCCCGGCGGAGGATGTAAAGAAAAAATAGGAGAAGAACGCGAAAAAACTCTTGACAATCGGCCGGACTGATGCTATTATAATCAAGCGTTCCAGAGATGCGCGAGTGGTGGAATTGGCAGACTCGCTAGATTCAGGTTCTAGTGCTCACTCCGGGCGTGCGGGTTCAAGTCCCGCCTCGCGCACCAACAAAGAGGGCCGGTCGGCAGACCGGCCCTCTTTGTTGGTGCGGCCAGGGGGTGTGAATGGGTCCGTCCGCGCTCTGCGCGGGTTCGGGCGACGGCGGCGCTTTGCGCCGCCTAGTGCCGCGAAGCGGCGTCAAGTCCCGCAAAATTATTTCACATAGAAACGAAAATCCGGCCGCTGTTCAGAAAATGTGAGCAGAGGCCGGATTCTTTTTCTTTACAAGCTTTTTTTGCCGTGTTAAAATAACTCTGCCACACAAACTAAATAAAAGGCAAATATCATGGAGTCGCTTTTTTGTTTCGGCAAAAATGCAGACTTCTAATTTGGCGTTCTCCATGAGATTTGTCAAAGTTTGTGTGGCAGCAAATCGAAGCTCTGCGTTTTTCGGCGTGCGGCTTCGGCTGCACGCCTTTTTTATGTGGGAAAGAGAGCTGCAAAATGAGAGAAAAATGCTGTGCCATACTGGGAAGCCCGCCCGCGACTTTTCCCTGGGGCTATGACGAGGAGGACCCGGCCTGCGCGTCCCTACGGCTGCTGCTCCTCAACCGGATCACCCTGCTGCGGACCCAGGGCGTCACGGACTTCTATGTGATCCTGGACGCCGGGGTGGGCCTCTACGCCGCGGAGAGCGTCGCCCAGCTGCGGGTAAATGACGAGGCCCTCCGGCTGATCTGCGCCGTCCCCTGGGAGGGCCAGGCCACCAAATGGACGCCGGAGCTGAGAGAGCGGTATTTCAATGTACAAGCTGTGTGCTCAGAGGTGATAACAGTCTCGTCGGTCCGGACCGCCGACTGCGAGATCACCGCCATGCTCAACGCCATCGACCGGGCTGATACGGTGCTTGCCGTATCCGGCGAGGGGGACGCCCTGCTCCCGGTGGCCCTGCGCTACGCGGAGCAGCTGCACCGCCGCATCATCTTGTTGGATTCTGACACGGAAAAACTGCGGGTATGACCCCGCTCAAGCAGAAAACAATGCCCTCCGCGGACATAAGTTCCGCGGAGGGCGTTTGATGCTTTCCCGGTCAGTCGATGGCCTCCAGCAGCTTCTGCGCTACCCGAGACTGGACCTCGATGTAATAGGCCGTCTCGGCCGTGCTCATGTCTTCGCTCTCCCAGTTGTCAAAATCCTCGGCCAGCTCTGTGTATTTGGTCATATACGCCGCGTAGTCGGCCAGCAGGCTCAGATCTGTCCCGTCCGAAGCCTCGTATTTCTTCATGAAGGCCACGTACTCGTCGATGAAAGCCTCATAGCTGTCCATGGCCGCCTTGAAATCCGGGTCCAGCTCGCCGCTGTCCTCTTCCTCCGCAGGCTCCTCCCGGACATCCTCCTCGACCGGTTCAGAGGGCTCCGGCTCCGCTGTCTTTTCCGGCGCGGCGGTCTCGGGAGCGCGGGTCTCCCCGGCGATCCTGGCGGCGGGCGCGGGGGCATCGTCCTTCCGGTTGCGGATGTTGCTGACCACGACCACGAGAGCCACGATGACGATGAGGATGAACCACCATCTCAGGAAGAAGGGCTTCTTCTTTTTGACCTTTCGCGCGCTCGGATAGGACTCGCCGGCCGGGTATTCCAGCTTCAGAGCGGGCGGCGTCTCAGGGGCCGCCGCGTCCGCCCGCGCCCCACATTCCGGGCAGAACCTGCCCTCAAATTCAGTCCCACATTGTTTGCATTTCATGATAATTTCCTCCTGATCTCAATTTATTTCGAGTTCGTTCAGTTCTCCAAGCGCCGGCATGCCCCTGTCCAGAATGGCGAGGACATCCCGGAACAGCTCATTCAGCGGCTGCGCGCCGCCGCCGGCCAGCCGGTCCCTCAGATACCGGGCCGCCAGCAGCCGGTTTTCGGAGAGCCGGCATTTCTCGGAGAGCCGGCAGATCTGCCGGTCCAGCTCTTCGAGCCGCAGATACTCCCGGCCGGCCAGCATGGCTTTGAGGGCCTCGTCGGGCCAGTCCAGCTCCTTGCAGAGGGCGATGACCAGAAGCTGCTCCACGTCGATGTCCGAATAGAGCCAGTATCCGCTCTCGGATTTTTCCGACGGCAGGAAAATGCCCCGCTCGATGAAATACTTGATCTTGCGCCGCGGTATTCCGGTAAGCTTTTCCACCTCCCCCACCGTTTTAACGGCCGATTTCGTTGTGTTCATGTTCTTTCCCCTTCCATCATGATGCTAAAACCGGCCGATATCGGCCGTCAAGCCCGAAATCCCGCTTTTTTTCGGGATCCTAGCCAGCGGCGCGAAAGGCCGGTCTTCCATGATGGAACGTGTTTTTCGCGCGAATGGGGAGAAAAATCAAAGGCGGAAAAGCCCGGAGATCAGGAGTAATAATAAATTCATAATTCGTTCATGAAAACCCAATGAACTCCAAACAAAAATACGATATAAGTCAACTATTACAGGTAATTCGTGCGGGAAATGAGCGCGCCGGGGGACAGGAGACAGGAGATGCCGGAATTTATCACTTTTGAGAAGGTCAGGAAGACATATCAGGTGGGCGAGGTGGAGATCCACGCCCTGAAGGAGGCCAGCTTCACGGTCCGGCAGGGGGAGATCTGCGTGATCGTGGGGGCCTCCGGAGCAGGGAAGACCACCATCCTCAACATCCTGGGCGGGATGGACACCGTGACCGGCGGCCAGGTCTGGCTGGACGGGCAGGAGATCTCCGCCTATAAGGAGAAGCAGCTCACCGCCTACCGGCGCAGCGACGTGGGCTTCGTCTTCCAGTTTTACAACCTGATCCCCAACCTGACGGCCCTGGAGAACGTGGAGATGGCGGTACAGATCTGCAAGGACCATCTGGACCCGGCGGAGGTGCTGGGGGAGGTGGGCCTCTCGGAGCGGCGGGACAATTTCCCCGCCCAGCTCTCCGGCGGGGAGCAGCAGCGGGTGGCCATTGCCCGGGCCCTGGCCAAAAAGCCCAAGCTGCTGCTGTGCGACGAGCCCACGGGGGCTCTGGACTACGCCACCGGCAAGGCCATTTTGAAGCTCCTGCAGGACACCAGCCGCCGGACCGGGATGACCGTGGTGATCGTCACCCACAACTCCGCCCTCTGCGGTATGGCCGACCGGGTGATCCGGGTCAAGAGCGGCGCCGTCCAGTCCGAGACCGAGAACCCGGCCCCCGTGCCGGTCGAGCAGATCGAGTGGTGAGGGCATGGGGGTCTTGCTGAAATCCACCCTCCGGGAGATCGGGGACAGCCTGGGCCGCTATCTGGCCATCTTAGTCATCATCGCGCTGGGCGTGGGCTTCTTTGCCGGGCTGCGGGCCTGCCGCCCAGCCTTTACCGGCACGGCGGAGGCGTATTTCGCCGCGCAGGACTTCTACGACTTCCGGCTTTTGTCCTCCCTGGGCTTCTCCCAGGACAGCGAGGAGGAGCTGGAACAACAGGAGGGGATCGCCTGCGCCGAGGGCGCGCTGTTCGAGGATGTGCTGGTAAACGGGGATGGGGGAGAGACGGTGCTCCGCTTCCACTCCATCACGGAAAAAGTCAACCGCCTGACGCTGGTCTCCGGCCGGCTCCCGGCCTGTCCCTGGGAGTGCGTGCTGGACGCGGACGCCTTTGACGCGGGCTGCATCGGGCAGACGCTCAGTTTTTCAGAGAACAACAAACAGGAGACCCTGGACGCCTTTGCCGAGTCCAGCTTCATCGTGGTGGGGACGGTCCGCTCGCCGCTGTATATCAGCGTGGAGCGGGGCAACGCCTCCATCGGCGACGGACGGGTGGCGGCCTTCGCCTTCGTCCCCCGGGACGCGTTCACGGCGGACTATGTCACGGAGCTGTACTTCACGCTGTCCGGCCGGCCGGCGGCCTACAGCCAGGCCTACGAGGACCGGGCCGAGGCCTTTGAGGAGAGGGCCGAGGCTCTGGCGGCGGAGCTGGCGGAAGACCGCTACGAGGAGCTTCTCTCCACGGGCCGGGCCGAGATCGAGGACGCCCGGACCGAGCTTTCCGACGCCCGGAGAGAGCTGGACGAGAAGAAAGAGGAGGCCGTGGAGGAGATGGCCGGGCAGATGGCGGCCTACGGCGTGACGGACACATCGGACATCCGGGCGGCCATCGACGAGGCTTTCCAGCCCTTTGAGGAGGAGCTGGCCGAGGGCTATGAGGACTTAGCCCAGGCGGAGAAGGACCTGGCGGACATCGAAGAGCCCTCCAGCACGGTACTGTCCCGGAGCGAGAACGCCGGTTACGCCGCCTTCGACCAGGACGCGACGATCATTGAAAATATCTCCGTCGTCTTTCCCGTGTTCTTCTTTCTGGTGGCAGCGCTGGTCTGCGCCACCACCATGAAGCGCATGGTGGACGAGCAGCGGACCCAGATCGGCGTGTGGAAGGCCCTGGGCTACCGGCGGGGGGCGGTCAGCGGCAAGTATCTGCTCTATGCCGGCTCCGCCGGCCTGATCGGCGCTCTGGGCGGCTTCATGCTGGGAACAGGCTATCTTCCGGGGATCTTCTGGAAGGCCTACCGCTCCATCTATAACTTCTCCGAGGTGCTGACCTACTCTTTTGACGCCTGGATGTTCGCCTTTTCCATGGCGGTAGCCATGCTCTGTACGGTGGGCGTGGCCTGGGTCTGCTGCCGCCGGACCCTGCGGGAGGTCCCCGCCTCCATCCTCCGGCCTAAGACGCCCAAGAGCGGCAAGCGCATTTTGCTGGAGCGCTTCACGCCCCTCTGGCGGCGGCTCAGCTTTCTCTACAAGGTCTCTCTGCGCAATACGATCCGCTACCGGCAGCGCTTTCTCCTGATGATCCTGGGCATCAGCGGCTGCACGGCCCTGGTGCTCACCGGCTTCGGCATCCGGGACTCCATCCAGAACGTGGCGGAATATCAGTACGGCGAGGTGGTCCGCTACGACGCGGAGCTCAGCTTCACCGAAGCCCTCAGCCCGGAGCAGCGGGAGGCCTTTGCCAAAAAGCACGCGGGGGCGGCGGAGAGCCTGCTGTTTCTCTCCCGGAACAACGCCAGCCTCCTGGCCGGCGGCAGCTCAAAGGACGCGGCCCTGACCTGGGCCTGCGGGGACCTGGCCGGGTTCATAGACCTGCACGCCGGGGAGGAGCCGGTCGCGGCCCCGGTCGACGGGGAGCTGGTCCTGAGCCGGGGCCTGGCCGAGGCCCTCCACGTGGAACAAGGAGATACCGTGACCCTGGCAGACGAGGATTTCCACACGGTCCCCGCCACGGTGACCGGCGTGTTCGACAACTACATCGGCAGCTATGCCTTTGTCTCGGAGAGGACCATGCGGGACCTGTTCGGAGAGGCTGAAGTCAACGCCGCCTATGCCGTCTTCCCGGAGGGGGCGGACCAGGGCCAGGCCTATACGGACCTGGCCGGGGACGAGGATGTGAGCTATGTTGCCCTGAACCGGGACACCCGGGACACCATCGAGACCTCCTTTGCCAGCCTGAATCTGATCGTGGCGCTGATCATCCTCTGTGCCGGGGCCCTGGCCTTCATCGTGCTCTTCAACCTCATCAACATCAACATCAGCGAGCGGAACCGGGAGATCGCCACGCTCCGGGTGCTGGGCTTTTTCAACCGGGGGTCCGCGGCCTACGTGTTCCGGGAGGTCAATATCCTGACCTGGACAGGGGCGCTGCTGGGCCTGCCCCTGGGCAAGCTCCTCCACGCCTTTGCCATGTCTCAGATCAGGCCGGACGGCATGAGCTTTGGCATCCGCATTGCCCCGCTCAGCTACCTGTTCAGCCTCCTCATGACGCTCTTTTTCGCCGCGCTGGTCAAGCTGGCCATGGGGCAGAAGCTGAAAAAGATCCACATGGCGGAAGCCTTGAAATCTGTAGAATAACGGCCAAGCAAAAACCCGCGCCGGGATCACGTTCCCAGCGCGGGTCTTTGGCCCTCTCTGCCTCATGGCATGGAGCGGCTGTGTTCTATGCCTTCTCGTCCGCAGTCGCGGCGGGAAATCAAACGCGGAGCCGTTTCAAAAGCCCCCTCACGGTCGCTCTTCCGCTTCCATCAGGCGGAGCAGGTCCTTTACTATGTCCGGACTTACCTTTGCTGCCCGGCATATTTCATCGATGTTATTTTCCCCGCTTGACAGGAGCTCTGTCACCTTCAGTATCTTTTTAAAGCTTATCTTCGCGTACAGCGGGTCCTCTCTCAACTGCCGGGAAGTGTTGCTGTCAAGCGTCAAAGATCTTACAGGACGGTCATGGCGGCCGGTCCGTTCCTCACGGACCGGCAAGGCCTGGCCGGCCGGAGCCCTGCGCTCATATTGCCTCAGGTATAGCGTTTGCCCATGCAGGGTCCGGGCCTCTGTGATCACGACGATAACGGTCCTGCCCGTCGCGATCGTTTTGGAGCCGAGAACGTCTATCTTTCCGATCGGTGACGCGACAAGCCTTTCCTCGGCAACACGGCTGTTTTCCGTTAAGCGCATGGAGGCCTCCCACATGTTGTTTGACAGGAGGATCTCAGCCATATTCAGAAGACATCTGCGGTCCTGGACCTTCTTCCAACGGTCCGGGATCCAGGCGGCGCCGTTTATCATTCCGAGAAGCCCGCCTGTCATGGCGGCGATCGTGTCGGTGTCCGCTCCCACCGAATAAGCGGCCGTTTTGATCCCAAGAGAGGGATTGTTGGCGTATTTGGACGCAAGATAAATCGCGCACAGAGCCGTCGCATCTCCCGCTCCACGGAAATTTGAATATGCCCCCAGGTCTTCGAGCACGGCGCTGTCGTTGCTGAGCAGACCCTTTGAAAGGTCCGCGTTTATTCTCAAAAGTCCCGCTACTATATTCCGCGCGGTGGAATCCCATGCCGCCGCGAACGGATATTCCCTGTTGGCAAGCTCGATCCAGCCCTCCGGAAAACAGCTGCCGCGGAGAGCGCACCATTTGTTTGCCCCGTCGAGCGCTGACTGGACCAATTCTCCATATTGGAGCGTGCTTTTTTTGTTCAGGGCGATCCAAAGCGTGTACGCGTAACACAACGCGCCAATGATCGCCCGCGGATGTCCGTGTGTAAGGATGCTGCCGGCAATGACATCTCCGATAAGCTCATCTGCGTCAGGATCCTTCGCGTGGGCAAGTACATGCGGCAGTACCCGCATGGCGGCGCCGTTGCCTCCGGACTGAAAATACTCCTTTGAAAAGTGGTCCTTCCAGGGCTCTCTTCCGTTTTTATACGCTTTGGCGGCGTTTTTTGTTGCCTTCCCGCCTCCGCGCTCGTATTGAAGCCAATAAGGTAATTCCTTTAAGGAGAAAAAGCTCTGCCAATTACCTGAAATAATACTGCGCGCGACCGCCAGCATCAGTTGAGTGTCGTCGCTGTATTCTCCGGCCTTGATCTCTTCCGGATGGTTCCAGAATCTGCCGCCCTCCTGCCGTGTCCAATCCACAAATCCGCCTTGGGCCGCGGCTTTGCTCCGCGCGTTGTGTCTGGATCCTGTTTCGTTTGGCCAGCCCAAAGCGTCGCCGATGGCAAAAGCTACCATCGCGCCCGTACATTTTTCCGCGTTTGACAGTGTGTCCATCATGTTATGGCTCCTTTCTGACCCTGTACAACGTCTCGGCCGGATACACCCCATTATGGGCGAGGCGGCTCCAGGAGGTACTCAAAAGATCAGGCGAAATGTAGATCGGTATTTCTCCCACACGATTTACATTCAGCAGCGCGTATAGATGTGCGGCTTTTTCCTCGCTGCTCACCGCGAATCCGGTAAAGAAACGGACCGGAATGTTGTCGCTGACCAGTATTTCAGCCTGATCGTCTGTGGGACAGCACGAAAGCAGCGTTTGTTCCCGCTTTCGCGACACGGTCTCATCAGCATATAACTTGCAGATCTCGATCGCGCTGCCGGAGATATGCCTGCCATTGGCGGTCGCGGCGTTACAGGGAGAAAACAGGATCTTCCTCTGATCCAGTATATCCAGATCGATAAAGATAACGACCCAGTCTGTAAAGATCCTGTCAGTATCGCGATTCTTTACGTCCCTGAGATACCAGGCGTTTGGGTATTGGACCGAACAGCAAACAAAATCCGGCTTTCCGTCGCTTCGTAAGGGATCGTTTTGCTTTATAATATCGGGGTCTATGTTTTGACTGGCCAAAATTCCGTCGCAGGAAGACAATATGTGGACCAGATTTACCAGCTTTGTTAAATGACAAAGCCGCGTCACGCCGCGCGAGACAAGATAATCTTTTATGTACGTCATAGTTTATCTCCATCTATGTAGGCGCAAGAGGACAAGCCCGACGGAATAATAGGGGACAGTTTTTCATGATAAGACATGAACAGCCCATATTTGGAGCGCGTGGCCGCGACATACAAGAGCTTCAACTCATTTGCGTATGCCGCGCTTTCCGATTGAGCCTCTGAGACCGTTTCGGGATCCGGGAAAATACCCTCTGAAAGCAGGGGAATGAAAACATTATCATATTCAAGCCCCTTGGCGGAATGGAACGTACTTATATAGATCCCTTTCGCGTTTGCCGTAAAGCGGCTTCCTTTATCGATGGTCGAGCAGCTGAGGCCCTTCGCGTTGAGGAAAGAGCAGATCTTGTTGGCCGCGCTCCGGTTTCGGCAGATCACGATATTAGAAGCTTCCGGGGCGTGCTCAAGCTGCGCCGCCAACCACTCCAGCTCTGATTCCTGGTCCGAAAAACTGATCATCACTGGCTTAGGGCCACTGGCCGTAACCGGTGAAGGGGCAATTATGTCGTCGTCCTTTTCCCAATACTGGGTACTCATCAGATCATGAGCAAACGCGGTGATCGTTGAGGGATTGCGATAATTTTTGTCGAATCTCCAGATATTGCTCACCGTGATCCCGGCATCCCGCCAGGATAGCCGGCTGCCGTAAATCTGCTGAGCCGTGTCTCCGAAAAAGATAAATGAACCGGTCTTGTCGACCGCGCTCGTCAGGGCTTTCAGCATCATCGGAGAAAAATCCTGCCCCTCGTCGACAATAATGTGCTTGTACCGCCTTTCACGGCCGTCGGTTTGAAGCGCGCGATAGACATAGCAGGCCAAATCATCCCAGTCGTATAGGTATCCCTCTCGCTGCCGCAGCTCCAGATAATCCCTATAGATCTTGAAAAACCAGGGCCTGTTTTCCCTCTTGATATACGTTTCCTTACGGCCAACACGCTCTATGGAACAGTATACGCTCTCTTCTGTCGCGCCAAATCTCTCCAGAAAGGAGATCTCGTCAACAAACACATTCAATGGGCGTTTAAATGTCGACTCATTAGGATACTCAGCCCGCGCTTTGTCCAGCGCCTGCTGAACCAGGAGCCTCTTTTTGCTTGGATAAACGATCCCACAAGACGGGGGCATTTTCCCAAGGCTGCTCAAGTAGCCGCAGGCAAACTTGTGAAAATGCTCGATGGTAATATTTTGAGGATATTCACCGGCGAGCATTTTCATGTAGTTCACCAGAGCTCCGTTAAAAGTGACTACAAGGACTTTTGGCTTGTCGGGAAGCTGGGCCAAGAGCTCCGCTCTCAAGAGAGCCATGGTAGTTTTTCCGCTTCCGGCGGTCCCTAACACTACGTATTGCCCGGTCGGGGGTAACGCGTATACCTCGTTCTGTTTTCCTTTCGGCGTAATATTCTCTAACATAGGTACTCTTCCTTTGGAGTATTTTCCTCTACGGAACAGACGATAAATCTGAACCTATTATAGCACAATGAGGCGATCGATTGCAACGTTGAGGGAATAAGACCAAAAAAGGCCGGTCCCCTGGCACAGACTTTTGGTATCTTGCTTTTTATGAAAAAACCTATTATAATAAAAAACAGCATGGCAGCTAGCCAGATTTACTTCTACCGCTTGGAGGGGGAGGTTGTGGGTTCGAATCCCACCGGGGCGTAATCGCCCCGTAGCTCAATGGTAGAGCGCCTTTTGAATCTGGCGATCCGCCATTGCGATTACTCATAGCTAGTGGGGCTTACTTCTTTCTACTTTCTACCTTTTTTAGTCCCACATTTCATGAGCGCTAACAGCTAGGCGGATTTACTTCTAACCTTTTTTAGGACATATTGTTTTAATTCGTCGATATCGTTAGCGGTTATACCTTTTGGAGGCAGATATGAAACAGATCTACAAAGAGCAGTTGTTTGAAAAAGGCTATCTGGTCTCGGAATGCGAACCGGACATCGAAAACACGTTTGAGGTGCTGTTCTCGCTGGCAGCGCTGTTTAACATCAGAATCGTTTCCGGTGAAAAATTAGCTCAGAAAGAAATGATCTCTTTTGTTTCCGAGCAACTTGGGATCCGTGTCCCTGAGCCCTTCTACAGAGGTTTTCCTCAGTCTGTTAGAGGGCTTTCATCTCATGAGCTGCTTTTCGATCAAGTGTACCATTACGCGCAGACTTATGGATTCGGTTTGTTTGAAGGAGCCGGGCACTCTCTTTTTGAAACTTTTTTAGAAAGGACTGCCTTTAGAGAGAAGGCGAAAGTCAGAGATTATTATATCATTACAGAAGAGGAAGCAAGAGAAAAAATAGCGGACATCACCGGCAATCTTTTGCTTAGTTCAAGGCCGCTTAATGATGAACAATATGCTCTGGTTCTTGAGTATTTGAAGGATTTCGATTGCGATATAGCAAATTGCGCTTCTAAAAATACGGCCATTCGGCTTTTGGCAGACAGCCGCAACTTGAAACTCCTCCCGTTCATCTCAATGTCAGACGTTATCAAGCTTGTTGATGAGATCAATTATCGCAGTTATGGGAACGAGAACATCAAGAAGCTTAATCTGCGAAATAAGGATAGAAAATTCATCACGGAAGTGATCGACAGATTGTTTGATGCCCGTAGATGCGACATCGAAACATGCAGTGAAAAGAAAGCCGTTTGGAGCGGCCTGCTTCACCATATTCATTATCAGCCGCGTGATGAGTTGGCTGAACGCTTTGCCGCGTGCATGCGGGGAAAGGAAAATATCTCTGTCTACTCAAAATTTGAAAAAGCGCTCGCTGAACAGGACATAAAAGGCGCTGTCAAAATCCTTAAGGAAGGCAAAAGCGCGGCGACCGTCTTGAGAAATCTGGATTATATCGTCAGCCGGTGCTCCTCTCAGGAAGAGGTTGAGTTTGTCATTGAGAGTATAGACAGCCGCAATGTAATAGTATTGTTGCAGCTCATGTTACAATACGCGAACTATTCGTCAAAGCCGGCAACACGTGATTTTGTTTTCACTGCGCATAATAAGATGAAGGTACATCACGAAACCGAAGAGGAAGCAAACAAGCGCAAGTCGATCATCACGGAAGAATACGCGAATGCCATTCTCGCCGGAATAAGCAAAAACCTTCGAAAAGTGCTGCAAGGCCGTTTGGGAAAGGTTTATATCGATCCGGCTATGCGATCCATAGCTCTTCCTCTTCAAGAGAATACTTCACAGGGCGGCGTTGGAGTTCTTCCTAAGGGTTCCAGGATCGCTATTGAAAAAGGAAAGAAAATCAGAGCGTTTACTTACTGGGAAAAAGTCAATGATATTGACCTTTCCGTGATCGGTCTCGATGACAATGGCCGTCAGACAGAGTTTTCATGGAGAACCATGTTTAGGAACCAGTCCTCTGCAATTGCCTATTCGGGAGATCAAACCAGCGGGTTTAACGGAGGTTCTGAATACTTTGACATTGATGTTAAGGAGTTCAGAAAACTGCATCCCGAAATAAAGTATTTGATTTTCTGCGATAATGTCTTTTCAGACATGAATTTCAATAAGTGCTTTTGTAAGGCTGGATTCATGACCAGAGATATCAATGACTCCGGAGAGGTATATGAACCCAAAACGGTCCAATCCTCGTATTTGATCGATTGTGAAAGCACATTTGCCTATCTGTTTGGTATTGACCTCGAGAAGAATGAATTTGTCTGGCTGAACATGGCCAGACAAAGCAACGCGAGAGTGGCGGGCGTCACTTCTCTGGATCATCTAACAAAGTATTTCGATGTCACTTCCATCATAAACATGTATTCGTTCTTTGAAATGATGTCGGCAGAGCTTGTAGACGATCCCTCCGAGGCAGAGATCATTGTTTCAGATCGTACCGTATATCATAACGAAAACGCGGAAGTGATCAGAAGCTGCGATTTCGATAAGGTGCTGGCGTTGATGAATCCCTGACAGAAAAATGATATCGTGCTTTATCGATGAGCACGATATCATTTTTTTGCGTGCCGGGGGCGAAGGATCCGGCGTTCCACGCCCGTCAGCTATAGGGACATGCGCCGTTTTGCCGCCTTTTAGGGCCGTATCAGCTCGGCCGGCTGCCGGAGGCACAGGCCGTTTTCCGCGGCGTAGAAGCCGGTGAAGACGGTGGGCTCCCCGTCCCGGAGCTCTATCAGCTCCCGGCCGGTCACCGGCAGGCCCTCCGGGTCCCGCTTGTGGGTCTCGGCCAGAACGTAGGCGCAGTCCTTTGACAGGCGGATCTGCTCCGGAAGCCGGCCGGGGACGTAGCTCTCCCGGCTCAGCTCCCGGCTGTCCTCGTCCATCTGGATCAGCACCAACTCCTCCGGCGCGAACATCAGCGCCAGGCGGACCGTCACGGAGCTGCTGCCGGCCTTGGCCGCCTGGCCGCTGACAGAAGAGGAGGTCTCGCTGCTCAGAGTCGTGGAGAACAGCTCCCCCTCGTCGTGGATGCCCTCGGAGCTCATGCCGCCGCTGCCGCCGGTGAGATACACCTGGCCCGCCGCCGTCTGATAGACCGGGTTGCAGTAGAGGCAGGCCCTGTCCGAGGCCGTGACGTACACCGTGCAGTCGATCTCGGTCCGGTCCCCCTCATCGGTGCTGGTCAGGTGCAGGCCGTTGGAGCAGATGCCCTCGTCCAGGTGGCTGCCGATGTGGGTCCCCTCCTCTGTCTCCTCCACAGGGCAGTAACAGCCCAGCCCCTCCAGGCCGGGGAAGACCCAGTCCCCGTCCGCCGTCTCCTCCGCCCAGATGCGGCCGCTGTAGGCGGCGGTGTCGGCCTCGGAGAGGACCAGATCCCCGCCGGAGCTGAGCTTGCCGATGTGGTCGTTGAGATAGCCCTCCATGTCGAAGGTGTCCAGATAGTCCCAGGTGATATAGACGCCGATCAGCCGGTCGCCCTGGCCGGCCCCGGCCGCCTCGGGCTTTGCCAGCTGGCAGCCGGCGCCCGCCAGCGCCAGCGCCGCGCAGAGCAGCAGCGCCCCGATCTGTTTACGCATCGTCGTCCCCCTCCAATTGCCCGTCAAATTTCAGAAGCTCCCCAACATCGCAGTCCAGGTAGTAGCAGATCCGGTTGATGGTGCCAAAGCGCACACCCTTGGCCTTGCCGCTGCGCAGGACGGAGAGATTGGCCTCCGTGACGCCCACCTTGGCGCACAGCTCCCGGGCGGTCATGTTCCGCTCCCGCAGGAGCTCATCCAAATACACACGTATCGCCATAGCCGTCAGATAAACAGGTCGTTGTCGTCCTTGAGCCGCTTGCCCTCCCGGAAGAAGCGGGCCAGCAGCAGGGCGGCCAGGACCAGGACCACCGACAGCAGCGGCAGCTCCAGATGAAAGCTGACTGTGTGCAGCCGGGGCAGGAGCAGCAGCTGGACGAGCTGGACCCCCTGGCCCAGCAGCAGTCCGGCGTAGAGGGCCCGGACGCTGCGCCGGGAGAGGCGCTCCGCTGCCAGGACTGTCTCCGGACCGTAGGGCTCCCGGGCCCAGAGCCCCAGGAGCCGGTCCGCGGAGAAGAGCACCCACAGGTCCAGCAGGCAGACCGCCCCGCCGGCCAGGCAGCCTATGATCAGCACGGCCCGGCTGGGACCCAGGTCTACGGCCCCGGTGTTGGCCTCCTCCAGCGCCCGCAGGCTCTCCGACAGCCGGACCGGGCCCAGGGCGAAGGCGGAGAAGATCAGCGCTGCCCCCAGCAGGAACAGCACGGCGGCACAGCAGCGGCTGAGGCGCTCCCCATCCGCCGCCGCGCAGAAGCGCAGAAAGCGCAGGAGCAGCCAGGCCGCCAGCAGGCTGTAGAACATGCCGCCCAGCAGGGCGCCGCCCATGGGCTCCGCCGCTGCGGGGCCCAGCGCCTCCGGCATCAGGCTGGGGTTGACCATCCAGTACATCTGGAAAAACAGGAGGGCGCTCATGATGAGCAGCAGCGCGTCCTCCGACCTCCCTTTCCGCCGGAGGGCCAGGACCGTCAGCGCCCCGGCCGGAAGCAGGCAGAACAGGGTATAGAGGACCAGCGCGCAGACATTCCCCGCCCCGCCGGACAGGCTCAGGGCCCGCAACGCCCGGCCCATGGGCGCGAAGGGGAAGGCCAGCACCGCAGTGACGCCGCCCGCCGGGCGGAGCGCCAGCCCCAGGATCAGGCACAGCGCCGCCTCCAGGCAGAGCAGGCCCTTCAGCCTTCTGCCGATCATTCCGCATCCCTCCAAAATTATCGTTTTATTTAAGTCCTGCACCCAGTATAGCAGGCTTGTGTCTGACTGTCAACAAAAAATTATTGTTTTATTTAACTTTTCGCGGGAGCGGACGCATGAAAAAACCGGCCGAGAGGGCCGGTTTTTTTGGGTTATTCACTCTTTTTCCTTTTGCGTCCCTTTAAAGACGAAGAAGCGCTGGCCGATGTAGTTGAGGGCCACGAAGAAGCACATGCCCGCCAGCATGGCCATGTTGTCCTGCAAGCTGGCCGAGGCGCGGGAGAAGATCCAGCGGGCCAGGGGCTTGGCCCCGCCGTAGGCCAGCAGGTAGCACACGGAGATGTTCACCACGAAGCGGACCATGGTCTTGCCGGTGTTGGTCCTGCTCTTGAAGGTGAAGTACTTATTCAGAAAGTAGCTGAGGATGCTGCCAAAGAAGTAATTGGAGGCGGAGGAGATCCAGTAGCTCAGGTGGAAGACGTTGTAGAACACGAACATGATGGCGGTGCCGAACAGAGTGTTGGCCACGCCCACCAGGATGAATTTCCAGAAGGTGATGTCAAAAAACTTTTTGCAGAACTCTTTCAGTTTAGTCATGGCTGCCTCCGCAGGTCTGAGAGATGATGTACCGGGGTCGGCCCTTCAGCTCGTCGTAGATGCGGGCGATATAGTAGCCGATGATGCCCAGGGAGATCATGATGAGGCTGCTGGAGAACAGCAGCAGCAGGATCACCGTGGTGAAGCCGCCCAGGGCCACGCCGGTGATCTTCTGCACCAGGGCGGTGATGCCCAGCACCACCGACACGGCCAGCATGAGAAAGCCCAGGACGGTGATGATGTGCAGCGGGGCGGAGGAGAAGGAGCTGATGTTGGTCAGGGCGTATTTGATGAGGGACTTGGTGGACCACTTGCTCTCGCCGGCGGTCCGCTCCCGGACGCAGTAGCGCACTTCGGCCCGCTTGAAGCCCACCCAGAAGGACAGGGCCCGGAAGAAGACGTTTCGCTCCGGCATCTGGTTGAGGGTGTCCACCACCTTCCGGTCCAGGAGCTTGAAATCCGAGGAGGAGCCCATGTCCATGCCGGTAGCCAGGCTGATGAGCTTATAGAAGCTGTTGGCGGCGAACTTGTGCAGCCCGCTCTCCTCGCCCCGGTCCTCCTTGATGCCTTCGACTACCTCATAGCCCTGCTCCCAAAGCCTGTACATCTCCACGATCTTCTCCGGCGGGTGCTGGAGGTCGCAGTCGAGCACCACGCAGCAATCCCCGGCGGCCCGCTCCAGGCCGGCGAACATGGCCGCCTCCTTGCCGAAGTTCCGGCTGAAGTGCAGCCCCCGGACGTGGGGGTTGGCCCCGGCCGCGGCCTGGATCTCCGCCCAAGTCCGGTCCTTGGAGCCGTCGTCCACGAACAGCAGCTCATGGTCGATATCCGCCTCTACTAAGAGGCCGGTGATGACCTCCGAGGCGGTGGCGATCATTTTTTCCTCATTATACGCGGGCAAAATGACAGAAAGCATGGTTTTTCTCCTTGGTGAGGTTCAGGTCAACAAATAAGTCTCAGAGAGAGCGTAGGTATACAGCAGCTCGTAGGACTGGAAGGGACCGGCCGCCAGCAGGCGGGGGAGCACTTCCTCCGGATCAAAGCCGCTGGACCAGAAGGGATCCACATCGATAAAGACCACGCAGTCCCAGGTCTGACCGAAGGAGGCCAGATACTCCGGCAGGGCGGGGTCGGCCGGGTCAGCGGTGACAAAGACCCGGTCAAAGTCCAGCAAAAACAGCGCGTCCTGGGTCAGCGGGCCGGTGTAGCCGGTCAGATAGACGCAGGGGGAATCGCTGTGGGCGGAGAGGGCGGCGTGGTAGTCCGCGTGCTCCGGGTACAGATAGTCCGGCGGCAGGCAGCGGGCCTCCCACAGGGCCAGGGCCAGGATCAGGAGAAAGGCCGCGGCCCGGCCGGGCTCGGTCAGGCGCAGGCCCTCCAGGCTCCGCTCCAGCGCGTGCAGCAGAAAGCAGACGGCCAGCACGAAGAAGGGCGCCAGGTTATAGACGTAGCGGATCTCGGTGACCGGGGAGATCACGGCCACCAGGAAAAAGGCGGGGAAAGCCGGCAGGATCACCAGCAGGGCGGAGAAGCGGAGCTTGCCCGCCTTAGCAGCGGCCCGGACCCGGCGGAAGCAGAGCAGCAGCGCCGCGGCGGCCGCCAGGGCCAGGTATACCGCCGCCTTCATCCGGTGGACCACCTCCCGGATAAAGAGCAGGAGCCGCCCGGCGTAGGCGGAGAAGGCAGTCAGATTCTCCAGGGCGTTGCCGCCGGAGACCAGAGAGTCGGCAAAGAGATGGTCCAGACAGGCGGGAAAGACCAGCAGCAGCAGCGCCACGCCCCCGAAGGAGCAGAGGGTGAACACCCCCGCCAGCTTGAACTGCTTGGTGAACAGGGCCCAGAGCAGCAGAAAGCCGCAGAGGAAAAAGGCGTAAAAGACGAAGTAATACTGGGTCATGAGCCCCAGAAAGATCGTAAGCCCGATCCAGGGGCAGAGCCGGAGCCGCCGCTCCTCCAAAAGCCGGGCGGCCAGACAGGCCAGATCCAGGGAAAAAGCGGTGAGCAGCACGTACATGCGGATCATCAGCATGGTGGACAGGCCGATGACGCTCAGCCCATAGAGCCCCACGGCGGCAGCGGACAGAAAGCGGCTGCCGAACAGCCGCATACAGAGCCGGTACAGGAGCAGCAGCGCCGCCATATAGATCAGATAGTCCAGGATAAGGCCGGTCCACTTGGAAAAAACGCCGGGAGTCAGGGAGGAGGCCGCGTTGAAGAGCCAGTAGTACAGGGGCGGATGCACGTCCCGCACCTGGTTGTCGTACACCGAGGCCAGATCAAAGCCCTCGCCGGGATCCACGGTCAGGTAGCTCAACAGCTCCTGCCGGGTCAGGATCTGGTCGTCCGCCAGATTTTTAATAAAAGGGGTGTAATGCCCGTTGGACAGGCCGTAAGAATAGACCTCGTCGATAAACATGCCGGATTTGCGCCCGGCGAACAGGAAGCACACACCGCTGACCAGCAGCAGCGCCAGACAGAGCGCGGCCCGCTGGGCCAGGGAAAATAACCGCTTTTTCTTTTCCAGGTCGTCCATCTCCGCGCTCCTCCCGGTTTGTCCTGAATACTCAGTATACTATCTGAAAGCCTTTTTTGCAACAGTTTTCGATATGTGTGTGTTCGAAGTGCTCCGCCTGAACGCAGATAAAAATCCGGGAAAACGCGGAACGGCGTTCTCCCGGTCAGGACCTTATTTTTCCGGCGTCTCCGGCGGGGCCTCGGCGGCGTCCTCCTCGGCGGAGACCACCCGGTCGAAGGCGTCGGGGGCGGGGTCCTCCTCCACCTGGATCTCTACCGAGATGTCCGCGTCCTCCGGGACCAGCGTGTCCTTGATGGCTTGGATCTCCGTCTCCTTGGCGGCGATGACGCCTCTCAGCTCCTCCGCCTGGGCGAAGAGCGGGGCGAAGAAGCCCTCCGGGTCCTCCCGGGCCTGCTCGAAATAGAGCTTGCCGATCTCGGTGTAGACCCGCTTGAGCTCCTCGGCGCTACCGTTCAGCTCCAGGCTGAGCTTGGCGATACGGCCGTAGGACTTGGCCCGGGAAGCGCCCTGCTCATAGACGCCGCGGACGCTGTCGCTGTTGGCGACCTCCTTGACCTTGTCCACGATATTGCCGATGGTGCCGGTGATGATGTCCTTATAATCTGCCATGATTCAAACCTCCTGTGAATTGATTGGTTCTTGTTCTTTTTCCGCCTCCTCCGGGCGGGGCCGGTTGACGTACAGGGCCTCCGGCGGGTGCTCCCGGCGGCTCTGGATCAGCAGAACGATCAGAGAGCCCAGACAGAGGACCAGAGACAGGGCCTGGGACACGCGGATGCCCGTGGAGCCGATGTAGAGGCTGTCGGTGCGCAGGCCCTCGATCCAGGCCCGGCCGGCCCCGTACCAGAGAAAGTACAGCAGCAGGCACTGGCCGTCGTAGCGCCGTTTTCCACGGCGCTCGAAGAGGATCAGCAGCGCCAGGCCCACCAGGTTCCACAGGCTCTCGTAGAGGAAGGTGGGGTGGACGTAGATCGCGCTGCCGTCGGGGGCGATGAGCCCCATGCGGCAGAAGACGGTAGTCTCCGCCCCGAAGGCCTCCCGGTTCATGAAGTTGCCCCAGCGGCCCAGGATCTGCCCGATGAGCAGGCCGTAGACCACGCAGTCCAGCAGGGCGGTGATGGGGATCTTCTTGTGCCGGCAGAGGACCCAGGCGGTGACGATGCCGGCGATGACGCCGCCGTAGATGGCAAGGCCCCCCTCCCAGACGGCGATGATCTCTCCCGGGTGCTGCACGTAGTAGTCCAGCCGGAAGAGCACGTAATACAGCCGGGCGCCGATGATGGCGATGGGGATCAGCCAGATGAGAAAATCGTAGATATCGTCCGGCTCCAGGCCGAAGCGGCGGCAGGTCCTGGCGCAGTACACGCCGGCCAGGATGAAGCCCAGGGCGATGAAGACCCCGTAGAAATAGATCTCCCGGCCAAAGAGGCTGAAAGAGGCGGGGGGATTCAGGGTGAGACCGCCCAGCATGGGAAAGCAGATGGCGGAATCCCGCTGGATGGTCTGCATCAGGATGGGAAACATGGGTATACCTCGTTTATCTATTATACGGCGGGGGTCAGAATGGAGATAGCCAGGCGCTCGGGGGCCAGGACCTCCCGGATGAAGGCCTCGCAGTCGGCCGCCTGGATGCTCTCCAGCAGCTCGGCGGCGTCAAAGGAGCAGTAGCCCTCGAACAGGCCCATGGCCAGGGAGATGCACACGTTGTCGAAATCCTCCAGGCCCCGGAGCCGGGCGCCCAGGGAGGAGCGCTTGGCCAGCTCCAGGCGGCGGGGGTCCAGGCCCTCCCGGCCGATCCGCTCCACCTCTTTTTTCAGCTCCTCCAGGACTTGCTCCGGCTCGTTGCTCTCGCCGCCCAGGATGACGGTGCCCGTGCCGGCGGAGAAGTCCGCCTCATAGTCAAAGTCCCGGTTCAGCAGGCCCTGGGCATAGAGCCGGGCGTAGAAAGCGGAGGAGCGGCCGGCCAGCATCCGCAGGGCCAGTTGGGCCGTCAGGTGCTGGCGCAGGGCGCCCGGGCCCTCGGCCACGGGGATCTTGGCGCCGATGTAAAACTGCGGGGCGGAGACGGCCATGGCCTCTTTACGCAGGGGACTCAGGGGCAGGGGACCCTCCGGCGGGCCGAAGTCCGCCCGGGGCGGCTCCGCCTCCTCCTGGGGCAGCTCCTCCCGGGCGATCTGATAGATCCGCTCCGGGTCCACGTCCCCCTCCACCACCAGGCACATGTTGCTGGGGGCGTAGAAGGCTTTGTGGCAGTCGTACAGGGTCTGGGCGCTGATCTGGGCGATGCTCTCCACCGTGCCGGCCACCCGGTCCCGGATGGGGTGGTGCTCGTACAGCAGGCCCAGCAGATTGTAGTAGATGGCGGAACCCGGGTCGTCCTCCCCCATGCGGATCTCCTGGCCGATGATGCCCTGCTCCTTCCGCACGGTCTCCGGCGTGAAATAGGGGGTGGAGACAAAGTGCAGCAGCATCCGCAGGTTCTCCTCGAACTTCTCCGTGCACTGGAAATAGTAGCAGGTCACGCCGCTGGAGGTGAAGGCGTTGGGGTCGGCCCCGTTGGCCGACAGGAGGTTCAGGGCGTTGTCCCCGCTGGGCAGGTCGAACATCTTGTGCTCCAGAAAATGGGCCACGCCCGCCGGCGTGTCCACCGTCCGGCCCTCCAGGGTGAAGCGCCGGTGGGCCCCGCCGTAGTTGGTGGCAAAGACGGCGTAGTAGCTGCTGAAGCCCGCCTTGGGCACTACCCGCAGTTGCAGGCCGTTGGGCAGCCGGGCGGAGAACAGGGTCTCGCCGATGCGGGGATATGTCTTACTCTCCATCCTCTTCGTCCTCCTCTTCCTTCTCGCCGCCGCCCTTCAGGAAATAGATCAGGTCGCACTCCACGCTCCGGGCGATCTCCACCACCTGACCTCGGGTCACGTTCTCCACCAGCTCCGCCAGCTCCGTGGGGGAGCAGCCGGCCCCGTCCAGGGCCTGGGAGAGGTAATAGCCCTCTAGCTCGCCCTGGCTGTCCGTCAGAGAGCGCAGGTCGGAGGCCACCCCGGAGCGGGCGGCGGTCAGCTCCTCGTCTGTGATCTCTCCGGCGCGCATGGCCTCCAGCTGGGCGAAGATCTCCGCCCTGGCGGCGTCGAATTTACTGAATTCGATGCCGGAGCTCACCAGCAGCAGGCCCTTGTGCACATCCACCAGGGAGCTGGCATAGTAGCACAGGGAGAGCTTTTCCCGCACGTTCATAAAGAGCTTGGAGGTGGTGCCGCTGCCGTAGACGGCGTTGAACACATAGAGACTGGCCAGGTCCGGCTCCTCCATGCACTCGCCCAGGCGAAAGCCGATCACCAGCTTGCCCTGGGTCACGTCCAGCTCCTCCTCCACCAGGCGGGGCTGCTCCTCCAGGGCGTTCATGCGGATCTCGGTGCCGATGCCGTCGTCGATCTGGCCCCGGGGCAGGGTCACCAGCGCGTCCTTCAGCGCGGAGATGACCTGCTTCTCCTCCGCCCGGCCGCAGTAGAAGATCTCGATGGGGCAGGTCTGGAGCAGGGAGCGGTACTGCCGCGTCAGCTTCTGGTAATGGATGGCGCGGCACTCCTCCTCGCCGCCCAGGCGGCCCACGGCAAAGTCCTCACAGCAGCACATCTCCTCGATGCAGCGGAAGAGGGAATAGCCCCGCTTGTCGTTGACCCGGCTGCGGATGATGTCCAGCAGCTTGTCCCGCTCGCTGTCCACATACTGGGGCAGCAGCAGGCCGCCCCGGGTGGCCGGGGAGAGCAGCATCTCCCCCAGCAGGGCCGCGGCGGGGCGCAGCACGTCCTCGCTGCCGGGCAGGAACTCCGCCTCCGGCAGGCTCAGATAAAAGCCCAGACACTGGATCTCGCCGATCCGGCGGACCACCGGCTCGATGGCCGTGCCGTAGAGCTCATCCAGCCGCTGGGACAGGGCCTCCATGTCCCCATAGCGGGTGGTGCCCCGGCGCAGGACATAGGGGATCAGGGCGTTCATGGCGGCGGTCTCCCGGCTGAGCTGGGTCAGCAGGGAGAGGCTCATGCAGGCGGTCTTGAATTTGTCGGAGTGGAGATAGCTCAGCCACACGCCGGGCATGAGCTCCGTCCTTCTCAGTTCCATAGGCGCCTCCGTCTCCGGCCGGGGCAGGGCTCCGGCCGGATCACTTAAAATTATTGTCCTATATTATAGCACAACAGAGTCGAAAATGGTAGACCTAATTCGGCCCGGCGTCCGGATTTTCGCCAACTTTTTCCCCGTCTATGCGGACCTCGCCCTTTTCCACTATGATCTCGTGGCTCTGTCCGGCGCTGTCGGTCCATTTGACCCGGCAGCGGGGGAGGGCGGCGGGGAGCCGGGGCTCCACCGTCAGCCGCCCCTCCCGGAGCCGCAGGCCCAGCATCTCCTGGACCACCGCCCGGAAAGTCCAGCCGGAGGAGCCGGTGTACCAGGTCCAGCCCGCCTCTCCCTCGTGGCCGGGGGCGGTGTACACGTCGGCGGCCAGCACGAAGGGCTCTGCTTCATAACGGCGGGGGTCGTGGTTCTCCGGCAGCAGCAGGCGCAGCAGGGCCCAGGCCTCGTCGGGCCTGTTCTGCCGCAGCAGGGCGATGGCCAGCCAGATGGCTCCGTGGGTGTACTGGCCGCCGTTTTCCCGAAAGCCCTCCCCGTAGCTGGAGATATAGCCGGGGCTGGGCTCCTCCGGGCCGAAGGGCGGGTCGAAGAGCCGGACCAGGCCGGCTTTCTCGTCCAGCAGCCGCCGCAGGGCCTCATCCAGGGCCGTCTTGACCCGTTCAGGCGAGGCGAAGGGGTTCAGCGCCGCCCAGCTCTGGGGTAGGGAGTCGATGCGCCCGTCGCCGCCCAGGGGGCTGCCGTCGGGCCAGTAGCCCCGGCGGTACCAGCGGCCGTTCCAGGCCTCATCTGCTGCCCGGCCCACCGCGCGGGCATAGTCCCCGTAGCGGCCGGCGTTAGGTTTACATAACTTTTCTAGGAGCGCGGAGAAGCGCAGGGCGCAGGAGGAGAAGAACCAGCCCAGCCACACGCTCTCGCCCCCGGCCCGGTCCATGCCGTCGTTCCAGTCCCCGCTGCCCATGAGGGGCAGGCCGTGGGGGCCGAAGCCCCGGGAGATGCAGCAGTCCAGAGCTGCCCGGGCGTGAAACAGCACGGAGGCGGAGGCCTGGGAGGGCTCGGGGATCTCATAGCGGTCCCGCTCGTCCTCCGCAAGGGGCGGGGAGCTGATATAGCGCACCTCCTGGCTGCACAGGCTCAGGTCCCCGGTGGCCTCGCAGTACTCGCACAGGGCCCAGGGCAGCCAGAGCAGATCGTCCGAACAGCGGCTGCGGATGCCCCGGTCCCCCTCCGGGTGAGGGTGCCACCAGTGCATCACGTCCCCCTCCACGTACTGGTGGGCGCAGCAGGCCAGGATCTGCTGCCGGGCGTAGTCCGGCGTCAGCAGCAGCAGGTTCACCGCGTCCTGGAGCTGGTCCCGAAAGCCGTAGGCCCCGCCGCTCTGATAGAGGCTGCCCCGGGCCTCCAGCCGGCAGGCCACTGTCTGGTAGGCGGCCCAATAGTTCATATAGTGATCCAGGGGGCTGTCCCCGGTGCTTGCCTCCAGCCGGGACAGGAAGCGGAGGGTCCTCCGGCCGGTCTCCTCCAGAGCGGCCTGGGCGGCAAACGGTTGACATAACGCAAGAAGCTCCTCCTCCGTGCAGCAGCCGCAGGCCAGCACCTGGCTCTCCCCGGCCACCAGGCCCATGAGCATAGCGGCAGGGCGGAAGTCCGTGCGGCAGGAGCAGGGGCCGCCGCTGCCGGCCAGAAAGACCGTGCCCGGCAGGGGAGAGGCCGGGTTTTCTGCCCGGAAAAGGCCGCCGTCAAAGCGGCAGAGCAGGGAGGAGGCGTCCTGGCCGTCCAGCCGGGGCTCCAGGGCCCAGCTCAGGCGCAGGCCCGCCGCCCCCCGGATGAGCAGCACCCGGGCGTCGATGCCCCGGGGGATGAAGGCGGTGGTCTCCACCCGGCGGCCGGCCAGCTCCTTCTCCCAGCGGGCCCAGCCGGGGCCGTAGCGCACCCGGCAGGGCAGACCGTCGTCGGCGGCGAAGAGGCTGACGGCCTGGCCGCCCGTGTCGGCCCAGAGGGCCTCCGCCCCCTGGACGGAATAGGGGTCCGAGGGCCGGGTGATGGGCAGCTCCCGGGCGTTGGTGTACCACAGGGCCGCCGGGCCCAGCTCGGTGACCACGGCGCTGAGGCGGCCGTTGGTCAGCAGCTGCTGCCAGGCCCGGGGCGGCAGAAAGTGGTTTACATAAAACTCAAAAGCCTCGCCGTTCCAGGCATAGAGGGGCAGGGGGCCCTCCCGGCGCTCCCGGCTGAGGACGGGGAAGGGCAGGGGCTTTTTCTCCTCCCGCTCCCGGCCCACGGCCAGGGCGGCCCGGCTCTCCACGGTCTGCCGGGCGGACAGGGGGACCAGGTGCACCCCGCCCCGGCTGCCCAGCAGGGGCTCCAGGCCCAGCCGGGCCAGAGCCTCGGCGATCTGCCGGGCGACGGGACTGCGGTACTCCCCCTGCTCGTCGCTGAAATAGACCAGTTCCGCCTCCGCCCCGCAGCTTTTCAGCAGGCAGAAGCGGCGCAGCAGGGGCAGGGCCTCCTGGGCCCGGCCCTCGCAGCAGAGGAGGGGGAAGTCCCCGGAGATCCCGTAGGGCCACAGGTCCTGCCGGGGCGGGGCGGCGCTGAGGGGCGCGTACAGGGCCGGCAGCAGCTCCATAGCGGCGCCGGTCTCGGCGGCGCTCATGCCCAGATGGGCCGCCGCGGCCCCCACCATGCGCCCTGCCTCCGCTCCCTCTAAGATGCGCGCGGCCCCTTCCAGGGCCTCGGCCCGGCTCCGGCCCAGGCAGAGGGCGAAGCGGATACGGCGCTCCTCTCCGGCGGAAAGCTCCAGGCGCAGCTCCGCGGAGGTCCGGGGATGGCTGAGCCAGCCGCTCTCCTGGCCCTCCTGGCCGGAGAAGACAGCGGGGCCGTCACAGGCCAGGCAGAGCCAGAGCTCCCCCCAGTCCCCCCGGGCCGCGCGGCGCAGGAGCAGCCGCCCCCTGTCTGCCTGAGCCTGGATGCCCAGCTCCCAGAAGGCCGGGTGACTGCGCACGTCGGCCAGGGGGGCCAGGATGGGCCGGAAGGACAGGCGCAGCAGGCCGGAGAAGTCCTCCCCAGCGCTGAGCTCCAGCTCCCGGCACTCGCCCATCTCCCCGGCGGCGGTCCAGGCGGAGACCGTGCAGCGCAGAAAGGCGGCGGAGACGGTCCAGCGGCAGCTCTCTTCTCCCAGCTCCCAGAGCTCCGGGCACCGGGAGGGGAGGAGGGGCAGGTGTTCGCCGCCCCGGCTCAGCTCCAGCCGGAGGCTGCTGTTCGAAAGGTCCTGCGGGTCGCCGTAGACGGCGATAGGCCCGAAGGCGGCGGCGACAGCGCCCCGGTCGCTGAGTAACAGGTTATATGCGCCGTTGGAGAGGAGACAGAGCCGGCCCTTGGCGTCCTCCCCGTCCCCCCGGAGCTGCCAGAGCCGCCCCGGGCCCCGCTCCGGCTTCTCGCCGGGCTCGGCCAGCTCCCGCCGGAGGACCTGGGCGTCCAGGGGCAGCTGCTCCTGCAAAAGCAGGCTGTAGGCCCCCATGGCCGGGTCCGACATGAAGCGGCGGCGGATGCTGCCGGAGCAGAGGGCGTTGGCCGCGGCCAGTACGCTCATGCCCACGTGGTGGGCCATGACGCAGCAGACCTTCTCCCCCTGCTCCCCCCGGCAGCGGGCGGGCGTGAAGTCCAGGGCCTCGATAAAGCCGAAGCGGCCCAGGGCCCCGAAGCGCTCCAGCCGGCGCAGATTCTTCACCGCCCCCTGGGGGTCGATGGCCAGGGCCAGAAAGCTGCTGTAGGGGGAGACCACCAAGTCCGCGTCCTGCCCCCGCTTCAGGGCCAGAGCGGCGCAGCCGTTGGCCTTGTAGCGGTAGCTGAGGGCCGGGTCCAGGGAGTAGAAAGCGCTCTCGGAGACGCCCCAGGGCAGGCCGGGGGGCACCCGGCGCTTTTGCGCGTAGAGGCAGAAGCGGCCGCTCTCGTAGTACAGGCTGCCCCGGTACACCGGCAGGAAGAGGGCCGGCATCAGGTATTCAAACATGGTGCCCGTCCAGCTGGCAAGGCCCCGGTAGCCGTCCTTTTGCAGCTGGGCCCGGCTCAGCCGCCGCCAGTGCTTCAGGGGCACGTCCCCCCGGGCCACGGCCAGGTAGCTGGTGAGCATGGCTTCGCTTGCCATCAGGTCATACCAGCCCCCGGCCCCCCGCTCCTTCCCGCTGTCGTAGCAGATATAGAAGAGGTTCCGCTCAAAGTCGTACAGGGGCGCAAAGCTCATGGGCGCCAGCAGGGCCTCCACCCTTTCGGCCAGCTCCCCGTCCAGCTCCAGGAGGGCCTGGCGCAGGGTGATGAGGGCGGCGCAGAGGTTGCCGCTGTCCACGGTGGAGATGAAGGCCGGCTCCAGAGGGGCGAGGGTCTTCGTGTCGTACCAGTTATAGAAGTGCCCCAGGTGCCGGGGCAGCTGCTCCAGGGTCCCCACCGTGCGCCGGATGCGCTCCAGCGCCTCCCCGGCGGAGACAAAGCCCATGTCCAGGGCGGCCAGGGCTGAGACCAGGGCCAGGCCGATATTGGTGGGGGAGGTCCGGCAGGCCAGACCCACCGGGGGCTGCTCCTGAAAGTTGTCCGGCGGGAGGAAGTGGTTCTCCTCATTGGCAAACTCCGCCAGATACCGGTAATTGGCCTGGGCGGCCCGGAGCAGATAGTCCCGGTCGGAGGCCGGGAGGGGCTGCTCCCTGTAGGCGGGCAGGGCCAGGGCGTAGGCGGCCAGGGGCGAGAGCAGCCACAGCAGCCCGGCGGAGCGGCCCAGAATCAGAGGCGAGAGGGCCAGCAGGGCCGCCCCCAAGAGAGCGGCGGGCCACATGGCCTTCAGGTGGGCGGTCAGCGAAGCGGTGCCGCCCTCGCTCTGGGCGGCGGTCTGCCACTGGAGGAGCTTTTTATGGCTCACCAGGCTCCGCCAGAGGGCGGCGCAGATAGCGGACAGGCAGACCCAGGCCTCATAGGGCAGCAGCCAGAGCCGGATAAAGGTCTGGACGATGGCCCCGCCCACGCCGGTCAGTAGCCGGGTATAGCGCCGCAGGCGTTGCCCCTGCCGCCGGGCAAAGCCCCCCTCCGCAAGCGAGACGAAGAGCCGGCTCAGCAGGGACAGCAGAGCCGCCCAGGCGGCCACCGCCGGGCCCGGCCCCGGCAGCAGGAAGCCGGAGAGGATGGCCAGCAGCGTCAGAGGCGGCAGCAGGCTCCGGCGCAGATTGTCGAAGAGCCGCCAGCGGTCCATGCCGGCAAAGTCCCGGCAGAGGACCCAGGGCAGGTTCTGCCAGTCCCCCCGCACCCAGCGGTGCAGGCGCTTGTAGTAGGCCAGGGGCCGGGAGGGGAAGGCGTCGGAGAACTCCGTGTCCCCCAGATAGGCCCCCCGCAGACAGGCCCCCTCCAGGGCGTCATGGGAGAGAATGCGGCCCTGGGGGAAGCGGCCCTCTGTGCAGTCGAGGAAGGCGCGGGCGTCCAGGATGCCCTTGCCGGCAAAGCCGCCGTTGCCGAAGGCGTCCATATACAGCTCCCCGCAGAGACTGCCGTAGGGGTCGCTGCCCCCGGCCCCGGCGAAAATGAGGGCAAAGTCGGTGGCGTTGGCGCTGGCAAGCTCGGTTGCGATGCGGGGGTGGATCAGGGCGTGGCCCCGGGTCACCACCCGGCGCTTCGGGTCTATGACCGGGCGGCAGAGGGGGTGGAGCATGGCCCCGATCAGTTCCCCCGCCGCGCCGGGATAGACGCGGGTGTCCCCATCCAGGGTGAGGATGTAGCGCGTGCCCCGCAGGGCGTCCCGCTCCCCGGTGACGGACAGTGCGGAGGGCTCGTCGCAGAGCAGGCGGGCCAGCTCCGTGATGGCCCCGCGCTTGCGCTCGGGCCCCGCCCAGCGCTCCCCGTTGAAGCGGCGGGGCCGCTCGAAGAGATAGAAGCCGCCGCCGTATTTCCGGTTCAGGGCCTTGACCTCCGCCCGGGCGGCCCGCAGGACCTCCACGTCCCCCTCGGCGGTCTCCGCGTCCGCCTCCGGCAGATCGGCCAGCAGGCCGAAGGAGAGGGCGGGGCCCTCGTCCCGGCAGACCTGCCTCAGCTCCTCCAGGCGGCGGCCCAGGGCCCGGGCGCTGTCCGGATCGGTCAGCAGGGCGGAGACGACGCAGAGGGTCCGCCCCTCGGGGGGCACGCCCTTCTCCGTGTCCATCCGGGGCAGCCGCCGGGGCGGCACCAGACGCAGGAGGATGAAGTCCAAAAGGCTCTTGGTCAGCTCCGACACAGGCAGCAGCAACAGCAGCGCCGCCGCCGCGCTGTGCAGGGCGAAGCCAGGCAGCAGGGACAGAAAGAGGGTCAGGAGGAGGTTTGCGGCGATGTAGAGCTTTCCCCGGAGGGGGGAGGGCTCCCGGAACAGGTAAAAACCCAGATGCCTGCCTTCGGCCTTAGCCTTCTTGACCAGCTGGCTGGCAAAGACATGCTCCTCCAGGCCCTGCCGCCGGGCCAGCTTCTCCACCCGGCGCTGATAATCCCGCCGGGTGGCGCTGTCCATCCTGGGGTAGTCCCCGGTGGGGTCGGCGGCCAGGATGGCCCCGGTCACGTCGGCGGCGTTCAGCAGCTTCTCCGTATCCAGCACGGAGAAGAGCCGCAGGGTGCCGAAGAGGGCCTCAAAGGCCCGGGCGCAGGGCTTCGAGTCCTCCGCGTAGGCCAGGTCCCGGCAGACCCGGGCGATGGCCTCGATGGCCGCCGCCCGGAGCGCGGCGGGGAACAGGTCCAGCTCCGCCCGGCGCAGGACCGTCACGGACTGGAAGCCGTCCAGAAACAGCCGGCAGCGCTCCTCAGTGGCCCGGCCGTGCCCGGCCTCCAGCAGGCGGCGGGCAAGGCATAGGATCAGCGGCCCCTCCGGGCAGCGGCGCAGGCGGTGGACGGCCCGGAAGGCCGCCGCGGCCGCCGCGTACTCCCGCTGCACCATGTACCAGTTGTCCAGCAGCCACTCGCAGGCGGGGGGCGGGGAGGACAGCTCCGCGCAGCGCCTCTGAACGGCCCCGTGGACCCGGCGCAGCTCCTCCATGGGCCCCCTGAGCTGCCCGGCGGCGCTCCGCCCGGAGCAGAGCCCGGAGGGCCGCAGGCCCTCGGCGGCCCGGGCGGCAAATTCGTAAAGCCGGCCGTCCTCTGTGTACGGACCGGAGTAATAGCGTTCCATGGCTTCCTCCTGCAAACGGCCCCGTCTCCGCCAGGGCCAAAATATGGTACAGTACATTTTCCCCAGGGAACAAAAAACTATGCAGATTTTTCCGGGAATGACGTGTCAAGAAAAAAACCTTGACATGGGAAAGGAAAGCGTGTATAATGCTCCAAGTGTTAAGGAGAAACGCTTGACAGGGGGCTTGCAGATGGAGGACGGCAGACTGATGCGGAGCATGCTGCTGGATTTCTACGGCGAGCTTCTGACCCAGCGGCAGCGGCAGTGCTTCGACCTGCATTACAACGAGGACCTGAGCCTCTCCGAGATCGCCGAGCAGTGCGGCGTCTCCCGCCAGGGTGTGTGGGACAATATCCGCCGGGCGGAGGCCGCCATGCAGGCCGTGGAGGAGAAGACCGGGTTGGTGGCCCGCTTTCTGGAGCAGCAGAGGCTCCTGTCCCGACTCCGGGACCAGGCGCTCCGGCTCCGGGACCAGACCCAGGGCCCGGCCAGGGCGACGGCGGAGGAGCTGTTGCGGGGGATCGACGCTTTGATAGGCGGATGAGGGAAAAGCCATGGCATTTGAGAGCTTATCGGAAAAACTGAATACCGTCTTCAAGCGGCTGCGCGGCAAGGGCCGGCTCAGCCCCGCCGATATCAAGGAGGCGATGCACGAAGTGCGCATGGCCCTGCTGGAGGCGGACGTGAGCTACAAGGTGGTGAAGGACTTCACCAAGTCCGTCACCGAGAAGGCCAGCGGCAGCGAGGTGCTGGAGGCCCTGTCCCCGGCCCAGATGGTCATCAAGATCGTCAACCAGGAGCTCTGCGCCCTGATGGGCGGGGAGAACAAGAAGCTGGAGCTGGGCTCCAAGAGCCCGTCAATCGTGATGCTGGTGGGCCTCCAGGGCGCCGGCAAGACCACCAACGGCGCGAAGCTGGCGGGCTACATGCGCAAGCAGGGCAAGCGCCCGCTGCTGGTGGCCTGCGACATCTACCGCCCCGCCGCCATCAAGCAGCTGGAGACCGTGGGCAAGCAGCTGGATATCCCCGTGTTCCAGATGGGCCAGACCGACCCGGTGGACATCGCCAAGGCCGCCGTGGAGCACGCCAAGCGCCACGGGAACGACCTGATCTTCCTGGATACCGCCGGCCGCCTGCATATCGACGAGGCGCTGATGGACGAGCTCCGGCGCATCCGGGACGCGGTGGATCCGGCGGAGATCCTGCTGGTGGTGGACGCCATGACCGGCCAGGACGCGGTGAACGCGGCCACGGCCTTCGACGAGGCCCTGGGCGTCACGGGCATCATGCTCTCCAAGCTGGACGGCGACGCCCGCGGCGGCGCGGCCCTGTCCATCCGGGCGGCCACCGGCAAGCCCATCAAGTTCATCGGCGTGGGCGAAAAGCTGGACATGATCGAGCCCTTCCACCCGGACCGGATGGCCTCCCGCATCCTGGGCATGGGCGACATGCTGACCCTCATCGAGAAGGCCGAGCAGAGCTTTGACGAGAAGAAGGCCCTGGAGACGGCGGAGAAGCTGAAGGCCAACCGCTTCACCCTCAGCGACTATCTGGACCAGATGGCCCAGCTGAAGAATATGGGGGACATGCAGTCCTTGCTGGGCATGATGCCTGGGATCGACGCCAAGGCCCTCAGCAGCGCCCAGGTGGACGACAAGCTCATGGCCCGGCAGGAGGCGATCATCCTCTCCATGACCAAGGCCGAGCGGGAGAACCCCTCCATCATCAACAGCAGCCGCAAAAAGCGCATCGCCGCCGGCAGCGGCACCGCCGTGGTGGACGTGAACCGGCTGCTCAAGCAGTTCGAGACCATGCAGATGCTGGTCAAGCAGCTCACCGGCAAGAAGGGCCGGAAGCTCCAGAAGCGCATGAGCCGCCGGGGCGGCGGCTTCCCCGGGATGCCCGGCCTGCCCCCAGGATTCGGGTTTTAATAGTTTACAGCACCTTGCGTGTTTGTAATAGAGAACCTGTCATATGGAGGTGAAAGACACATGGTAAAGATCAGACTGCGCAGAATGGGCGCCAAGAAGGCCCCTTACTACCGCATCGTCGTCGCTGATTCCCGCAGCCCCAGGGACGGCCGCTTCATCGAGGAGATCGGCCTGTACGACCCCAAGGCTGAGGGCGCTAAGCTGAAAGTGGACATGGAGCGCGTCCAGTACTGGATCTCCAACGGCGCCCAGCCCACCGATACCGTCCGCGGCCTGCTGAAAAAGGTCGAGGCCTGAGAAGGAGTTTAACCCGGCATGAAAGAACTTTTGACCTACATCGTACAGAGCCTGGTGGATCATCCCGACCAGGTCTCTGTGACCGAGCGCAAAGCCGACGGCGAGACCGTGTTTGAGGTGCGGGTGGCCGACGGCGATATGGGCAAGGTCATCGGCCGGCAGGGCCGGATCGTCAAGCAGATCCGGATCCTGATGCGGGCCGTCGCCCAGCGGAAGGGCAAAAAGATATCCGTCGAGATCCTCGACTGATACGATCAAATAGCCGAGACAACTTTGTCTCGGCCATTTGCTCAACTGTCAAAAAAGGGCCGCCAGGCCCTTTTTTGACAAGGGGGATGCAGCCCGCGGCAGCGCACGACGGCCCCCGTTTTTACGGGGGCCGCGCACGTTTGCGGGCTGAGAAGAGTTTTTTCCGAGGCACATGTCCTCGGAAAAAACGATTTGAATGATTTCGCGCCTGCGGGCGCGAAACTCTGCGAGGCTTTATGAAAAGCTGGCAAATAGTCAGGGCAGGTGTCTCGCCTATTTGTTCTATGTGAGGAAAACATGAGCAAACAGCCGTTTATCGAAGCCGGACGGGTGGTGAATACCCACGGCGTCCGGGGAGAAGTGAAGGTGGAGGTCTGGCTGGACAGCCCCGCCTTTATGCGCCGCTTCAAGACCTGGAACTTGGACGGGCGGAGCTATAAGGTCCTGTCGGCCCGGCCCCAGAAGGACTTCCTGCTGGCTAAGCTGGAGGGCGTGGAGGACGTGAACGCCGCCATGGCCCTCAAGGGCCGCACGGTCCGGGTGGACCGGGCGGAGGCCAAGCTGCCCGAGGGCAGCTTCTTCCTCCAGGACATCCTGGGCGCCCGGGTGCAGACCGAGACCGGGGAGCCGGTGGGGATCCTGGAGGACATCCTGGAGACCCCCGCCAACCGGGTCTACGTGGTGAAGGGGGAGACGGAGCACCTGATCCCCGCCGTGCCGGAGTTCATCCTGTCCACCGACCCGGAGGCCGGGCTCATCACCGTGCGTCTGATCGGGGGCATGTGATGAGGATCGACATCATGACCCTGTTCCCGGAGACGGTGAACGCCTTCCTCCACGAGAGCATCCTGGGGCGGGCTTCCAAAAAGGGCATCCTGGAGATCAACTGCGTCCAGATCCGGGACTACACCGAGAACAAGCAGCGCCAGGTGGACGACTATCCCTATGGCGGCGGCTGGGGCTGCGTGCTGATGGCCCAGCCCCTGAAGAGCTGCCTGGACAGTATTATGTCAACCGCAAGCGGCCTGCGGAGCCGGGTGATCTATCTGTCTCCCCAGGGGACACCCTTCACCCAGGAGACCGCCAAGCGCCTCAAGCGGGACTACGAGCACCTGGTGTTGGTCTGCGGCCACTATGAGGGCGTGGACGAGCGCTTCATCGAGCAGTGCGTGGACGAGGAGATCTCCCTAGGGGACTTTGTGCTCACCGGCGGGGAGATCGCCGCCATGGCGGTGGCCGACGCGGTGTGCCGCCTGGTCCCCGGCGTTCTGGCCGACGAGCAGTGCTACACCGGGGAGAGCCACTGGGACGGGCTGCTGGAGTACCCCCAGTACACCCGGCCCGAGGTCTGGGAGGGCCGGGAGGTGCCGCCGGTGCTGCTGGAGGGAAATCACGACCGGATCGGGCTCTGGCGGCGGCAGAAGCAGCTGGAGCGGACCAGGGAGCGCCGGCCGGACATGTATGCCGCCTTTGTGCCTGCGGACAAGCAGGACCAGGAGCTGCTGCGCCGGGTGGAGCGGGCCCAGGATCGCGTCCGGCTGACGGAGCCGGTGCGCTGGCGGCCGGCGGAGGAGAGCGACCTGACCCGCATCCTGGAGATCGCCGCCTACGCCCGGAAGACCCTGCGGGCCCACGGCGTGGACCAGTGGCAGGGGGAGTACCCCACGGAGGCGGCCTTCCGGGCGGATATCCGGCGGGGGGAGTGCTTCGTGGTGACCCACGGGGAGGAGACGGCCGCCTTCTTCGTGCTGTCCCGGCTGCCGGAAGAGAGCTACGAGGAGATCCGGGACGGCAAGTGGAGCGGCGTTGAGCCTTGCGGCGTGCTGCACCGGGCCGCGGTGGCGGCGGAATACCGGGGCGGGGAGCTGTCCCACCGGATGCTCCGCTGCGCCGAGGAGCAGGCCCGGGCCTGGGGCCTCCGCTGCCTGCGGACGGACACCCACAAGAAGAACAAGGCCATGCGCGCCCTGCTCCAGGACGCGGGCTTCCGCTACCGGGGCAACCTGACCATCTCCACCGAGCCGGGCCACGACCCGGCCCGCCAGGCCTACGAGAAGAACCTGAAGGATAGAGCATGAATCTGACCGATCTGAACGAGATACGCCCCCTGCTGGAGCGGCACGGCTTTCGCTTTTCCAAATCCCTGGGGCAGAACTTCCTGACGGCGGCCTGGGTGCCGGAGCGCATCGCCGAAAGCGCCGGGCTGGATGAGCGGACCGGCGTGCTGGAGGTGGGCCCGGGCATCGGCTGCCTGACGGCCCAGCTGGCCGAGAGAGCGGGGAAGGTGCTGGCCGTGGAGCTGGACCGGGCTTTGAAGCCCGTCCTGGCGGAGACCCTGGCCGGGCGGGACAATGTGGAGCTCCTCTTTGCCGACGCCTTGAAGCTGGACCTGCGGCAGCTTGCCGGGGAGCGTCTGCCGGGCCTGCGGCCGGTGGTCTGCGCGAACCTCCCCTACAACGTGACCAGCCCCCTGCTGACGGCTTTTTTGAAGGCCGGCTGCTTTGACACCGTCACCGTCATGGTCCAGCGGGAGGTGGCCCGGCGGCTCTGCGCCAGAGAGGGGACGGCGGATTACGGGGCCTTCGGCGTCTTTGTCCAGTGGCACGCGGAGGCGGAGCTGCTGTTTGAGGTGCCGCCGGATTGCTTCGTGCCCCGGCCCAAGGTGACCTCCGCGGTGGTGCGCCTGCGGCGGCGGGAGAGCCCTCCCGCGGCGGTGAAGGACGAGGCGGAGCTGTTCCGCGTCGTCCGGGCTGCCTTCAATATGCGGCGCAAGACCCTTGTCAACGCATTAAGTTCAGGAATAGGCGGTATTGGCAAGGAAGAAGCGGAAAAAGCTGTGAAAAAATGCGGCTTTGACCCCATGATCCGGGGCGAAGCCGTGGGAATTGGTGGATTTGCAAAAATTGCCGATGAAATAAGCGGAATTCGGAATACGGATTTGTAGAGAAAGTGTATTGATTATTTTGGGAACTTTGTGGTAATCTTAGCAATGGCTTAAAGGTCAAGTATAATTTGATTATAGAAAGGAATAAAACATGAGCAAAAAGTACGTGTACATGTTCTCCGAGGGCAACGCGAATATGCGTGAGCTGCTGGGCGGCAAGGGCGCCAACCTGGCCGAGATGACCAACATCGGCCTGCCCGTCCCCCAGGGCTTCACCATCACCACCGAAGCCTGCACCCAGTACTATGAGGACGGCCGCCAGATCAACGACGAGATCATGGCCGAGATCATGCAGTACGTGGAGAAGATGGAGCAGCTCAACGGCAAGAAGTTCGGCGACCTGAACAATCCCCTGCTGGTCTCCGTCCGTTCCGGCGCCCGGGCCTCCATGCCCGGCATGATGGACACCATCCTGAACCTGGGCCTGAATGACGACGTGGTCGCCGCCATGATCAAGGGCAACCCCGACCCCAAGTTCGAGCGCTTCGTGTATGACTCCTACCGCCGCTTCATCCAGATGTTCTCCGACGTGGTCATGGAAGTGGGCAAGAAGTATTTCGAGCAGCTGATCGACGCCATGAAGGAGAAGAAGGGCGTCGTGTATGACGTGGACCTGACCGCCGCCGACCTGAAGGAGCTGGCGGAGCAGTTCAAGGCCGAGTACAAGGCCCAGATCGGCGACGACTTCCCCTCCGACCCCAAGGTCCAGCTCTACGAGGCCATCCGCGCCGTGTTCCGCTCCTGGGACAACCCCCGCGCCAACGTGTACCGCCGCGACAATGACATCCCCTACTCCTGGGGCACTGCCGTCAACGTGATGCCCATGGTCTTCGGCAACCTGAACAACAACTCCGGCACCGGCGTGGCCTTCACCCGCGACCCCGCCACCGGCGAGAAGAAGCTGATGGGCGAGTTCCTGGTCAACGCCCAGGGCGAGGACGTGGTCGCCGGCGTGCGCACCCCCATGCCCATCGCTCAGATGGCCGGGCAGTTCCCCGAGGCCTATGCCGAGTTCGTCAAGGTCTGCGACACCCTGGAGAACCACTACCGGGATATGCAGGACATGGAGTTCACCGTGGAGAACGGCAAGCTCTACATGCTCCAGTGCCGCAACGGCAAGCGCACCGCTCAGGCCGCTCTGAAGATCGCCTGCGACCTGGTGGACGAGGGCATGATCGACGAGAAGAAGGCCGTCGCCATGATCGATCCCCGGAACCTGGACACCCTGCTGCACCCCCAGTTCGACGCCGCCAAGCTCAAGGCCGCCACGCCCATCGGCAAGGGCCTGGGCGCTTCCCCCGGCGCTGCCTGCGGCAAGGTCGTCTTCTCCGCTGAGGACGCCAAGGCCTGGAAGGCCCGCAAGGAGCGGGTGGTCCTGGTCCGTCTGGAGACCAGCCCCGAGGATATCGAGGGCATGAAGGCCTCCCAGGGCATCCTGACCGTCCGCGGCGGCATGACCAGCCACGCGGCCGTGGTTGCCCGCGGCATGGGCACCTGCTGCGTCTCCGGCTGCGGCGACATCAAGATGGACGAGGAGAACAAGCAGTTCACCCTGGGCGGTAAGACCTTCCACGAGGGCGACTATATCTCCATCGACGGCTCCACCGGCAACATCTATGACGGCATCATCCCCACGGTCGACGCCACCATCGCCGGCGAGTTCGGCCGCATCATGGCCTGGGCCGACAAGTACCGCCGTCTGGGCGTGCGCACCAACGCCGACACTCCCCGCGACGCCGCCAAGGCCCGGGAGCTGGGCGCCGAGGGTATCGGCCTGACCCGTACCGAGCACATGTTCTTCAACAGCGACCGTATCGCCGCTTTCCGCGAGATGATCTGCTCCGACACCCTGGAGGAGCGTGTGGCCGCTCTGGCCAAGCTGGAGCCCATGCAGCAGGCTGACTTCGAGGGCATCTACGAGGCCATGGAGGGCTGCCCTGTCACCATCCGCTTCCTGGATCCCCCGCTGCACGAGTTCGTCCCCACCGAGGAGGCCGACATCGAGGCCCTGGCCGAGGCTCAGCACAAGAGCGTGGCCGACATCAAGAACATCATCGCCTCTCTGCATGAGTTCAACCCCATGATGGGCCACCGCGGCTGCCGTCTGGCCGTCACCTATCCGGAGATCGCCGAGATGCAGACCCGCGCCGTCATCAAGGCCGCCCTGGCCGTTCAGGCCCGTCACCCCGAGTGGAAGATGGTCCCCGAGATCATGATCCCCCTGGTGGGCGAGGTCAAGGAGCTCAAGTATGTCAAGGACGTGGTCGTCAAGGCCGCCGACGCCCTCATCGCTGAGGCCGGTTCCGACATGAAGTACCTGGTCGGCACCATGATCGAGATCCCCCGCGCGGCTCTGACCGCCGACGAGATCGCCAAGGAGGCCCAGTTCTTCTCCTTCGGCACCAACGACCTGACCCAGATGACCTTCGGCTTCAGCCGTGACGACGCCGGCAAGTTCCTGGGCGCCTACTACGACAAGAAGATCTACGAGAGCGATCCCTTTGCCCGCGTGGACCAGACCGGTGTGGGCAAGCTGGTGGCTATGGCCGCCAAGCTGGGCCGGGCCACCCGTCCCGAGCTGCACCTGGGCGTCTGCGGCGAGCACGGCGGCGACCCCAGCTCTGTGGAGTTCTTCCACCGGGTGGGTCTGGACTATGTGTCCTGCAGCCCCTTCCGCGTTCCCATCGCCCGTCTGGCCGCCGCTCAGGCCGCCATCAAGGACATGGCGTGAGCTGAGTTTATAAGCGCCGCCCCTTCTCCGTGACCCGCAGGCGCGCGGATACTCCCTGTTCTGACAGCGTCAAGCACGGGCCTATTAGGGGAAGGACGGCAGAATTGAGTTGCATACCTAAAAGGAGCTGTAGCGAAACGAACAAGTTGAGCTACAGCTCCTTTTCCATGCCCGCAAGAGGGAGGGTCTGAAAAAATAACACCGGGGCACTGCTTTTTGCAGTCCTCGGTGTTGTCTTTTCCGGGTGTAGCTCCCGGCTTTATGCTTGGATGTCTTTTTCTTTCTTCTTCCGGATGCGGGGCAGACGCTTGGCCGCCTTGAAATCCGGCTCTGTGCCCCGGATGAGCCGCCGGATGTTCTCCCGGTGCTGGAACACCACCAGGCACATGCCGGCCACGCACAGCAGCATCTTCGGCGTGCTGACGCCCACCACCGCCGCGGCGATACTGATGCTCACGGCCGCGCAGATGGAGCCCACCGACACCTTCCGGGTCAGCAGCGCCCCGATGAAGAAAGCGCAGACGATGGCGAGGAACACCCGCCAGTCCACCGCCAGGCCGATCGCCGCGCCCACGGACACGCCCTTGCCGCCGTGAAAATGGTGGAACACCGGGAAGCAGTGCCCCAGCAGCACGGTAAGGCCGGCGGCGGCGATGCCCCAGTCGCCCAGCAGCTTCCAGCCCAGCCACATGGCCAGGGCGGCCTTCAGCACGTCGCCCAGGAGGGTCAGGACCCCCGCACCCATGCCGTAGATCCGGGCCATGTTGGTCGCGCCCGCGTTGCCGCTGCCTTTTTTGCGCACGTCCCCGCCCAGAATGGTGCGGGACATAAAGATGGACGTACTTAAGGAGCCCAGCAGATAGCCCCCGAGCAGTACGAACAAAAATTTTAGCAGTTCCATGATCCGCTCCGAACAATATGCGGGAGTTTTCCAGCCATTTCTAACACTTAACTTCCAATATCTTTAGTATATCCCAGATCATTCCCCGTTTCAAGGGATTTGAACCCGATTTTAAGATTCATTCATAGTTAAGTTTTTCACTCGCCGGTCCGGCCCGCCTTGCGCTTTCCCTAAGCCTGTGTTAAACTGGGAACGCTGAATAAGTTCCAGGGCCAGGCCTCCGGCGGCGGGGCGGAAAAGCTCAGCCGCTCCCCGGTCTCCGGGTGCCGGAAGCGCAGAGTGCAGGACCAGAGAGCCAGGGGGCAGTCCGCCGCCTCGCCGCCGTATTTCCGGTCCCCGGCCAGGGGCAGGCCCCGGGAGGCGAACTGGCAGCGGATCTGATGGGTGCGCCCGGTGTAGAGCCGCACCCGCACCAGGCTGAAGCCCTCGGAGCGGCCCAGAGTCTCATAGGCGAGCCTTGCCTCCCGGACCTCCTTGCCCGGCGTATCGGTGACGAAGCTCATCTTCCGGGCCTTGTCCCGGTACAGCAGGTCCCGCATCTCGCCCCGGTCCTCCGTCCGGCCCAGGACCACCGCCAGGTATTTCTTCTCCATCTCGCCCTCCCGGATCTGCCGGGAGAGCTCGGAGGCGGCCGGGGCCGTCCTTGCCAGCAGCATCAGGCCGGAGGCGGCCCGGTCCAGCCGGTGCACCGTGCGCAGCTCCGCCCCCTCATCCCCCAGTTCCCGCCGCACAAGCTCCGGCAGACCGCCGGGCTCATCGGTGGAGAGGACCTTGGGGGGCTTGATGCAGAGCAGGATCGCGCTGTCGGCATAGAGCATGGGATTTTCCACCTTTATCTTTTCTTTCTATATTACCATAGTTTTCCGGTTTTGAAAAGCGACCGGCCGGATTTTTTCGAGGTGACGATCGATGAACAGCCTGCCCCTCTGCCCCCAGGCCCGCCTGTGCGGCGGCTGCCAGCTCCAGGGCCTGCCCTATCCGGAGCAGCTGGAGCGCAAGCAGCGCCGCGCGGAGGAGCTGCTGGGGCAGTTCGCACCGGTGCTGCCTATCATAGGGATGGAGGACCCGGCCCACTGCCGCTATAAGGCCCTGCGCTCCTTCGGCCTGGACGGCCGCCGGAGGCCCGTCTGCGGCGTCTACCGGCAGGGCAGCCACGCTATCGTCCCGGTGGAGGCCTGCCCCATGGAGGCCGGGGCCGCCGGGGCTCTGTTCCGGGACCTGTGGGCCCTGCTGCCGGATTTCAAGATCCCGGTCTATGACGAGCGCAGCGGCTCCGGCTTTCTGCGTCACGCCCTGGTCCGCCAGAGCAGGGCCACCGGCCAGCTGATGCTGACCCTGGTGGCGGCCACGCCCGTGTTCAAGGCCCAGAAGCCCTTTATCCGGGAGCTTACGCGCCTGCATCCGGAGCTGAGCACGGTGGTGCTGAATATCAACGACCGCTTTGGCCCCGTGGTGCTGGGGAAGCGGGAAAAGCTCCTCTACGGCAGCGGCTATTTAGAAGACAGCCTCTGTTCCCGGCGTTTTCGCCTCTCCTCCCGCTCCTTCTTTCAGGTGAACCCCGTCCAGACGGAGAAGCTCTACGCCGAGGCCATGGCCTTTGCCGGGCTCACGGGCCGGGAGACCGTCCTGGACGCCTACTGCGGCGTGGGCACCATCGGCATCTGCGCCGCAGACAGGGCAGGGCAAATCGTCGGCGTGGAGCTCAACCGGGACGCGGTGGGGGATGCTATTGCCAACGCCCGGCTGAACGGCCTGAAAAACGCGCGCTTCTACCAGGGGGACGCGGGGGAGTTCATGGAGGAAATGGCGGGCAGCGGCCGGGGGCCGGACCTGGTCTTCATGGACCCGCCCCGCTCCGGCAGCGACCGGCGTTTCATCGCCTCCCTGCTGCGGGCCGCCCCGAAAAAAGTGGTCTACATCTCCTGCTCCCCGGAGAGCCTGCGGCGGGATCTGGAGCAGCTCCGCGCCGGAGGCTACCGGGTGCAAAAGCTCCGCCCGGTGGACATGTTTCCATTTACCGAGCATTTGGAGACGGTTGTTCAACTTTCCAAGGGAGAAATCCAGTCAAAGAAAATCAGGGTTGACTTCTCTCTGGAGGATATGGATATGTCCGGCTTTCAGAAAGGTGCGACATATGGAGAGATCAAGACTTATGTGAAAGAGCATACCGGCCTAACGGTTTCTTCCCTCTATATCGCGCAAGTGAAACAGAAGTGCGGGATTATCGAAAGAGAAAATTACAATAAGCCCAAGTCAGAGGATTCCCGACAGCCACAATGCCCGCCAG
>CANQTO010000011.1 GCA_947626785.1 uncultured Oscillospiraceae bacterium
CGGATGGCCTCGATCATCTTGTCGATGTCCACCACCGGCTCCTTGGCCAGCATCGCGCCCAGGATCGCCACGTTGGCGCCCTTGGGGTTGTTGACCTGCTCGGCGATCCGGGTGGCGTCGCAGTAGACCACCTGCACGTCGTCCCGCACGACCTTCCGGTCGATCAGGGAGCTGTTGACCACCAGCAGTCCGCCCGGCTTCACCTTGTCCTCAAACTTGTCCAGAGAGGGCAGGTTCATGGCGATGATGGCGTCCGCCTGGCCCACCATGGGGGAACCGACGGGATCGTCAGAGACGATGACGGAGCAGTTGGCGGTGCCGCCGCGCATCTCAGGGCCGTAGGAGGGCAGCCAGGAGACGTGCTTGCCGTCCAGCATGCAGGCCATGGCTACGAACTTGCCGATGAGCAGCATGCCCTGGCCGCCGAAGCCCGCGAAAATATACTGTTTCATCATATTATTTTGCAGCCCCCTTGTCTTTATACACACCCAGCGGATAGTAGGGGATCATGTTCTCCTCCAGCCACTTCATGGCCTCCACAGGGCTCAGGCCCCAGTTGGTGGGGCAGGTGGAGAGGACCTCTACCATGCAAAATCCCTTGCCCTCCAGCTGATACTGGAAAGCCTTCTTGATCGCCCTCTTGGTCTTGATGATGTTGGCGTTGTTGTTCACCGCGCAGCGCTCGATGTAGTAGGAATCGGGCACCGCGGCCAGCATCTCGCACATCTTGATGGGCGCGCCGCACCAGGCCTCGTCACGGCCGTTGGGGGAGGTGGTGGTCTTCTGGCCCACCAGGGTGGTGGGGGCCATCTGGCCGCCGGTCATGCCGTAAATGGCGTTGTTGACGAAGACGGTGCTGATCTTCTCGCCGCGATGGGCGGCGTGGACGATCTCGGCGGTGCCGATGGAGGCCAGGTCGCCGTCGCCCTGATAGGTGAAGACCAGGGTGTCGGGCTTGGCGCGCTTGACGCCGGTAGCCACGGCGGGAGCGCGGCCGTGGGCCGCCTCGATCATGTCGCAGTTGAAATAGTCATAGGCGAAAACGGAGCAGCCCACAGGGGCCACGCCCACGATGTCGCCATCCAGGTCCAGCTCATCCAGGACCTCGGCCACCAGGCGGTGGATAATGCCGTGGTTGCAGCCGGGGCAATAGTGGAACGGTTTGTCCGTCAGGTGCGGGGTCTTCTCAAATACTACCGCCATTTTACATACCCTCCTTTATCGCGAGGATTTTCTCTTTGATCTCATCGGTGGTGGGGAACTGGCTGCCGCAGTGGCCAAAGAAGTGCGTGGGCTTGCCGCCCTCCAGAGCCAGCTTCACGTCCTCCAGCATCTGGCCTTCGTTGACCTCCACGTCCAGAACGGCCTTCACGCTGTCCCGGAGCGCGGTCTCGGCCAGGGCCTTGTAGGGATAGGGCCACACGGCGATGGGCCGGAACAGACCCACCTTGACGCCCTGCTCGCGCAGTTCGTCGACCACGGTCTTGACGATACGGGCCACGGTGCCGAAGGCGGTGACGACGATCTCCGCGTCGTCGGTCTTGTAGTTCTCCCAGCGCTGCTCGTTGGCCCGGGCCTCGGCGTAGACCTCCTGCAGCACAGCGTTGTGGACGGTCAGGTCCTCGGTGTTGATGAACAGGGAGTTGATGACGGCCCGCTTCTCGGGGTCGTCGCCCGGCTTCCAGCCGGTGCAGGCCCAGGGCTTCTTCTCCGGGTCCACCTTGAAGTCCACCATGTCGGGCATCTCCACAGGCTCCATCATCTGGGCGATGATGCCGTCAGCCAGGAACAGCACGGGCATGCGGTACTTCTCAGCCTTGTCATAGGCGATCATCATCAGGTCGATGGCCTCCTGGATGGAGGAGGGGGCATAGGTCAGCAGATGGTAGTCGCCGTTGCCGCCGCCCTTGACGCCCTGGAAATAGTCGCCCTGGGAGGCCTGGATGCTGCCCAGGCCGGGGCCGCCGCGCATGACGTTCAGGATCACACAGGGGAGCCGGGAGCCGGCGCAGTAGGAAATGCCTTCCTGCTTCAGGCTGACGCCGGGGCTGGAGGAGGAGGTGATGACACGGGCGCCGGTGCTGGCCGCGCCGTACACCATGTTGATAGCCGCGACCTCGCTCTCGGCCTGGAGGAAGCAGCCGCCCACCTCGGGCATCCGGGCGGACATGTATTCGGGGATCTCAGTCTGCGGAGTGATGGGGTAGCCGAAGAAGAATCGGGCTCCGGCGCGAATGGCGGCCTCCGCGATCGCCTCGCTGCCTTTCATAAGTGTCAATGCCATATCTCGTCCCTCCTTAATCCTTTTCGATCCGGATCGCCACATCCGGGCAGGTCCGTGCGCAGGACGCGCAGGCAATGCACTCCTCCGGGACCGCTACCTCGGCGGGGTGATAGCCTTTCGCGTTGAGCTTGGTCTTGGAGAGGGCAAGGACGCCTTTGGGACAGGCCCTGACGCACAAGCCGCAGCCCTTGCAGACAAGCTCGTTGATAGTCACCTTTACCATAAGATCTACCTCTTTTCTACACATAGTTCCTATTCCATACACCGCTTTCGCGGGAAACGCGCGTCGTTGTTTGGCCTTAATCGCTCAGGCCGTGGATCCAGCTGTCCCAATCCCGGTGCATATAGGTCTCGATGGGGACCGGGGTGCCGATGTAGGCCGGATCGTGCCCCTCGGCCAGGAAGATGTCCAGCAGCTCCTTGCGGCCGGAGGTGTATTTCACCGGCACGCCGGTGCGCTTGGATACCTCCTTGATCATCTCGTAGCCGTCCCGCAGCTCGTCGGGGCCGGTGAGCTGGGCCAGGTTCGTGTTGTTGATCATGCCGGTGATCTGCAGCCGGGAGTGGAGCTGCATCTCCTCCTGGAGCTTGATGATCTTCTCCACGGTGCCCGCCAGGGGCCGGCGGATATTGATCACGTTCAGCACCTCCAGGGCGCCGGGCTCCAGGTCCACAAAGTCCTGATGGTAGCGGCCCAGGGCGGTGGAGCCCACCGCGTCCCCGCCGGCGTCGAAGATCACCGTGTCCCAGTCCATGGCGAAGGCGGAGGCCACCTCCGCGGGCAGGGACAGGGTCTCGATGCCGGAGCAGGCGAAGTTGGGGGAGACCAGCCGGATCTCCTTCATGCGGGTCAGGCGGCCGTGCTCGGCCAGGCGGAAGTAAGTATTCACCATGTCGATGTCCAGCAGCTCCGTCCGCCCGGTCTCCGCCGCCTTGAAAGCGAAGTTCAAAGCCAGCTCCGTTTTGCCGCTGCCATAGTTCCCGATGAAGACGTACACTTTTTTCATGCCCGATCCCCTTTTATGCAACTGTGCCATTTAAGCCGCGAAATCCTCCAGGATATTTGTGTAATTATTATAGCATCCCGCCCTATCTGCCGTCAATGAACAAACTGAACAAGTTTCCAATGTTTTTAATTGCAACTTGACGAAGCTTTTAGCTTTTTGATTTTAAATAAAAGCAAAATTTATTTCCATTCGACTTTTAGAACTGAAAAAGAGTCAAGAGCGAAGAAAATCTGGAAATAACAGGACGTTAAAAATCCTATTATTTCCAGATCAATTCATTTATGTACTTTTCCCTGCTTTTATCCCAGGTCCATGAAGGTCTCCAGCCGCAGCTCCAGGGCGTAGGGCTCCTCCGCGTCCGGATCCTCCAGCTCGGCGCCCCATAGATACAGCGGGTCCTCGCCCAGCTGCTTTAGATCCTCCAGGGTGGCCGCGTAGATCTCGTAGCGGTCCTCGTAATACCAGAGCTTGCCGATCGTCACCCGGGTATTCTCGTCGTAGCGGACCGTGACGGGGACCTCGTCCGTGCCCAGACTCGCGGGCTCTAAGGTGACGCTGCTGCCGGTCATCTCCGCAAGATCGCGGCCGGGCAGGTTCAGTTTGGCGTAGTAGTTTTCGTTGAGGCCGGTCCCGCTCTCCAGCAGGGTCCCCGGCTCCGGCGCCGGAGTCTCAGCAGCAGCGGGTTCCGGGACTTCCTCCGCCGGGGCGGGGGAAGGCTGCTCCGCCTTCTGACCGCAAGCGGTCAGAGAGCCCAGCAGGGCCAGGACCAGCAGGATCGTCAATAGCTTTCTGTTCATTGTTTTTTCTCCTTTTAAATATTTTTCTCGTCAGTATCGCTCGCCTACGTACATGGTGGCGCGGCTCTGGATAGCGGCGGCGGTCTCCTCGAGAGTTTTCGCGCCGCTGAGATAGGGGATGTACTGCTCCTGGATGATACCCAACAGCTCCTCATCCGTGCCGGGGCAGCGGCCGGCGGAGGAGAGGATCTCCCTGGCCAGGGCGATGTCCGCCTGGGTGAGTTCCCCGGTGAACATGCCGCCGGCCCACATGGAGTTGCCCAGGGCCGCCTGATTGGCCAGCTTTTCAAAGGAGCTCTTCAGACAGGGGAAGAACCAGCCGCTCTCCTGCATGCCCGGCTCCAGGAAGCTGCGGACAAAGGCCCAGGCCCCCTCCTTGTGCTCGCAGGCGCTGGAGAAGCCGATCAGGTTGACCGGCCGTATCAGCCGTTCCGGCTCCCCAAAGACACTGGGATAGCCCACGTCCCGGGCCTGGCCCCCCAGACGGGCGTTGAACTCGGCCACGTCGTAGAAGCTGCTGAGGGGGACGCAGAGACAGTTGAAGGGCCCGGCGCTCTCCTCCTCGCCCGCCGGGAGAAGGGCGCTGAGGAGGGCTTTGTACGCCTCTAGGAACCGGGCGAAGTCCGCTCCGTCATAGAGGCATTTGCCGTTCTCCCAGTCCACAAAGCGGCTGTCCAGGGCCGCGATGTTGGACAGATACCAGCCCGGGTCCATCCAGGTCTCGTCCTTCTCCTTCAGCTCCCCGCTCTCCTTCAGGGCCAGGTACTCGTCCACCGTCCAGCCCGGCTGAGGGGCCGTGTCCGCCGCGGCCAGCACGGTGCAGACGGAGAGGCTGCTGGTCACATAGGAGAGCCGGCCGTCCACCCGCAGGGCGTCGAAGACGTTGGTGAAATAGTCGTCCCGGTGGATGGCCGGGTCCCTGTCCAGCCAGGGGTCCAGGTCCTCCAGGATGCCCCGGCGGGAGTAGGCCTCCGCCGGCAGGCCGTTTAAGTCGATGATGTCCGGCACCTTGCCGGCGATCAGGTCCATGTTCAGCCGCTCCAGGGCCTGGGCCCGGTCCTCCTCGGAGGCGCTCCGGTAGGCCTCGCTGAAGGAGTCCAGCTCCACCCGGTAGCTCTCGTTGCTCTTGTTGAACTGGGCCACGGCCTCTAAGATGTCGTTCTCCGGCTCCAGGCTCAGCATACTCAGCACCGTGCGGCTGTCCTCTCCCGGTTCCACCACGCAGAATTCATAGCGCAGCAGCTGAGTCTGGCTGAAGCTGCCCGCCACCACGGCAAAGCGCCCCTCGGCGAGGGGGCAGACATAGGCGTCCCCGCTGGCGAGACCCAGGTTGGACCAGTTGAAGAGGGCCTCCTCCGGGCCCTTTTCCAGGCTGCACCGGCTGAAGACCGAGCCGTCGTAGAGATAGAAGTCCCCCTCGTTGTCCCCGGGGAAGACCTTGCTGAGGGGCCCCAGGTCCAGCCCCTCGCCCAGGCTCCGCTTCCGGGTGTCCAGCAGCCGGAGGGCGTAGGACTCCTCATAGTTCTCGGTGGAGCAGACGGCCAGCCGGCCGTCGCCGGTGGTGATGAGGTTCTTGGGGTTGCCCTCCCCCTGGAGGCTGTACTGGTAGTTGCCGTTCTTGTCGAAGAGGAAACAGAAGGTCTTGACATCCCGCAGGCCGACGCACAGCCGCCCGTCCCCGTCAGTAGCCAGGGAGTACTCCTCATAGAGGGGATAGGGGTCCCGGATGGGGCCCCGGACGCCCTGCTCCTCCAGCCAGGGGTCCAGGGGGACCTCAGAGAGCTGCCGGTCCTGCCCGTTGAAGCGCCGCAGGGTATAGTGGGCGCTGTCCTCCCCCTGGGGCGCGGCGCAGAGGACCCAGAGCCCGCCCTGCCGGTCCGGCGTCAAAGCCAGGGGGATCTCTCCCGGGCCCAGCCGGAGGGACAGCTTTTGAAAGCCGCTGCCGTCGGTACCGATGGCGGCGGCGTAGACCGCCGGGTTTTCCGGGTCCGTCTCCTCCCGGCAGCAGAGCAGGAGCCGGTCCCCGTCCAGGGCGCAGCTGCTGATGCCGGTGATGCTCTCCGGCAGGGCCACGTAATGGCTGAGGATGTAGGAGCGGGCCTCTGCCTCCGGCTCCGGTCCCGGTTTCTGCCCGCAGGCGGCCAGACCCAGCAGGCAGAGCAGCGCACAGAGAATAACGAGAAATTTCTTCAATTTCAATAAAAGTTCCTCCTTTCTGTCAGAAAAGGGTATAAAAATGGCCCTCTTCCATCCTTACGGAGAAAGAGGGCCAAACCGGACACTGCTAATTCTTAAGTTTTTGCAGGTTCTCGGCGATCTTCACGATGGTCTCCAGGTCCCGGTTAGCCTGGATGGAGAACTGGAGCCCGGCCTCCTCGTCAAACCAGACCAGCACGCTGCTGCCCCCGTCGGAGCCGCGATAGAAGTCCCCGGCGGTGCCCGCCACGGAGACGGTCTCCCCGACCACGTCGAAGTCGGAGGTCACCGTCCCCACGTTCCCCTCGTACATAAAGCCGTAGAGGATGAACAGGTAACTGCCGTCCTGGTCGCTCCGGTACATCAGGCGCATGGAATAGTCGGTCTCGGCCAGGCTGCCCAGGTAGCGGTAGTCCTCCGGCAGGTAGCCGGGCTCCAGGGCGGGCAGCGCCTCCGCGTGCTCCGCGCCATAGTAGCGGTACTCAGTGTCGCCTCCCGCCACGCTCCGGTACCAGCGGCGGAAGTCCGCCCTCGCCTGGGTGTCCGTCGCCAGCAAGGTGCCGGCCAGGACCAACGCCACGGCCAGCACGGCGGCCAGGTCCCGCAGCCGGCGGAGCCGGACGCGGCGGACCCTCTCCCGGCGGAAGAGGCCGTCCATCTTCGCCTCAAACTCCTCGGAAAAGACATGGGGCTCCGGCTCCTCCGGCAGGGCGTCCAGCATGGAGCGGGCCACCTGCCCCGCCGCCTGCTCCAGCTCCCGGCCGGTGAAGGGGAAGCCGTCTTCTGTTTTCATAGGGCCGTCCCCTCCTTTTCCAGCTCTGCCCGCAGGGCCTTCTTGGCCCGCCAGAGCAGCTTCTGGACCGAACCCCGGTCCATGCCCAGGAGCTTTGCCAGCTCTCCGGTGTCGTAACCCATATAAAAGCGCAGAAGCAGCGCCTGCCGGTAGCGGGCCGGGAGCCGGGCCAGGGCGTCGGCCAGGCCGCCGTCCCCGGGCAGGGGCGTCTCCACCCCATGCACCGCCTCGTCCAGTTCCGCCGGGGACAGGCGCCTGCGGGAGCGGAGGATGTCGATGGCTTTGTTCTCAGTCACCAATACGCAGAAGGCCTTCGTTTCCGGACAGCGGACCTCAGAATTTTTCCGCAGATTTTCCAGAATGGAGACAAAAGCCTGCTGCACGGCGTCCTCCGCGTCCTCCCGGCTGCGGAGGATGCGGAAGGCCACGTAGTACATCAGCTGCCGGTATTCCAGATAGAGCTGTTCAAATCGTTCCCGCTCCGCCTCGGAATGGAGCATTTGCAGAAGGATCAGCATGGGCGCCTCCAATGGGGGAAGGTAGCTCCATTATAGGGCGAAAAGTCACATTTGGCAACAAAAAGCGTACTATAAGGTTATTTTCTCACCCCTTCGATGTGCAGGGCACGGGCCTGGGCGTAGGCGTAGCCGGAGAGGGGGCGGCCCAGAGCGTCAAAGCTGTGGGCGGCAAGCAAAGGCTCCCCGCCCCGCCGCTCCAGCACCACCGGGCAGTGGCTGAAGACCCCGCCGCCGAAGCTCAGCTGGATCAGGTCCCCCGGCTCCGCCTCCTCCGGCCGGACGGCAGTGGCCCAGGGGCCGGGGCCCCGGTTCTCCGTCAGAAAGCGGTAGAGAAACTCCACCCCTGTCCAGGCGGCGCTGCGGCTGCCGGCGCTCACGTAGTACCAGCCGGTGTCCGGCGTCCAGTTCATGACGCCGCAGCCGGCGTAGAGGCACTGGGAGGCAAAGTTGGTGCAGTCGCCGCCAAGGCGCTCGAAATCGTAATAAGCCGGGTTCCGGCCCAGGGCCCAGCGGCGGGCGTAGTCCACCGCCGCCTGCCGGTCATAGCGCAGTTCGCGCATGTTCCTCACCTCAGACCATCTTATGAGTGCAGTATGCCGGGGGTCTGAAATTTAACACTTTCCCGTACAAAGCAAAATACCTGCCATCTCTTAGAGACAGCAGGTATTACGACTTTCACTCTCCGGGGAATAGAGAAAATCCTATTGACAAAGACAGACCTGACCTTTATAATAAAAGTGTGGAAACCCATTAGACGGTGCCACAGTACATGAAGCTTTATATGAGAACAGGGGCCTGCTTAGCCCCTAACCCCAGTGAGCCGCCTGGTTGCAGCAGACGGCTCACTTCTCTTTTCTATCATACAGATAGAACAGGAGGGACAAAATGCTTGCCACAGCGCCTAAAGCGCCCAAGGCAGTAAGCAAAAAAGTCACCGTGATATGTACGCACCCCCTTTCGGAAAAACTTCCCGCGAGGGCTGTATACACGCCTCCATTCCGTTCTCGCGGGATGTCAGGCACCGTCTTTTATCGTCACCGTATAAGGAACGGCGGGTTTCCACGCCCATATTATAAGGGCCATGGGTATTTCTTGTCAAATCAAAATTCTTGATAACTTGATAATTTTGATAGTGCTTTTTATCATATAGAAATCATATAGAAAAAAGGAGCGGTGTGACCGCTCCTTTTTTCTATATGGATGAGGACAAAATGAAAAAGATGAAAAACTGTTGCTTGCAGAACATAAGATACCCGAGAATTGTTTCAGAAGTCAGTCAGATTTTATTACAAGAATGTAAAATGTTATGTAACCCTCAGCTTGCAGACAAAGTCCGGAGGACTTTGTCTGCAAGCTGAGGGTTACTACAGAGAGATGTTTGAGTTTATAAAGCTCAGTCGAAGCTCAGGTCCCAGACGCAGTCCGGCGGGAGCTGGCCGGGGAGGGCGGCCAGATAGGGCTCCCCCTCAGCCGGGCCGCAGGGGGCGCAGAGAAGGACTTCTCTTGTCCCCAGAGCCGCGCCCAGGGCGGCGGCCAACCCGGCCTCCTGCCCGGCGGGGCACAGCAGCTCCCGGATGAGCCCCTGTTCGCCCTCCCGGTAGGCGGCGGCGAGACTGCCCCCCCAGGCGTAGAGGCCGCCGCCGCAGCTCTCGCAGAGCAGGCGCTCAAATTCCAGCGCCGGCAGGCTCAGACGCAGGTGGGTCCGCTCCCGGAGCAGGTTTTCCCGCCGGCGGGCGTATTCCGCCGTGTCCAAAGGCGTCCAGGGCAGGGCCCCGGCGCTTTTCAGCGAGGTCTCCTTACGGCGCAGGGCGCAGTCCAGGCCCAAAATCTCCCGATACCAGCTGTAGAGGGAGGGCTCGGCGGGGAGGGTGCAGAGGACCTCCGTACCCCGCTCTTCCGCCAGGGCCAGGGCGGCCCGGCTCAGGGTCCGGCCCAGACCTAAATGCCGGGCGCTCTCCTCCACCGCAACGGCGTAGAGGTAGCCGCAGGGCCGGGGCTTCTGCCCCGGCTGGACCAGCTCCAGGCCCGTCAGCGCATAGGCCATGCCCACGGCCTGGCCGTCCAGCAGGGCCGTGACGCCCAGGCCCATCTCCGGCAGCAGCCGGAAAAAGGCCCCGATCAGCTCCTCGCTGTCCCCGAAGACCCGGGCCCAGAGGGCCGTCAGCGCGGGGATCTCCGCCCCGCTCAGCTCCCGGATGACAGGCTCAGCCATCCTGCCACCTGGCGGTGTATTTCCGCAGCAGATACTCCGGCTGATAGGACTGCTTGGAGCGGCGCAGGGAGTCCAGCCCCATATCGTCCTCACGATTTATGTAAACCAAGTTTGGGTGCCTCTCCCGGACCATCCGGGTCAGCTCCCGGCAGACCATGGGGTAGGCCCCGTTCAGGTGGATGTCCGCCTTTTCAAAGTGCACGTCAAAGGTGTCTAAGCTTGCCATCTCCCCCAGGGAGAAGCCCACGATCTTCCCGCCGCTGCGCAGGACGCCCCCCTCCAGCCCCAGCCGCTCAAAGGCGGCGAAGGCCCGGATGATGGCGTCGTGCTCGAAGTGGATGCTCCGGTCCAGCCGCTCCAGATTCTCCTCCGTCCACAGGTCCAGCATATCCAGGCAGCCGGGGATCAGCTCCCGGGTCAGGGGGACAAAGTCCCAGTCGTTCTCCGCCTCGAAGCGGTTGCAGTGGTTCTTCTTGCCGTGGAGGGACTTGCCGGAGTAGCTGGCCAGCTTCTCGGCCAGATAGATATAGTCGGCGCAGGTGTCGTCCTCGGTGTAGGCAAAGCGGCCGGGATAGGCCGCCTCCAGCAGCGCCCGGTGCTTCTCCGTCACGCCCCGCAGGACGAAGGGATAGCCCTTCATGGCGGCAAAGTCCCGCAGGGCCTCCACCGCCGGTTCCAGGGGGCCGGAGCCGATGGGGAAGACGAAGGCGGGCTTGCCCTCGTAGCGGAGCTTGGTGAGCATCCGGCCCTCGAAGGGGCAGATGAGCTGCCGGTAGCGCTTGTCCCAGATGTAAATGTTGCCGAAATTGTAGTCCGCGCTGGGGCTGTTCTCCCGGCGGACGATCTCGTCCACCCAGGCCTTGTCGCAGAGGGTGGGCGTTTTAAAATCGATCATAAATAGGTGTGGGCACAGACGGCCCGGATCTCCTTCCTCAGTTCTCGCAAATCCATAAAGGCCTCCGGCCTCTTCATGGGGTCCCGCAGCAGGGCGGAGGGGTGGTAGGTAGCCATGAAGCGGCGGCCGCCGATGTCGAACCACTGGCCGTGCTCCCGGGTGATGCGGAAGTCCTCTTTGATGAGCTCCATGGCTGCGATGCGCCCCAGGCAGACGATGATCTTCGGGTCCACCAGGGCGATCTGCCGGTCCAGCCAGCCCCGGCAGGCCTCCTGCTCGATGGCCAGGGGGTCCCGGTTGCCGGGCGGGCGGCATTTGACGGTGTTGGCGATGTAGACCTTGGAGCGGTCCAGGTCGATCATCTTCAGCATCTGGTCCAGCAGCTTCCCCGCCGGGCCCACGAAGGGCAGGCCCTGCAGATCCTCCTGCTCGCCGGGGCCCTCGCCGATGAACATGAGCTCCGCGCTCTCGCTGCCGTCGGCAAAGACCAGATGATGCCGGGTGCGGCCCAGGGAGCAGCCCATGCAGCCCCGGCAGTCGTTCTTCAGCTTTTCCCAGCTGTCCATAAGCCCTCCTGTCCCTCGCCGCCGGCCAGGGCCAGCAGCCGTTCCCGGCGGTTGTCCGCCGGGTGTTCGATCACGTGCTCCAGCAACCCCTCCAGCGTCCGGCCCAGCTCCGGGCCCCGCAGGCCCAGGGCCAGCAGGTCCTCCCCGCTGACGGCCAGATGCTTCAGCGAGAAGCAGTCCCCGCTGCGGAGCACCGCCTTTAAGGCCCGGCTATGCCCGCCGCCGAAAAAGGTGTCCGCGCAGGCAGCCGTCCAGGCGGCGCAGTCCGTCCCCTCTGCGTGCAGCAGCCGCTTCCACTCAACAGAGGAGGCGGGGAGGGGAGAGGCCAGCAGCCGGACCGTCCGGCAGGACAGACTCACGGTCCGCTTATCCAGCCGCAGGGCATCTAAAAAGCCCTCCGCCGCGTCCACACAGCCCTGGTCCAGCAGCAGCGCGCACAGCCCGGCCCAGCGGACGCCGGCCTTTTTGGGCAGCTTCCCCAGGGGCCGGAAGCTCTCCTCTCCCGCCTGGGGCGGCCGGGCAAAGGCGGCCATCAATCCGGTGGTGAAGAAGCGGCATACCAACTCCGGGGCTTGGCTGAGCAGGGTCTTCTCCAGCTCGTCCCTTATCCGCTCCGGGGCCAGCTCGGAAGCCAGCGGCGCCTTGTGCAGCAGGGCCTCCCAGGTCCCGGCCTCTACCGCGAAGCCCAGCCGGGCGGAGAAGCGCAGGGCCCGGAACATCCGCAGAGCGTCCTCCTCGAAGCGCCGCTCCGGCAGGCCCACACAGCGGACCAGCCGGGCGCGGATGTCCTCCGCCCCGCCGAAGGGGTCTATGAGCAGGCCCTCGCCGCTGAGGGCCACCGCGTTCATGGTGAAGTCCCGGCGGCTCAGATCGCTGCGCAGGTCGCTGACGAAGGCGACGCTGTCCGGGTGCCGGTGGTCGGCATAGCCCCCCTCCGTGCGGAAGGTGGTGACCTCCGCCTTCCCGGAACCCAAACGGACGGTGACGGTGCCGTGCTTCAGGCCAGTGGGGACCGAGCCGGGGAAGAGCTCCAGCACCTGCTCCGGCAGGGCCCCGGTGCACAGGTCCCAGTCCTGGGGCCGCGCGCCCAGCAGCATGTCCCGCACGCAGCCCCCCACCAGATAGGTGGGGTAGCCCCGGGCGCGGAGGGTGGTGAGGATGCGCATCACGTATTTTGGAGGGGCGATTTTTTCCATATTCAGGCTCCTGCCGTGCGGGACCGGCATAATTCGGCCCGGCGCGGCATATTCTCTACTTGCAAAGAGGCGGAATGGGGGGTATAATAAATCCGTTTGACAGCATCAAACCTATTCCTTCTCACATTGTAGCATCTTCCCGCCCGCTGTTCAAGGGCGGTCCGGCAAAATTTTTAAACGGCCCCAGGGGCTGAACAATGGAGTAACTTTATGGCGGATTTTTCTAACTATCTTTCCCCCGGCAGAAGAGGCCATCTGATCGGCATCGGCGGCGTGTCCATGTCCTCCCTGGCGGAGGTGCTCAAGGGCATGGGGATCGTCGTCACCGGATCTGACAACAATGACAGCGCCAACGTCAAGGCCCTGCGCGAGAAAGGGATCCCCGTGGCCATCGGCCACCAGGCGGAGAACATCGGGGACGACGTGGAGTTCGTGGTGCGCACGGCCGCCGTCCATGACGACAACCCGGAGATCCAGTGGGCCCGCTGGCAGGGCATCCCGGTCTTTGAGCGCACGGAGGCCTGGGGGGCCATCTCCCAGGGCTATCACAACGCCCTGTGCATCGCCGGTACCCACGGGAAGACCACCACCACCTCCATGTGCACCCATATCCTCATGGCGGCGGACCGGGACCCCACGGTCATGATCGGCGGCACCCTGCCACTGTTGAATGCCGGGCACCGGGTGGGCAACGGGAACACCATCGTCATGGAGGCCTGCGAGTATTACAACTCCTTCCTGTCCTTCCACCCCACGGTGGCGGTGATCCTGAACATCGAGGCGGACCATCTGGACTTTTTCAAGGACCTGGAGGATGTGAAGCGCTCCTTCCGCATGTTTGCCGGCCGGGTGCCGCCGGACGGCTGCGTGGTGGCCAACCGGGACGACGAGAACACCATGCGCACCCTCAGCGACCTGAACCGGAAGGTGGTCACCTTCGGCATGAGCCCCAAGGCGGACGTGTACGCGGAGAATGTCCGGACCATCGGGGCCAGCAGCAAATTTGACATCTACTACAAGGGCCGGTTCTTCACCGACGTGGTGCTCCATGTGCCGGGGCTGCACAATGTAAAGAACGCCCTGGCCGCCACGGCAGCGGCTATCTGCCTGGGTATCCGGCCCAACGCGGTGAAATACGGCCTGGCGGGCTTCAACGGGGCGGGCCGCCGCTTCGAGTTCAAGGGCAAATTCAACGGGGCGGACGTGTACGACGACTATGCTCACCACCCCAGCGAGCTGGCGGCGCTGCTGGACGCGGTGGAGCAGCTCAACTATAAGCGGACGGTGCTGGTCTTCCAGCCCCACACCTACACCCGGACCGCCGCTCTGTTCGAGAATTTTGTCACCCAGCTGAAGCGGCCGGACGTGCTGCTGCTGGCGGAGATCTTCGCCGCCCGGGAGCAGAACACCATCGGCATCTCCTCCGCGGCCCTGGCCGGACGCATCGAGGGCTCCCGCTTCTTCCCCACCTTCTCCCAGCTGGAGAAGGAGCTGCGGCAGATCGCCCATCCGGGGGATATCATCCTCACCGTGGGCGCCGGGGACGTGTACAAGATCGGGGAAAACCTGGTAAAGGACGCAAAATAAAAGAAGTAAATAAATAATAAGAAAACCGTGCGAAAGGGCACGGTTTTCTTATTTTAAGATCGATCTATCGTTTTTCCGGGATGGTCCCGTTCCGGTAAGCGCTGAGCAGGGCCTTCAGGGCCTCTTGGCGGCGCTGGAGCTCCCGGCCCCGGTCGGTGTCCGCGATATAGCGGCGCTTGGGGAAGGTCTCCACCGGGAGGGAGTTGGACTCCATGTCTACATTCTCTGAGAGGACCCGCCCCACGCCCTGGAAGGGCCGGTGGGATTTCAGCCGCAGGCCGTGGGAATTGTAGATCAGCGTGTAGCCGGCGATGCCGGTGGTCTTCTGGTAGGCCTTGCAGAAGCCCCCGTCGATGATGAAGAGCTTGCCCCCGGCCTTGATGGGACTCTCCCCCTTGGCGGCCTTGACGGGGGTGTGCCCGTTGATGATCCGGCCGCTGACGGCGTCCAGCCCGAACTCCCCTAAGATCATGGAGACCATCTCCTCGTTCTCCCAGTGGAGAAAATAGGGGTTCTTGGGCTCGGCCCAGGTGCTCTGGTCCTCTACGAAGGCCCGCTCAAAGGTGTGGAACTCCCGGCCGGAGAAGGGGCTGTCTTTGCCGCACCAGAGGTACCACATCATGTCCAGAGCGCTCTTGTTGCCCCGGGCCCAGGCGGCCTTGACCACCTGGTCGGCGTAGTCCAGCAGGGCCTTGCCCGCGTAGTATTTCCCGCCGTGGCGGACGCTGGCAAAGCGGCCGTCCTCGGTCATGGGGATGCAGCCGTGGTACAGCAGGTTCCCGTTGCAGCAGAGATAGGTGCTGCCATAGCGGTAGACGAAGTCCAGATGCCGCCGCAGGGTCCGGCTGCCGGTGAAGAGCTCCACGTACTCGTCCATCAGCTCCTGCTCCTCGGGGCTGAGCCGGTAGGGGTCCGCCGGGTCCACCGTGGGGAAGAGCCGGGTCTTCAGAGGATAGACGCCGGAGGGCAGGCGGACGGTGTAGTTCTCCCAGTCCACCTTATCCAGCAGCAGCCGCCCGTCCATGCCGTAGCCCGGATGGCGGCGGATCACCTGACCCTCCAGCTTGGCCCCCAGCACGGAGATGGCCTGGTGGACGGTGGCAGGCTCCGCGTCCCCGTAGACCTTGACACAGAACTCCGCGAAGCGGCGCAGGGAGATGCCGTAGCTCCGCTCCAGGGTGGCCTCGTTGTGATAGTCTGTGCTGATGCGAAGTACGGTGGCGATGCAGGCGGGGCTGCCGGCCCCGGCCCCCAGCCAGAGGATGTCGTGATTGCCCCACTGGATGTCCAGGTTGGGGTGGCGCATCAGGTGCTCGATGAGCCCGGCGGGGTCCGGGCCCCGGTCAAAGATGTCGCCCACCACGTGCAGCCGGTCCACGGCTAGGCGCTTGATGAGCAGGGCCAGGGCGGCGATGACGCTGCCGGCGGAGCCGGTGTCCACGATGGCCGTCAAAATGGCGTCGTGGTAGCGCAGCTGGTTGGCCTCCTCGTCCCGCTGGACGTGCAGCAGCTCATCCAGCACGAATTCCCAGCCCGCCGGCATCCGTTCGCGCACATAGCCCCGGGTGTATTTTCCCGAGAGCAGCTCCGCCAGGGTCCGCAGGCGGGAGAGAATGTCCTTGAGCTTAGCCGCGTCCAGCTCGCCCCGCTCCCGCAGGAGCTTCAGCTCCTCCTGGGGGTAGTAGATCAAAGAGCAGAGGGCGTGGCAGCCGGCCTCGCCCAGCTCCTCGGAGAAGAGCCGCTCCACCTTCTCCAGAATGACGCCGGAGCAGTTGTTGAGGATATGGCTCACGGCGGCGTATTCCCCGTGCAGGTCGCTGATAAAGTGCTCCGTGCCCTTGGGCAGGGATAGGACCGCGTTGAGATGGATCAGCTCTGAGCAGACCGCCGCCTCGTTGGGGTACTTCTCACTGAGCAGCTCCAGATACTCCTTGTTGAAAGTTTCCATCATGACCTCCTGACCGGCCGTTCAGTCCTTCTTTGCGGGAAACACATCGTAGGACCAGGCCAGCAGCATACCGGCGATAAGGAAGAAGAACAGGGTGAAGAAATCATCTGTGTAATAGAACAGCTGCACCTCCAGCATATTATACGCGAAGATGCCGGCCAGAGGGAGCGTCAGAGTCTTTACAGCCATACTCAGCCGGGGATCTTTAGAGAAAAAGACCAGGATCGCCCGCCGGATCAGCAGCACCGAAAACAGCAGCACCACCACCAGACCGGGCAGCCCCATGAAATTCAGGACCTGGAGAAAAGAGTTGTGCATATGCAGGTACTTTTTCGGCAGCATCTCATGGGAGACGCGCATGATGTCTGTGTCATCACAGCCCCGCAGGAACCGGAAGGGCTCCACGAGCATGGTGTAGAGCCCGCTGAAGAAGATCCGGGTCCGGCCGGAGAGGTTGCCTACCTCCTCGGAAAAGTCCCGGGCGTCCTGGAAGACCGGGGCATCCGGCGTGGGAGAGGGGCTCGGCTCCGGGCTCACAGCTGCGGACTCGGCGGCACCGGTCCCGGAGGCAGGGACCTCTGCGCCCTCCGCAGGGAGCGGCGTGGGAGAGGGGCTCGGTGTGGCATTGGGATCTGGGGTCTCCGGCGGGAACTGGAAGGCCTCCGGGATCGTGAGCCCGTCGGGGCCGGTCTCCTCCAGCGCGGCGGCGGAGACCCTGGACAGCAGGTCCAGGGGCAGCTCGAAGCTCTTGTAGACCACCGGGATGGTGATCAGGATCAGGCAGACAGAGACGGCCGCCAGACGCCGCCGGCTCTGTATCCGGCCGCTGTTGATGAGCAGCAGCACCAGCAGCATGGCAATGCAGCCGGAGAAGGCCATCATGGTATTGCGGCTGTAGGTCAGGGCCAGGCCTGTGTAGCAAAGCAGGGCGGAGAGGACCACCGGGATCCGCCAGAGCTTTCTCTTGCAGCGGAAAAACAGGAAGGGCGCCAGCGACATACCGGCAAAGAAGCGGATAGCGGAGATGTTGGGGTTCAGGCCGTAGAGAAGGAGGCGGCTGAAGCCGGAGGAACCGATCCAGCACAGGGTGCCCTTGGTGATGGGGTTTGCAAAGCCGGTGCGGTAGACGGCGGCAATGATGCAGAAGACTGCCAGGACCGAGATATAGGCGGACAAAATGGCGCCCAGCCAGGTCAGATAAGTCATCCGCTGCTTCGGCTCCAGCACGAAGCCCACGACGGCAAAGGCATAGTACAGGGAAAAATTCAGGGACCAGGAGAAGTCGCCCACCATGGTCTGGCCCCCGTTGAGTACCCGGGAGATATTGAACCAGATCCAGAAGGCGAGAAGGGCGCGCAGCTCTACGCAATCCTTCCCCCAGCGGAAATACAGGCAGAACGCGACTAAGGGCGGCATGAACATCAGGTAATAGGTGGCGTAGAGAGATTCGCACAGGTAAAAGTTGATATCCCAGAACAAAAAATAGAGACTGAGCATGAAAACGCAGAAAGCGTGGATCCACGCCCAGCCGGTCTCTCTGGAGATTTGCAGTCTTTCAGACATAAGCGATGCCGCTCCTTTTGTGCACTTGGTATTTTGAAAAAGGGGCCGGAATAAAACGACCGTTGTCAGGCGCTTTTGCCGGGAGACGCCTCATAGGCCCAGGCCAGCAGCATACCGGCGCAGAGATAAAAGAACTGGGCGCAGAATTCCGTCTCGAAAAACAACAGCGGCTCCAGCATACTGTAGGCGAAGATCCCGGCCAGGGGGAGCGTCAGGCACTTCACGGCCAGACACAGGCGGGGGTCTTTGGAGAAATAGACCCGCACCATCCGCCAGATCAGCAGCACGGAGAACAGCAGCGTGATAGCCAGACCGGGCAGCCCGGTGAGCACCATGGCCTCCAGCCAGGCGTTGTGCATATGGTTGTACGCCTTGGGCAGCACCTGCCGGGAAACGCTCATCACGTCCCCGCTGCCGCAGCCTTTCAGGAGCCGGGAGGGCTCCCGGATCATGGTGATAAAGGCGCTTTTGAAGATCCGGGTCCGGCCGGAGAGCGTGCTCGCCTCCTCCAAAAAGTCCCGGTTATCCTCAAAGACGGAGACGTCTTCCGCCTCTCCGGCGGGGAGGGCGGTCTGGACAGGAAGGGCAGTTTGGACCGGGAGCTCCGCCGGGTCGCCGTCCTCCTCCGCCAGAACGGCCGAGGAGATCCTGCCCAGCAGGCCGGCGGTCAGATCAAAGCTCTTGTAGACGGCCGGGATGGTGACCAGGATCAGGCAGACCGAGGCGGCAGCCAGCCAGCGCCGGCTGCGGATCCGGCCGCTGTTGATGAGCAGCAGCACCAGCAGCATAGCGGCGCAGCCGGAAAAGGCCATCATGGTATTGCGGCTGTAGGTCAGCGTCAGGCCCAGGTAGCAGAGCAGGGCGGAGAGCAGCACCGGAACGCGCCAGAGCCTCCTCTTGCAGCGCAAAAACAGGAAGGGGGCCAGGGCCAGACCGATAAAGAACCACAGCGCGGTATAGTTGGGGTTCTGCTCGAACAGATCCAGCCGGGAAAAGCCGTCGGGCGGCATGCTGCACAGGACCTTTTCCGTGATGGGGTTGATGAGCGTCAGACGAAACAGGGAGGCGTACAGGCTGATGAGACTGAGGGCCGAGAGCCAGACGGCCAGGACAGCCCCCAGGCAGGTCAGATACCGCAGCCGCTGTTCCGGCCGCAGCACGAAGCCGGCGGACGCGAACGCGAAATACAGCGAGAAATTCAGCGCTCCGTCAAAATCGTCCACAAAGACCTGGCCGCCGTTGAGCAGCCGGGAGATAAAGTACCAGATCCAGAAGGCGAGAAGGGCGCGCAGCTCCACGCAGTTTTTCCCCCAGCGGAAATACAGACAGAAGGCCACCAGGGGAGGGACTACGACGTAAAAATAGGTGTCGCGCAGGTTTTCCCAGAGATACAGGTTGACCGGCTTGAGCAGGAGAAAGAAAAAGAGCAGAAAGATACCGGCGGCGTGAAGCGGCGCCCAGTACTTTTCCCGCTGGTCGGGTATCTTTCCAAACATAACTTCGCTCCTTTGCCGCAAGCGGCTCTTCATTCTCGTGTGGACTGCTGAATACACAACATTATATAGCAGAAAAAGAAAAAAAGAAAGAGGTCTTGACGAAATTAAATTCAAAATTAAGAAACCTGTCTTCCGGGGCACAAAAAAACAGAGCGCAAACAACGATATCGTTCGCACTCTGCTTATTTATGACCGGTCCGGCTTTTCACGAGCTCAGCTGCCAGGCGCAGACGCTCTCCCGGACCTTGTATTCCGCCAGGCGGCAGATCATGGCCGCCGAATCGGCGGGGACGCCCCGCCGCTGGGCCTGAAGCATCCGCTCCCGCTCCGGGCCGGCCAGCAGGCGACGGCAGGCCTCTGTCAGCTGGGCCTCCGGGTCCGTGACCGCCAGGCTCATCCCCTGAGCGGAAAAGAGCCGCATATTGGCCGTCTCACAGCCGGGGATGGGGGAGAGGTGGATCAGCGGCACGCCGCGCACCGCCGCCTCGGTGGAGGACAGGCCGCCCGGCTTGGTGATGAACAGGTCGCTGGCCGCCAGGTGATCGGCAAAGCGGTCCGTGAAGCCCAGCACCGTGCAGGCATCGCCGTAGGCGGCCCGCAGTTTTTCCGCCAGCCCCGGGTTCCGGCCGCAGACAACGACCAGCTGCCAGTCCCGCCCGGCCCTCGGGGCCAGCAGTGAGACGGCCTTCTCCATGCAGCCGGCGCCCATGCTGCCCCCGGAGAGCAGGATCAGCTTCTTCTCCGCGTCCAGGCCCAGCTCCTCCCGCAGGGCCGCCCGGTCCACCGGCTCAGAAAAGCGGCTGCTCACCGGGATGCCCAGGGCAAAGACCCGCTCCGGCGCTATGCCCCGGCGGATGAATTCCCAGGAGGCGTTCCAGGGGACCACGTAGGCGTCGCAGTCCGTCTCCTCGGTGAAGGGGATGCAGGTGTAGTCCGTGGCGATATAGACCACCGGCGGCAGGGGAAAGCCCTTCCGCTTCAGCCCGGTCAGGATCTCCGCCGGAAAGAGGTGGGTGCAGAGGATCACGTCGAACTGCCCCTCCCGGAGAAAGCGGCACAGATCAGGCCCCATGCGGCGGTTCAGCCCGTACACCGGGGACCGGACCGGCAGACGCCGGTAGGCGTCCCCCAGCCGGTACACCGCGCCGAAGGCGGCGGGGGCCCGCCGGGCCAGAGAGATATAGGCCCGGTCCACGCCCTTGGCCAGGAGCGTGCTCTTGAGTGTGTAGGGGTTCAGCGTCGTGACCCGGTGGCCCCGCTCCGTCAGGGCCTCGGCGCAGGCGGCGCAGGCGGAGTCATGCCCGCCGCCGGTGCCGCAGGAGAGCAGCAGCGCGTTCACAGCAGCTTCACCTCCAGCTTTCCCCGCTCCTCCTGGCTGAGCCGGAAGCGGAAGAACACCGAGAGGGTCATCAGCAGAAAGCCGAAGCAGACCGCCGGCGCCACGTCCAGCAGGGGCATGGCCGCGCAGGCGCAGAGGTAGGCGGCCAGGGTCCGGTAGAAGTGGGGGGAGATCTTGATAATGACCGAGTACAGGATAAAAAAGCCCGCGAAGATCAGCACCGGCAGGAAGTCCGGGGCCAGGCCCAGCAGGCAGCCGAAGCTGACGGCGATGCCCTTCCCGCCGTGAAAGCGCCGCCAGGCCGGGAAGAGGTGCCCCAGCACAGGGGCCGCCAGCACCAGTGCCAGCCCCGCGCCGGAGCCGCCCTGCCGGAGATAGAGGAACACCGGCAGAAAGCCCTTGAGCAGGTCGCAGCACAGGGTGCACAGCCCGCAGAGGAAGCCGCCCTTCTGAAAGGCGTTGGCCGTGCCGGGGTTCCGGTCCCGGCTGTCCGTCAGGACATCCTTATGAAAAAGCGCCGCAAAGACCAGCGCGTACAAAACGCTGCCCGAGGCATAGCCCAGCAGGGCAAATAACGCAGCGGATCTCATGCTTGTCCACCCTCCTATTCTTCGCCTATCGTAACATTTTTCGCATCCCGGCGCATTAGGCAAAAGGCGCTGTTTCTCCAAAAATTGGGTAAACTGCCTGAAATGCCTAAAGAAAAGGAAAAGATTCCCAGCGACGGCCGCCTTGACAAAAGTGATATTATTTAAATAATGAAACGATTTAAGGACTGAGACAGCATGGCCAACACGGCGCTTACAAAACGGGTCATACAAAAGGCCTTTGTCGACCTGCTCAACGAGCGGCCCCTGAACAAGATCACCGTCAAGGATATCACCGACCTGTGCGGCGTCAACCGCAACACCTTTTACTACCATTACCGGAGCATCACGGAGCTGCTGGAGGAGCTGTGCATCGGCGAGGCCCAGCGGGTCATGGAGGAGCACCCCAGCCTCAACTCCATCGACGAGTGCCTGAGCGCCGCCATGAAATTCGCCCTGGACAACAAGCAGGCGGTGATGCACATCTACCGCTCGGAAAACCGGGAGATCTACATCAGCTCTCTCTGGCGCATCTGCGAGCATGTGGCCCAAGCCTATGTGGACACCCTCCTGACGGAGACGCCGGTCTCCGCCGGAGACCGGGAGCTGATCATCCGGTATTACAAGTGCTTCTGCTTCGGCCTGATCCTGGACTGGATCAGCCACGGCATGAAGGAGGAGTACATCGACGATATCCATAGGCTCTGCCTGCTGAAAAAGGGCGCGGGGGAGGACTTCGTCCGCCGGAGCCGGGAAAACCCGGCAGAAAAAATTTAGCACTCGCGCTCCGAGAGTGCTAAATTTATTTTTTGTTCATATTTTTCCCACAGGGAGTTTACAAAAGGCGCGTACACTGTCAGGCACAAAGGAAACAGGAGGAAACACAGATGCAAGAGGTAAAATCCCCGAAGAAACCCCTCATTTTCTATTACTGCATCGTGCTGCTCCTGCTCCTGCTCTTCAACGCCCTGGTGACGCCCAGGCTGATGGAGCGGCAGGTGCAGGAGGTGGACTACGGCACCTTCATGGCCATGACCGAGAAGAAGGAGATCGGCCTGGTGGAGGTGCAGGAGCAGGAGAACCAGATCGTCTTCACCGATAAGGACAAGACCGCGGTCTACAAGACCGGCATGATGCCCGACCCGAACCTGACCGAGCGGCTGTACGCTGCCGGGGCGGAGTTCTCCGGCGAGATCGTCGAGCAGGCGAGCCCCCTGCTCAGCGCTTTGCTCAGCTGGGTGCTGCCCATCGCCGTCTTCATCGGCCTGGGCCAGCTGCTGAACCGGCAGATGATGAAGAGCATGGGCGGGCCCAACTCCATGATGTTCGGCATGGGCAAGAGCAACGCCAAGGTCTATGTGAAGTCCTCCGAGGGCATCAGATTCTCCGACGTGGCCGGAGAGGACGAGGCCAAGGAGAACCTGAGCGAGATCGTGGACTACCTCCACGACCCGGGCAAGTACCAGGAGATCGGCGCGGCCATGCCCAAGGGCATTTTGCTGGTCGGCCCTCCGGGGACCGGTAAGACCATGCTGGCCAAGGCGGTGGCCGGCGAGAGCAACGTGCCCTTCTTCTCCATGTCCGGCTCGGAGTTCGTGGAGATGTTCGTGGGCATGGGCGCCTCCAAGGTCCGGGACCTGTTCAGGCAGGCCAAGGAGAAGGCCCCCTGCATCGTGTTTATCGACGAGATCGACGCCATCGGCAAGAAGCGGGACAGCCGCATGGGCGGCAACGACGAGCGGGAGCAGACCCTGAACCAGCTGCTCACCGAGATGGACGGCTTCGAGGGCAACAACGGCGTGGTCATCCTGGCCGCCACCAACCGGCCCGAGTCTCTGGACCCGGCCCTCACCCGGCCCGGCCGCTTCGACCGGCGGGTGCCCGTGGAGCTGCCCGACCTGAAGGGCAGGGAGGATATCCTAAAGGTCCACGCCCGGAAGATCAAGGCCGCCGAGGACGTGGATTTCGAGAAGATCGCCCGCATGGCCTCCGGCGCGTCGGGCGCGGAGTTGGCCAACATCGTCAACGAGGCGGCCCTCCGGGCAGTCCGGGACGGGCGGCGCTTTGCTGCCCAGGCGGATTTTGAGGAGAGCATCGAAGTGGTCATCGCCGGCTACCAGAAGAAAAACGCCATCCTTACCGACCAGGAGAAGTGGGCGGTGGCCTACCATGAGATCGGCCACGCTCTGGTGGCCGCCCGGCAGACCCACTCCGCTCCGGTGCAGAAGATCACCATCATCCCCCGCACCTCCGGGGCCCTGGGCTACACCATGCAGGTGGAGGAGGGCAACCACTACCTGATGACCAAGGAGGAGCTGGAGAACAAGATCGCCACCCTGACCGGCGGCCGGGCGGCGGAGGAGGTCCGGTTCGGGGCCGTGTCCACCGGGGCGGCCAACGACATTGAGCAGGCCACCAAGCTGGCCCGGGCTATGGTCACCCGCTATGGCATGAGCGGGGACTTTGATATGGTGGCTCTGGAGACGGTGACCGACCCCTATCTGGGCGGGGACAGCTCCCTGGCCTGCTCTCCGGAGACCCAGGCGGAGGTGGACCGGCAGGTGGTGGAGCTGGTCAAGAAGCAGCACGCCAAGGCGCTGGACATCCTGCAAAACGACCGGCCCATGCTGGATAAGCTGGCCAAGACCCTGTACGAGAAGGAGACCATCACCGGCGAGGAGTTCATGGCGATCCTGAACGGGTGAAAGAGAGCACCGCGCCGAGATGCCAAACAGCATGAAAGTACCCATAGACGCGATCTTTTGCGCGTCTATGGGTACTTTTCTGTAAGCGGATGCCCCGGCCCGCGGCGGCCGCCTGACCGGGCGGTCCTCTTCCGGGTCGCCGGAAAAAGTAAAAAACTGCGAATACAAAATAACGGACATACTACCTATAGGGCAAAACAAGCCCGGTAAATTTGGTAAAATAAGTAAGAAAACTCTGAGGAGGTAGGTAGTATGGCAAGTATAGAACAGAAATTGAGAGATTTTAAAACGGCGCTGCTGGCCGAGGACCGGGCGGCGGGGACTGTGGAGAAGTATCTGCGGGACCTGCGGCAGTTCCAGGCGTTTCTGGGAGAGAAGGAGCTTACGAAGAAACAGGTGCTGGCCTGGCGGGATGCGCTGCTGGCGGAGGGGCTTTGCCCGGCGACCGTCAACTCCAAGCTTGCGGCGTTAAACCGGTATTTTGTCTTTGTTGGCCGGGAGGACTGCCGGATGAAATACCTGCGCATCCAGCGGAGGCTGTTCCGCAGCCAGGAGCGGGAGCTGACGAAAGGGGAGTATGAGCGCCTTATCGCGACAGCCCAGAGAGGAGGCAAGGAGCGGCTGGCTCTCCTGATGGAGACCCTCTGCGCCACGGGCATCCGGGTATCGGAGGTAGCCTACATCACGGTGGAAGCGGCCCGGCAGAGGCAGACGGAGGTAGCGCTGAAGGGGAAGATCCGGACCATCCTGCTGCCGGGGAAGCTCTGCCGGAAGCTGCTCCGGTATGCCAGGCAAGAAAAAATCGCCTCCGGCGAGATCTTTCTCACCAGAAGCGGAAAGGGCCTGTCCAGGCGGCAAATTTGGGCAGAGATGAAGGCTCTCTGCCGGGAGGCGAGGGTGGCGGCCAGCAAGGTGTTTCCCCACAACCTGCGGCATCTCTTCGCCCGGACCTTCTACCGGGTGTGCCGGGACGTGGTGAAGCTGGCGGACGTGCTGGGGCACAGCAGCGTGGAGACGACGCGGATCTACCTCATCTCCACCGGAGAAGAGCACTGCCGGGAGCTGGAGCGTTTAGGACTGGTCAGTTAGCCGGTAGACAGAATGAATAAATCGCCCCATGAGGGCGCCTTTTTGCGTCCGTAAGGCGCAAAAAGAGCCTCCACTTTTTCCTGTGGAGGCTCTTTTGGGCAGGTTTTTACAGGCCGGGCAGGTTTTTCCTTCTGCGCGGCCCTCTTCCCATGTCATTTTGTATGTATTTACCCTTGCATGTGCTCCTGTTTTGTGCTAAGATAGCCCTGCGATTTGTGAGCTGTTCACTTTTTCCCTTTCTTTTTTGATTTTAATACGACAAATTATTCATTTTGTGATGACCGGAGTGGCCGATTTAGCCGGCGGCGGGAGGCGCCGTAACGATGGATGCGAGAATAAGAGAACGGAGCGGAGAGACACGGAGCCGGGTCCGGCGCGCGGAGCGGCAGGACCGGGGCTACCAGATGAGCCGGGAGGATATGGCCCGATTCCTGACGGAGCTGGAGGCCAGAGGCCGGGCTTCCGAGACGGCGGAGCGCTACCGCACGGCCTTAGAGCGGCTGTACCAGGCTCTGCCGGAGGATAAGCGTATCCGGGAGGGGACGCTGGCCCAGTGGCGGGAGGAGCTGCTGGAGAGCGGCTATTCCCCGGCCAGCGTGAATGTGATCTGCGCCGCCTGCGACAACTTCCTGGATTTCGTAGGACACCGGGAGGTCCAGCTGGGGGACCGGCTCTCCTCCGGGGACCGGCCCCAGCCGGAGTTGACGCGGAGCGAGTATCTGCGGCTTTTGCAGACGGCGAAGAATCTGGGGGACGAACGGAGTTATCTGCTGGTCAAGGTCTTTGCCACCACGGGCATATTCGTGCAGGAGCTGCCGGAGGTGACGGTGGAGAATGTGAAGGCGGAGCGCTTCCCGGTGACGCACCAGGGGGTGCGGCGGATGGTCCGGGTGCCGGGCTGTCTGAAGGAGGAGCTGCTGGACTACGCAAAGCGGCAGGGCGTCACGGAGGGGCCCATCTTTGTGGGCCGGACGGGGCATCTGCTGCACCGGAGCCGGGTGGCGGTGCTGATCTCCCAGCTGAGCCGGGAGGCTCAGGTGCCGGAGGAGAAGGGCAACCCCAGATGCTTACAGAAGCTGTACAGAAATACCCTGGCGGCGGTGGAAGCCAACATGGCGCTGCTGATCGAGCAGGCTATGGACCGGCAGCTGGAGCAGGAACAGCTCACCGCGGGGTGGGAGGTATGAGGACCGTTTGAAGATCAAGAAAATTTTTGCGTGGACCCTGGCGGCCTATGCTGCGCTGGCAGTCCTGCTGTATATCCTGATGGGCTATCAGCTGCACTACCGGGAGTCGAGAGGCGATCTTGCGATGCCCGCGGCGGAGGCCGGAACGGTGGAGCTGGTCCAGGGGGCCGTGGTAGAGCAGCGCTTCTCGGCGAAGATCCAGCGGCTCCGGTCCGTCTCCGTCCAGTGGGGGACCTATTACCGGCCCAACGCCGGTACGGTGACCATGGAGCTGCTTAACGAGGCGGACGGGACCCTGTTGATGAGCGGCAGCTTTGACGCCGCCGCGATCACCGAGAACGGGACGACGGAGATCCGATCCGAGGAGCCCATCGAGACGGCCTATCTGGCGCCGCTGCTGCTGCGTGTCACGGCAGATTCCCAGCCGGGCAGCGCCGTGTCGCCCATGATGTGCCTGACGGCGCCGGGACAGGATGAGGACAGCCCACCCTTTGCGCTGACGCTGAACGGCGCGCCCACAGACGGCGTGCTGTGTTTCTCCGCCTCGGGGGAGGACTACATCTGGACCGGCCTGCACTATTGGCAGTTCGCGGCGGGCTTCGGCCTGCTGCTGGCTCTGGCGGAGCTCTTCATCTGGAACCGGTACAAAAAGGGAAAGCACAGCTATGTGATCAACGCCCTGACGGCACTGGAGAAGTACGGATTTCTGATCCGGCAGCTGGTGAGCCGGGACTTTAAGTTGAAGTATAAGCGCTCCATCCTGGGCGTGTTCTGGAGCTTTTTGAACCCGCTGCTGACCATGGCGGTCCAGTACGCGGTGTTCTCCAGCCTCTTTAGATTTGATATCCCCTACTATCCCGTGTACCTGATCACGGGCATCGTGCTGTTCAACTTTTTCACGGAAGCCAGCAACATGTCCCTGATGTCCATCCTGGGCAACGCGGGGCTGATCACGAAGGTGTATGTGCCTAAGTACATCTATCCGCTGACCCGGGTGCTGTCCTCCCTGGTGAACCTGATGATCTCCCTGATCCCGCTGCTGCTGGTGGCGCTGTTCTCGGGGCTGCTGCCCACGAAGGCCTGGCTTCTGCTGCCCTTCCCGCTGCTGTGCCTGGCGGTGTTCAGCCTGGGCTTCGGCCTGATCCTGGCCTCGGCTATGGTGTTTTTCCGGGACGTGCAGTTTTTGTGGGGCGTGCTGAGCATGATCTGGATGTATCTGACGCCTGTTTTTTACCCGGCGAGCATCCTGCCGGAAAATGTGGTCTGGGTGCTGGATGTGAACCCCCTGTACTATTTTATCAGCTTTGCCCGGTCCTGCGTCATCAACGGCGTGTCGCCGGAGCCGATGGCATATGTGCAGTGCGTGGGCGTGGCCCTGTTGATGCTGCTGTTGGGGGCGCTGGTGTTCTATAAGACCCAAGACAAATTCGTACTGTATCTGTGAGGGCGGGTCATGAGCAGAACGATGATAGAAGTGAACGACGTGACCATGCGTTTTCACATGAACAACGACAAGATCATGTCGCTGAAGGAGTTCGTGACCACGGCGCTGCGTGGAAAGCTCCACTACGATGAGTTCACGGCGCTGGACCATGTGTCCTTTTCCGTGAGGAAGGGGGAGACCCTGGGCCTTATCGGTCGGAACGGGGCCGGAAAAAGCACGATGCTGAAGGTGATCTCGGGCATCCTGAAGCCCACCGGCGGCAGTGTGGCGGTCCACGGGAACGTGGTGCCCATGCTGGAGCTGGGCAGCGGCTTTGACTTCGATTTGACGGGGAGAGAGAACATCTTCCTGAACGGGGCCATTTTGGGCTACACAGAGGAATATCTCAAGGAAAAGTACGACGAGATCGTCGCCTTTTCAGAACTGGGCCCCTTCATCGAGTCGCCCCTGCGGAACTACTCCTCTGGGATGCTGGCCCGGCTGGCTTTCTCGGTGGCGGCGATGGTGCAGCCGGAGATCCTGATCGTAGATGAGATCCTGTCGGTAGGAGACGCGGCGTTTCAGGAGAAGAGCCGGGCGCGGATGATGGAGCTGATGGGCGGCGGCACGACGGTGCTGTTCGTGTCTCACAGCCTGGACCAGATCCGGGAAATGTGCGGCCGGGTGGTCTGGCTGGAGCAGGGGAAGGTCAAAATGATCGGCCCGGCAAAAGAAGTCTGCGGCGCCTATGTGGGCGCATGAGAGATCGGGCAAAAATGGGAAACAAATTAAGCATTATCATTCCCGCCTATAACGTTGAGCCCTATATTTCCATGTGCCTGGACAGCGTTCTGGCTTGCCCCTCGAAGGAGATCGAGGTCATCTGTATCGATGACGGCTCCACGGACGGCTCCGGAGCGATCATCCGCGCGTACGCCCAGAGGGACGCGCGCATTTCGGCGCTGAGAACGGAAAACAGAGGCCTGAGCGCGGCGCGCAATACAGGCCTTGAGCGCGCGAAAGGCGAGTATGTCCTCTATGTAGACAGCGACGACTGCGTACTTACAAAGCATTTGGCGCGGCTGCTCTCTCTGATGGAGGCGCATCCGGACGCGGATGTTTTCATGACGGATTACCGAATGTTTTACCAGACCGCCGGGGAGATCCGCGAGAAGACCTTTTTTTCGATAGGAGAACAGAGCGACGGAGCGGAGGGCATGGCCTGCCTGCCTCAGGTACTGAGCAAACGGGAGTGCTTCTGGAACGTATGGCGCTACGTGTACCGGAGAAAGTTTCTGCTGGCTCAACAGATAAGGTTCCGGGAAGGCGTTTTGAGCGAGGATGTGGACTACACAACGCGCGTATTCCTCGCCGAGCCGCGGATCGTTTTCTTACACTGCCCGTTTTACTGCTATAGGAAAGCACGGGGGGATTCCATCACCGGGAGCATCTCGGTAAAACGTGTCCTGGACACGGTGGGCATGCTGGAGAGCAGTATCCGGCTGTTGGCCGGTTCCGATTTCCCGTGGAAGCAGCTGCTGATGGAGCAGTATCAGTTTGAACTGGTCCTGACGATGGCGCAGCTTACCGAATTGCCGGAAGAACAGCGCCCGGCCGTTCTGAAAAAGCTTCAGACGGCTCTCCCGGCTCTGGCAGCTGGGGAGGACAGGACAGCGCATTTTGCCGGGCGGGTTTGCTCTATTCTTGGCGTGCAGGCAGTTTCCAGGCTCCTGTATCTGATCAAAAGGCTGAGGCGCCGGGCGAGGAAAAGATGGAAAACAGGGGATGAGGATGAATGGATATGGACCGAAAATGCGTAAATGCGCCGAAGGTCTCCGTGATCGTCCCTGTTTTTAATGTAAAGCCGTACCTGAAAGACTGTCTGGACAGTATTCTCGGCCAGACGCTGACCGATATCGAGGTCCTCTGCGGCGATGGGGGCTCTACCGACGGGTCCCTGGAGCTGCTGCGAGAATATGAGTGCCGGGACCCCCGGGTATCTGTCCTGAGCAAGCCCGGCTCCGGCTACGGCCAGTCGGTCAACGACTGCGCGAGAAGGGCCAGAGGAAAGTATATCGGCATTGTGGAGTCGGACGATCTCATTAAAGCTGATATGTACGAGCTGCTGTACGAAGAGGCGGAGAGAAAAAACCTGGATTGGGTGCGGGGGGACATTTATTTCTATTTCGCCCCGCCGGGGAAGAAGCCTGTTTTAAGATACGAAAAGATCATCATCGGAAACTTTTACGGAAAGGTATTGGATCCCCAAAAGGATTTCCGGCCTTACCGGAGCCGGTTGAGGACCTGGAGCGGCCTTTACCGCCGGAGCTTCCTGGAGGCCAACGGCATCACCCACAACGAGACGCCCGGGGCTGCCTATCAGGATGTGGGGTTTTATCTGAAGACCCTGTATCATGCCCGGCGTGTGGCCTTTGTGCGCAAGGGGCTGTATATGTGGAGGCAGGATAACCCGGCCTCTTCCAGCCACTTTGAATCTGCCAGTTTGGTGGAGAAGGCCTTTCGCGAGTGGGACCTGGACAGGGAGTATCTGCGGAGCTGCCAGGGCCTGAGCGCGCAGGCCGTATCCGGATTTTATTACCGGGAGTTTTTATCCCTCCTCTGGGCGCTGGACCGCGCGGACGGAGAGGTTCGAGAGCGCGCGGGAGCGGCAATACGGCAGCGCGTTGAGCAAAATCAGCAAGACGGCCGGTACAGCCGCCCGTTCTTTAGTGCCCGGGAGTGGAGACAGCTGAAGCGATTCCTCAAAACAGGAGAGACGATGGATGTACGCCGGAAGATCCACCTTTGGATACGAAGGCTGATCATAAAGAGCAGATCCTTTTTATAACAACATCATCAAAAAAGGAGATAGACCCTATGGCGGCAATGACAAACGAGAAAGAAAAGAAACCGTTTGAGATTCAGAAACACAAGAGATGGGAACACCCAAAAGTTACGGTTATCGTACCTGTGTATAAGGTGGACAAGTATCTGACCCAGTGTCTGAACAGCATCGTGAACCAGACGATGGAGGAGCTGGAGATCATCATAGTGGATGAGGGCGACCGGGACCGCTGCCGGGAGATCATCGACTATTTTGAAGCGCATGACCCGCGTATCGTCGCGCCGCACCGGAAAAACGGCGGATACGGGGCGTCCTGCAATCTGGGGATCGATATGGCCCGGGGCGAATATATGGCGATCGTGGAGTCGGATGACTATATCGAGCCGGAAATGTACGAGGAAATGTATGCCTACGCCAAAGCCCTGGATGCGGATGTGGTAAAGACTCCGTATTATGAAGTGTTTTGTGATGGCCGGAGATTCGACTGTAATTACAGAAAATATATAAAAGAAAAAGTTCCGCAGAACATATGCTTTTCGGTAAAAGATTTTGGAGAGATATTGCAAGTACATCCGTCCGTATGGAGTGGACTTTATAAAACAGAATATGTCAATAAGAAAAAGATTCGCTTTGTGACAAAGAAAGGATCGTATGTAGACTGCGGGTTTAGAGTTTCCATGATGGAAACAGAGCGAATGGCATGGCTAGATAAGCCTTATTACAATTGGAGGGTAGATAGTGAAGGATCATCTACCAACACATATAAAATAAATCAAATGATAGAGCGATGGGAAGAATTCCTCGCTACGTTTGACGATCGAAAAGAAGAATTCGAGAAGTATTATGCCGCTCATCTTATAGGAGAAGTTTGGAGAAATTTAATTGATTCAGTTCGGTTTCATAGAATCAGGCCGACGGATCAGGATTACGAAAGAATAGGAAAAATTATCCAATATTTCCCAGAGCAAGCCATTTTGGATTCGAATGAAATGGACACTTTTCTCAAAAAAAGAATGATTCTTATGAGAAATGATCCATCAACAATTAAAAAAATAGCAGAAAAAGGTAAGCTCCTTTCTCAAGCAAAGAATAAGATAACACATTATTTAGAAACATTGTGCAACCCATTTTTGTTGCTCTTTGCGTTTGTTGGGTTTGAAACTTTTGGAAGAGTAGCATATTTCCTTGAAAAATATGCAGATAACAAGGCGTTTAGTGTTTTAAGCGGTTTGTTCTACATAATCGCGCTTATCTGTATTGTAACCATTGTTTTAGTATTCGCTGCAAAGGTTGCACGGAAATGTCTTAATTATGTACGCCGGCGTTATAAGGAGAAGCTTCAATGATCATAACCAGAACGCCGTTTCGTATCAGTTTCGCCGGGGGAGGCAGTGATCTGCCCTCGTTTTACCGCCGGCACGAGGGCTGTGTTTTATCCACCACGATCAACAAATACATGTATGTGATCATCCACCCCACCTTCAACCGGCAGGGGACGGTGGTCAAATACAACCGGACGGAGACGGTGAACAACATCCGGGATATCCAGCACCCCATCGCCCGGCAGCTGCTGCTGGACCATAAGATGGAGGGCGTCGAGATCGTGAGCACGGCGGATATCCCCTCCGGGACCGGCCTGTCCACCTCCAGCGCGTACACAGTGGGCCTGATCCACGCCCTGCACGCCTTCCAGGGCAAATTCTGCTCCCAGGAGCGCATCGCCCGGGAGGCCTGCGAGCTGGAGATCGAGAAGCTGGGCGAGCCCATCGGCAAGCAGGACCAGTACGGCACGGCCATCGGCGGCCTGAAGCTCATCCGCTTCCGGGAGGACGAGTCCGTGGAGGTGGAGCCGATCATCATCGACCGGGGCACCCTCCGGCGGCTGGATGAGAATCTGCTGCTGTTTTATACCGGTATCACCCACTCGGCCGGGGAGATCCTGAAGGAGCAGAACGCGAACCTGACGGGGGAGGAGGACAAGTTCCGCAATCTTGTCCGCATGACGGAGCTCGCCTATGAGCTGCGGGACTCCCTGACGGCGGGAAATCTGGACGACTTTGGCCGTGTCCTGAACGAAAACTGGCTTTTGAAGCGGCAGATGGCCAGCCGCATATCCAACGATGTAGTGGAGAAGTATTACCGCCTGGCCATGGAAAACGGCGCTCTGGGCGGCAAGCTGCTGGGCGCCGGCGGCGGGGGATTTCTGCTGTTCTACTGCCCGAAGGAGCGGCAAAAGCGCCTGCGCAGCGCTTTGAGCGATCTGACAGAGCTGGCGTTTTCCATAGAAAACAGCGGAACAAAAGTGATCTATGTAGGAGAAAAGGATTGGGAATGATGGATAAAAAGAGAGATGTTTTGATCCTGGGGGCGGGCCTGTCCGCCATAAGCACGGCATATTTTTTGCAGGACAAGCCGGAGATCGGCTCCATCACGCTGCTGGAGAAGGAGGACCGGCCGGGCGGCCTGTGCCGCAGCATCCGGAAGGACGGCTACACCTACGATATCGGCCCGCACATCCTGTTTTCCAAGGACAAGGAGATGCTGGAGCTGATGCTGAGCGTGCTGGACGAGGGCCGGAACGACCTGGTGCGCAGCAACCAGATCCTGTACAAGGGCCGCCGCATCCAGTATCCCTTTGAAAACGACCTGTCCAAGCTCCCCGAGGCGGAGCTGCAATACTGCATCAACGCCTTCAATAACAACCCCTATGAAGACTACGATGTGACGAACATGATCCAGTTCTTCCTGAAGACCTTCGGGGAGGGAATCACGAACACCTATCTGCGGCCCTATAACGAGAAGATCTGGAAATACGACCCGGCGTTCATGAACACCAGCATGGTGGAGCGCATCCCCAAGCCCACCAGCGAGGAGATCCGCCGGAGCGCCGCCGGGGAGACGATCCAGGGCTATCTGCACCAGCTGTATTTCAGCTTCCCCTCCCAGGGGGGCATCCAGGCGGTGCCGGACGGCTTCCTGCGCCGGCTGAAGGGGGAGAAGTGCCGCGTGGTGTGCGGCGCGGAGGTGACAAGAGTGGAGAAGGCCGGGGAGCGCTGGCGCGTTCTGGCCGGCGGCGAGACCTACGAGGCGGACCAGCTCATCTCCACCATCCCCGTCCAGGCGCTGACCGGAGCCTGGGCCGGGACGACGCCGGAGCTTCAGGCCCATGTGGACCGGCTGCGGTATAACTCCATCATCATCAGCTTCGTGCGCCTGCCCTACGACCTCTGCGGCGAGAACTTCGCCTTCATGATCCCGGACAAAAACGTGCTCTTCCACCGCATCTCCAAGATGGATTTCCTGGGGGAGGCCTATCACCGCGCGCCGGAGGAGGCGACCTACATGGTGGAGGTCACCTACCGGAAAAACGACCAGGTGGACAGGCTGACGGACGGGGAGTTCCGGGACCGGATCCGCCAGGGCCTGGTGGATATCGGGTTCGCAAAGGCCAAGGAGGACGCCGAGTTCATCGACATCACCAAATACCAGTACGCCTACGTGATCTACGACCTGGAGCACACCCAGAACATGGCGTACATCCGCAAACACTACAGCGACCGGGGCATCGTCCTGAACGGGCGCTTCGGCAACTTCGAGTACTGGAACATGGACAAGATCCTGCGGGAGAGCTTTGAACTGAGCAAGCGGCTGTGAGCAATACGGAAAAAGGAGAAAAGCAATGAAAGTCTTAGTAGCCGGCGGGGCCGGATTCATCGGCAGCAACCTCATCGACGCGCTGCTGGCCGAGGGCCACGAGGTGGTCTGCATCGACAATTTTTTCATCGGCACGCGGGAAAATATCGCGCATTTGAAGGACGAGCCCCGCTTCAAGCTCTACGAGCAGGACCTGACCGAGCTGGAGGCCCTGAAGGCGATCTTCCAGCGGGAAAAGTTTGATTACGTGTTCCATATGGCGGCCAATTCCGACATCCAGGCCAGCGCCGAGAAGCCGGAGGTGGAGTACAAAAACACCTACACCACCACCTTCTGCATCCTGGAGTGCATGCGCCTGTACGGGGTCAAGAGGCTGTTCTTCTGCTCCACCAGCGCCGTGTACGGGGACGCCCAGGGCAGCCAGGTGAACGAGCTGTTCTCCCCCCTGGCCCCCATCTCCTACTACGGCTCCTGCAAGCTGGGCAGCGAGGCGCTCATCAGCGCGTTCAGCTATATGAACGACCTCCACTCCCTGGTCTTCCGCTTCCCGAACGTGATCGGGCCGCGGCTGACCCACGGGGTCATTTTCGACTTTATCAAGCGGCTCCGCCAGGAGCCCGGACAGCTGACCATCCTGGGCGACGGGCGCCAGTGCAAGCCCTATCTGCACGTGAGCGACCTGGTGGAGTGCATCATGCGCTTCAAGGACCAGGTGCCGGCGGGCGTGACCACCTACAACGTGGGCGGCAGCACCCAGAGCACGGTGACCGGCATCGCGGAGATCGTGTGCCGGGAGATGGGCCTGAAGGACGTGGCCTTCCACTACACCGGCGGCCGGGGCGGCTGGAAGGGCGACGTGCCCGTGTTCGCCTATAACCTGGACAAGATCCACGCGGCCGGCTGGCAGGCGACCATGACCAGCGACGAGGCGGTGGCCCAGACAGTGAGGGATGTGCTTTGACCCAGGCAGTCATCATGGCCGGCGGCAAGGGGACCCGGCTGCGGGCCGTGACGGGGGACGAGCTGCCGAAGCCCATGGTCCCCGTGGCGGGAAAGCCCCTGCTGCTCCGGCAGATCGAGTGCCTGCGGGAGCAGGGCGTAGACGACATAGTGCTCATCGTGGGCTATCTGGGCGAGAAGATCCGGGACTATTTCCGGGACGGCGCTGAGCTTGGCCTGCGTATCCGCTACATCGAAGAGACGACGCCCCTGGGCACCGCCGGGGCTCTGTCCCTGCTGCCGCCGCTGCTGACCGGGGAGGATTTCTTCCTGGTCTTCGGGGACCTGCTGTTCGACGTGGACCTGGAGCGGATGCTCCGCTTCCACCGGGAGAAGGGGGCGGAGGCCACGCTGTTCGTCCACCCCAACTCCCACCCCTTTGACTCGGACCTGGTGCTCTGCGGCGAGGATGGGCGCGTGCTGGGCTTCGACTCCAAGCACAATGTGCGGGACAGCTGGTACGCCAACTGCGTCAACGCGGGGCTCTACGTGCTGGACCGCTCCGTCTGCGGCCGGGTGCCGGCCAACACGAAGACCGACCTGGAAAAGGAGCTGCTGTCGGGCATGATCGCCTCGGGGGCGGCGGTGTACGGCTACCGGTCCCCGGAGTACGTGAAGGACGTGGGGACGGTGGAGCGGATCGCCGCGGCCACGGAGGAGTTGTCCGCCGGGCTGGTGGCCGGGCGGAACCTGCGGCGGAAGCAGAAGGCCGTCTTCCTGGACCGGGACGGGACCGTGAACCGGAAAAACGGCCTGGTCTGGAGGGAGGAGCAGCTGGAGCTGGAGCCCTGCGCGGCGGAGGCGGTCCGGCTCATCAACCGCTCGGGCTATCTGGCGGTGCTGGCGACGAACCAGCCGGTGGTGGCCCGGGGCCTGTGCTCGATGGAGGACGTGGAGAATATCCACCGGAAGCTGGAGACGCTGCTGGGCCGGGAGGGGGCCTATCTGGACGCGGTGCTGTTCTGCCCGCACCACCCGGACAAGGGCTACCCGGAGGAAAACCCGGCGTACAAGATCCCCTGCCACTGCCGGAAGCCGGACATCGGGATGCTCCGAAGCGCGGCGGAGCGCTTCAACATCGACCTGAGCGCCTCCTGGGTGGTGGGGGACACCACCGTGGACATCCAGACCGGCGTCAACGCCGGGGCCCACACGGCCCTGGTGCTCACCGGAGACGCGGGAAGAGACGGGAAATACCCGGCGGCAGAGCCGGAGCTCGTCTGCGGCGATCTGCTGCAGGCGGTAAAAAAGATAACGGGAACGGAGGCCTGACATGACCGACTACAAAGCGGAGATCAAAGACTACCTGGCCCATGAGGTGGAGACCATCCGGGCGCTGGACGTGGAGTCCATCAATGCCGCGCTGAACCTGCTGGAGGAGGCCTTCCAGCGGGAGAGCACTATCTACATATTCGGAAACGGCGGCAGCTCGGCCACGGCCAGCCACTACCAGAACGACTTCAACAAGGGCGTGTCGGAGCACACGGAGAAGAAGTTCAACTTCCTCTGCCTGAACGACAACGTGGCGACCGTGATGGCGGTGGCCAACGACATCGGCTTTGAGGAGGTGTTCCGCTTCCAGCTGCGGGGGCATCTGAAGCCGGGGGACGTGGTGATCGCCATCTCCGGCAGCGGCAACAGCAGGAACGTCCTCAACGCGGTGGAGTACGCCAAGGAGCGGGGCAATAAGATCATCGGCATCACGGGCTACAACGGCGGCAAGCTGAAGCCCCTGTCGGATGTGTCCCTCCACGCGCCGGTGAACAGCATGCAGATCACCGAGGACATCCACATGATCTTCGACCACCTGATGATGAGCGTATTTTACAAGACCATGGCCGGGATCGACCATCTGAAAAAGTAGAGTAAAATTTTCTTTTGTATGTGATGGGATGAAAACAGTATGAGGAAGAGAGCGGGCAGAATCATAGCGTTCCTGCTGTTGTTTGTGTTTCTGTTTGTGACGGTACAGGCGGTCCTGACGCCGAAATGGCGGGCCGACTCAGGAGGAAGCGAGGATGAAACAGATAAATATGGCTTTTTCTATGAACTGCCAAAAAATACGGTCGACTATTTCACGATGGGTGCAAGCACTTCTTGCTATAGCATAAGTCCATCTCGAATCTATGCTGAAACAGGAATTACCGGGTATTGCTTGGGAAATGATGGGCAGAGAATAGATATTCTATATTATCTTCTCAAAGAGGCGCTGAAGACACAACATCCGAAAATGGTTTTCCTCGACATGAGCCTTTTGATGAAGGAAGAAACAATTGATGCGTGCTTGACAAGAGCGTTTGTTCAAATGAAGCCTTCCTTTAACAAGCTACAGGCGGCCCAGAACTGTAAAACAGAGACAAGGACAGCTATGGAATTGCTTTTCCCTTTGATCCAGTTCCACGACCGCTGGAAAGATTTGACTAAGAAAGATTTTTATTTTGGAGCGGCTCAGGATTATGTCAGAAACGGTGCATTCGAGGATTTTCATGTAGTAATGGATACCAAAATCCTGGAAAGGCCATCCGGTAGTTTATATAAGCTGGAAAATGAGGAGATAACGGCTGTCGAAGAGCGAACAGAAAAGATCAATGAGAGCGAAGCGGATTATTTTGAAAAGGTACTGTCACTTTGTCAGGCAAACGGAATCGAACTGATCCCCACGCATTTTGGAGAAATTTGGCCGCTTGGCAGAAGCGAGACGATTGAAAGCTATCTGAAACCTTTTGGCTTGGAACTTCTGGATCTGACGGACCCTGCGGTCGGACTGGATTGGATGCAGGATTCGAGGGACAACGGAACGCATACCAATTTTTGGGGATGTGCCAAAGAATCCGTCTATTTAGCAGACATCCTGCGGACCAAAGGCTTTGAGGACCACCGGGGCCAAAGCGGCTATGAGCTCTGGGACCGGACCCTGGAGACCTACCGGCAGTGGGAACAGGAGGAGCTTAGGACCAAAGAGAGCAAAAATGCCTATGAGTATTTGAACGCCCTGGCGTCGGTGAAGGATGAGTATTTGATCGTACTCACTGTGTTGGACGAGGCCTCCGGCGCATGGAACGATACGCTGGAAGCCGCGCTGCGCCGGCTGGGGGTAAAGAGCAGCTTTTATGATCAGATACAGAACTCTTTCGTGGCGATCCTCGACCGGGGGAAAAATCTGTTCGAGCTCTGGGACGGAAGAGAGATCGAAGTCGATACCTCTTTCCGGACAACGGACGGAAAGGAGCACAGCCTGTATGTAGCCAGTGCCGGCTTCGTCTATGGCAACGTTTGCCCCGTAAAGATCGACGGCGCGGATCAGGCGTGTTGGAAACGAGGGCTGAACATTGTGGTGATCGACCCGGATTCCGGAAAAGCTGTTTCCAGCGTGGCTATCGACAGCCATATAGAGGAACTGACCTTTGTGACAAAGGCATTGCCGGAGGAACAGACGGCGAAATGGACGCAAAGCACGGAGGACTTTCAATTGGTAGAGAACGGGGTCTACAACATCCTCTTTGCCGGCGGCCCCGCCTTCGCGGTGGACATTCCCGACGGCTCCGGCGAGGAAAACGCCAACATCTGGCTGTGCGGGCGCAACGGGGAGCCGCCCCAGAAGTTTGAGATCCGGTATACCGGCGACGGGCTGTATACCATTCGGGCGGTATGCTCGGATAAATACATAGCGATAGAAAATATGGGCAGCACCCCGGGCAGCAACGTGGTCCAGGAGACGTATACGGGTCTTGCCAATCAGAAGTGGTTCATAACGGAAAACCTGAACGGCTCATACAGCTTCACGTCGCTTTATAACGGCTGTGTGCTGGATGTGGTCGACGGCGTTGCCGCCTCGGGTACCAACATCCAGGTCTGGACGGAGAACGGCCAGATCCCGCAGCAATTTTATCTGGAACTGGCCGGCTGACGGCGAAAGGCCAGAGAGACAGACAAGCTTTGGAGGACAGAGATGCAGAACAGTGTAGTACAGTGGTTGGAGGAGACGGCCAGAAAATTCCCGGATCGGACGGCCTATGTGGACGAGACCCGGCGCTATACCTGGGGGTCGCTGAGGAGAGCGGCGCTGTCTATCGCCGCGAGTATCGAGAAGGCGGTCCCCGGCCGGAAACAGCCGGTGGCGGTATATATGGAAACTTCCGCAGATATGCTGGCAGCTTATTTTGGGATCGCATACAGCGGGAACTTCTACAGCCCTATCGCCACGGATATGCCGGCGGCCCGGGTGGAGAAGATCGTCCAGACCCTCCGGCCCGCCGCGGTCGTCACGACCCGCGCCCTCGAAAAGACCGCATTTGAATACGGGGGGGGGTATTCTTCCGGTGAACCGCTGCGGCAGCTCTGGAGCGAAAAGCCGGTCCTCTGCTTTGAGGACATCACCGGCGAGACGGTGAGCGGCGAAACGGCGAAGCAGTACGCGGACCGGATCTTGGACACGGACCTGCTGTATGTGCTGTTCACCTCCGGCTCCACGGGGACGCCTAAAGGCGTTGCCATCACCCACCGGAGCATGATCGACCTGATCGATTGGGAGGCGGAAGAGTTCAACATTACAGAGGAGGACTCTTTTGGCAACCAGTCTCCCTTCTATTTTGATAATTCTGTGCCAGGGATCTATCTATCAGTGAAGACAGGGGCGTCCCTCTATGTGATCCCAACGGAGCTGTTTTCTCAGCCGGTGAAGCTGCTGCAATATCTGGCGGATCACAAGATCACAACGATCAGCTGGGTCCCTTCCGCGCTGGTCATGGTGTCCGCCTTGAAGGCATTTAAAAGTGTGGATATTTCCGGAACCCTCAAACGGGTTTTGTCCTGCGGAGAGGCCCTGCTGAATAAACCTTTGAATGTATGGCGGAAATACCTTCCCAATGTGGTATACGTCAACTTTTACGGACCTACTGAGATCACATACGCCTGTACGTACTATACGGTCGACAGAGAATTCGAGGATGACGAACCGCTGCCCATCGGAAAGCCTATGCGCAATACGGAGATCCTGGTCCTGGACGAACAGGACCGCCTGGTGACAGAGCCGGAGCAGATCGGAGAGCTGTGTGTGCGGGGCAGCTCTCTGGCAGTAGGTTATTACAACGACCCGGAGAGAACGGCGGCGGCCTTTGTGCAGAACCCGCTACAGACGGCCTATGAGGAGAAGATCTACCGCACCGGGGACCTGGTGAAATACAACGAACGGGGCGAACTGATCTATGTGTCCCGGAAGGACTTCCAGATCAAGCATCTGGGCAACCGGATCGAACTGGGGGAGATCGAAGCGGCGGTGAGTTCTCTGGAGGAAGTGTCCATGTGCTGCTGCCTGTATGACGGCAAGCACAGCAAGATCGTAGCTTTCCTGGAACAGGAGATGAGCCGGACAGAGCTGAACCGGCGGCTCAAGGAACATCTCCCGGATTATATGCTGCCGGGAAAGGTGATCTGCTTAGACAAGCTTCCCCTGAACAACAACGGCAAGATCGACCGGGTGAAGCTGCGGGAGGAGTATATTGATTGAGGCGGATTCCGCGGGAGGAGGCGAACGGCTTGAGAAGCAGGTTTGAAAAAGTTGTAGTAATAGGCTGGGGAAAGACTGCCGCAGATGTACTCAATTATGTGACAAAACGGCAGGATACATTTGTATATAGAACGCTGTGCATTGAGTGTGAGACACACGGCATGTCAAAGCTTCATGCGATCTGCGATGGATCAGGCGCGGAATATGCGTATATCCCGGATAAGAAAAAAGCCCTCGAGACCATAGAGGCTATTACAGAACCTGCGCTGGTGATCAGCGCCGGGAACACGTGCCTGTTCCCAAAACGGATCATTGAAAAAGAAAATTTGGAGATCATCAATTTCCACAGCGCCTTGCTTCCTGAGTTCCCCGGACGGAACGCCCAGAGCTGGGCGATCTGGGAAGGGGAGAAGACAGCCGGAGCGACCTGGCACTATATCGAATCTTCGGTGGATACGGGAGATATTATTGCCCAGCGGGAGACGCCGGTCACGGAGGACATGCGGGCTTATGAGCTGACGCGGGATATTATGGAGAAAGCCTCAGAAGCTTTCACAGAGTTCTATGACGAGCTGCTGATCCGGCATATCGAGGGCCGGCCCCAACCAAAACCGGAGGGTGAAAGAAAGATCTACTACTCCTGGGAGCTGCCGGGGGGCGGCGTGTGCTCTGTGAACGATCCGCCGGAGCAAATCTACCGGATGCTGCGGGCGATGGATTATGGAAAAAACGATATTTTCCCTCCTGCCCGGATAAGACTGGCGGACGGGAGAGAATGTGAAATAATGCGTTATATGAAAAGGCAAAACGCCGCCCTGCAAGCCGGGCAGAAAATACATGTCGAGGAAGAAGAACGGCGCGTCTATCTGGCCCTAAATGATATGACTGAGCTGATGATCAAATATAAGCTGAAAGATCAGGCGGCAGAGGAAAAAAGTTTCATACAGGCCAGCGATAACTTACAAAAAATGGAAGCGGGGGGGGGTCCAGAGCTTGACATCCAAGTGATCTGGATCGATACAGGCGGCGCTGCCGTTTCCGAAGCAGCCCTTCAAAACAGGAGGGCTGCATGAGGTACAACAGCTATTTCTCTGACAGCGAAATTCGTGAAATGGGTTTTCGCTCTCTGGGGGAGCGGGTGATCATCAGCCGCGACGCCCGGATCATGTCACCACGGACTATATCCGTTGGCAACAATGTCCTCATTGACGCTTTTACTATTATGAATGGCGACATCACCCTTGGCGACCATGTCCAGATCAGCGCCAACTGCGAGATATACAGCGGAGACCGTACAGACGTTGTCATCGGAGATTTTTGCGCATTGGCCTCGTTTGTCTCGCTGTATGGGCAGTCGGATGAATATGTTCTCCCGTACCTGAATAATCCAACTGTCCCTGCAAAATACAAAAATGTCCATAACCAGCCGATCGTATTGGGTAATTATGTGCTGATCGGGACCCACAGCGCCGTACTTCCAGGCGTTGAGCTGGGGGAGGGATGCACCTTTGGCGCATGCAGCCTCATCAACAAATCCACTCCGCCGGGAGGCGTATATGTGGGAGCGCCATGCCGGCGCATCCATGAGCGCGATTTGGAGGAGCTGCGCCGGCGGGCGCAGGAACTGACAGAAGAGGAGCGCCGCCGGAGAGAACGGCGCAATAAATAAGCAAAGGAAAACTACTTTAACAATAAAGGAGAACTGAATCATGGAAAAGAAAATACTTGATATCCTGGCAGATGTGAACGACGAGCTGTTGACTTATACGGGCAACAATATGGTGGATGACAGCATCGTAAATTCTTTTGAACTGATCTCTATCATTTCGGAGCTGGAGGATACGTTTGACATCGAGATCGACGCGGGAGAGGTGACGGAGGAGAACTTCGGCAACAAGGACCGGATCATCGCCCTGATCAAGAGAATGACCGGCGAATAAAATACCAACGAGTTAGGGGGAGCGGACCTTGAGTTATATTTCGCTCACATTTGCGCTTTTCCTGGTCTGTCTGCTTCTGGTCTATGTGCTGACGCCCGACCGGTACAAGTGGGTGACCCTTCTGGTCTTCAGCCTGATCTTTTACGCGTGCAGCGGTTTGGACAAGCTGCTCTTCCTGCTGGGGACTTCCGCGGTGGTCTACGGGGTCTCCAGACGGCTTGAAGCAGTCTGGCAGGAGTTTGACCGGGTCTGCGCGGAGCGGCAGCCGGACGCGGAGGAGAAGAAAGCGCTGAAGGAGACATACAGGCGCCGCAGCCGTCACGCCCTGTGGCTGGCGCTGGCGGTATGCCTGGGCATCATGTGTTGGTGCAAATTCGGCGCCCCGGCTTTGGGACTCGTGAGCCGTCTGACGGGCCGCAGCTGGACCGTGAACATCATCGTGCCGCTGGGCATGTCCTACTACACCTTTTCCGCCGTGGGCTATCTGCTGGATATCCACTGGCGGAAGGTCAAAGCGGAGCGCAGCTATCCCAAGCTGCTGCTGTGCATGATCTATTTTCCCCACGTCGTTGAAGGACCTATTTCCCGGTATAACAAGATCTTGCCTCAGTTTGACGGCCTGACTGCCCCGAGCTATGAGCGGCTGTGCATGGGAGCGCAGTTGATGCTCTGGGGTTATTTCAAAAAGATGGTGATCGCGGACCGCTTGTCCATCTTTGTGAACAATGTATTGGGAAATATTGAGGCGAATCAGGGACTTATATTTGTGATCACGATGCTGTTCGGCGCATTTTGGGTATACGCGGATTTTTCCGGCTGTATGGATATCGTGACGGGTATATCCGATATCATCGGCGTGAAGCTGGACCGGAACTTCAATCACCCCTTTTTCTCCCGCTCCGCCCCGGAGTTCTGGCGGCGCTGGCACATTACCCTGGGGACCTGGTTCAAGGATTATGTGTATGTGCCGGTGACCACTTCCTCCTGGATGAGAAAGCTCCGCCGCTGGGCAGGAAAAAACATCGGACCTTGGGCGGGCAAAGCGGTAATGACGGCGGCGCCGCTCTCTGCGGTGTGGCTGCTGACCGGCATCTGGCACGGGACCGGCTGGAATTTCATCATTTGGGGAGCCTACTGGGGCGTTCTGATCATAGCTTCGACTCTGCTGGAGGACCGGATCAACGCCTGGTCAGAGCGGCTGCATATCCGCCGGGACGGCAAAGCCTGGGCGCTGTTTCAGACGCTCCGCACTTTCTTCCTGTATGTGGCCGGACTGCTCCTGATCCTTCCGAAAGATCTTAAATCGGCAGTTACGGCTATCAAGCAGACATTTTCTACCTTCGATCCCTGGATCTTCTGGGACTATTCCCTGTACGGGCACGGGCTGGATCAGCGGGATATGTGCGTGGCGGTGCTGTCGATCCTGCTCCTGCTGATCGTGGACGGCATGCAGGAGCGGATGAACGTGCGTCAGGCCATAGCCCGGCGGAATATCGTCCTGCGCTGGACGATCTACTTTGCCGGCATTTTTGCGGTGTTGATCTTTGGAATATACGGTCCCGGTTATGACCCGCAGGACTTTGTATATATGCAGTTTTGAGCAGACTCGCGCAAGAGAGGAGAAATTTCCAGAGGGAACCCTCTGGATCTGCTCCTTTCGGAGCAGATCATGGGGCTTTGAGAACGGAATGGACAGAATGAAAAACAGCGTAAAAAAGTTGATGGGCAGGGGGCTATCCTTCCTGCTGATACTGGTCCTGCTGCTTCTGGGGGTCCAGGCGGTACTGACGCCAAAATGGCATTTCAGTGCGGAAAGGTTTATAGAAGGCGATACGGACAAATACGGCTCTTTCTACGAGCTGCCGGAAAACACCGCCGACTACATCACCATCGGCGCGAGCACGTCGTTTTATACGGTGAGCTCTATGCAAATCTACGCGAAAACGGGGATCACCGGTTATTGCTTGGGCAACGGAAACCAGAGGACAGATCTTACATATTATGTGCTCAAAGAAGGGCTGAAAACCCAGCATCCGAAGGCGGTTTTTTTGGATATGGCGCCTATAGCAATATCAAGAGAACCAGTTGACGCCAACATAACGCAGGTTTTGACTCAGATGAAGCCGTCTCTCAATAAAGTTGAGGCGGCTATAGACTGCCAAACAGAGAGCCTGACGGCCGCGGAACTTCTTTTCCCGCTGCTTCAGTTTCATAATCGCTGGTACCAATTGAACACGAGTGATTTTTCCTTTGGCCCAGTTGCGGATTATGCCCAGAACGGCTCGTTTGTACGTTTTGATGTCAAGATGGATACGAATGTTGTGGATAGGCCTTACGGAAACATCTATGCGTTAGAGGATGGGATGCTGACAGCAGAGAAAGACCTTGAAGAGATCAACGAGAGATATGCAGAATATTTTGAGAAAATACTGGCGCTTTGTCAGGAGCAAGGGATCGAGCTCATCCCAACACTTTTCGGCGCTGTCTACAAAAGCGGGAGAGATAGAATTATTGAGACTTACCTGGAACCCTTCGGCTTGAAACTTCTGAATCTGAATGATCCTGAGGTTGGGATAGATTGGAAGCAGGATGCGTTGCAGGATGGAATGCACACCAATTATTGGGGAAGCGCCAAAGCCTCCGATTACCTGGCGGATATGCTGCGGGCCAAGGGCTTTGAGGACCACCGGGGCCAAAGCGGCTATGAGCTCTGGGACCAAACTCTGGAGACCTACCGGCAGTGGGAGCAGGGAAAGCTGGTGTCATACGAGGTCAAAAGCGCCTACGAGTACCTGAACGCCCTGGCGGCGGTGAAGGACGAGTACCTGATCGCGCTCACCGTGAAGGATGAGGCCTCCCTGGCGTGGAACGATACCCTGGAGGCCGCGCTGCGCCGGCTGGGGGTGAAGAGCAGCTTTTACGGTCAGGCGCAGAATTCCTTTGTGGCGATCCTTGACCGGGGGGAGAATCTGTTTGAACGCTGGGAAGGAAATAAGATCAAGATCAATACCGGCTTCCGGACGGCAGACGGGGAGGAGCACAGCCTGTATGTGCTCAGCGCCGGCTTCCCCTACGACAACGCCTTCTCCGTGCAGATCGACGGCGTGGACTGGTCCTGCGGTGGACGTGGGTTAGGCATCGTAGTCATCGACCCGGATTCCGGCGAGGTTGTTTCCAGTGTTTGCATCGACAGCCATGTGTCGAAGCTGACCTTCACGGAGAAAACGCTGCCGGAGGAGCAGGCAGAGAAGTGGACCCAAAGCACGGAGAACTTTCAATTGGTGGAGGACGGGGTCTACAACATCCTCTTTGCCGGCGGCCCCGCCTTCGCGGTGGACGTCCCCAACGGCTCCACCGAGGAAAACGCCAACATCTGGCTGTGTGAGCGCAACGGAGAAACGCCTCAGGAGTTCGAGATCCGGTATATCGGCGACGGGCTCTATACCCTGCGGGCGCTGTGCTCGGATAAATACTTAGCGATAGAGAACATGGGCAGCACGCCGAACAGCAACGTGGTCCAGGAGACGTATACAGGCCTTGCCAATCAGAAGTGGTTCATAACGGAAAACCTGAACGGCTCGTACAGCTTCCAGTCCCTGTATAACGGCTGCATGCTGGATGTGGTCAACGGCGTCGCCGCCACGGGCACCAACATCCAGGTCTGTACAGAAAACAGCCTTATCCCCCAGCAGTTTTTCCTGGAGCCGGTAGGATGAAGACAGCGGGCAGGAGGAAAACGGAGAGATCATGAGCTTCATAGAATTTCGGTTTTTCATATTCGCCGCGCTGGTGGCGCTGCTGTACTACATACTGCCTAAGAAAGTCCAGTGGCTTGTCCTGCTGGCGGCGAGCTTGGCGTTTTATCTCAGCTACGGCTGGGAGAAGCTGCCGTTTATGCTGGCCTCCGCCGCCATCGCGTACTTCGCCGGGCGGAAGATCGAAGCCGTCCGGGAGGCGGCGGAGAGCCCCGCCGAGGCTAAGAAGCGCAGCAAGCCGGTGCTGCTGGCGGCGGTGGCGCTGCTGGTGGCCCTGCTGCTGTACGCCAAGACCGGCACCTGGGTGCTCCAGAGCGTGGCGCAGCTGTTCTCGGCGGGGACCGCCCTGGAGGCCATCGTGGCCCTGGGCGTCAGCTACTACACCTTCTCCCTGATCTCTTACCTGGCGGACATCTACCGGCGGCAGGACAGGGCGGAGAAGAACTTCCTGCGGCTGCTGCTGTTCACGGCCTACTTCCCGAAGGTGCTGCAGGGGCCCATCTCCCGGCATAAGAACCTGGCGCCCCAGCTGGCCCGGGAGCACCGCTTCGACTATAAGGAGTTCTGCTTCGGACTCCAGCTGATGGTCTGGGGCTACTTTAAGAAGCTGGTCATCGCGGACCGGCTGGCGATCCTGGCCAACCAGGTGCTGGGCAGCCCGGAGAGCTACAGCGGGGCCTCTCTGCTGGTGGCGGCGGTGTTTGCCGCCGTGCAGAGCTACTGCGATTTTTCCGGCTGCATGGACATCGTGGGCGGCTTCTCCCAGTGCCTGGGCCTGGAGCTGGAGGCCAACTTCCGGCGGCCCTTCTTCTCCCGGTCCGCGTCCGAATTCTGGCGGCGCTGGCACATCACCCTGGGCACCTGGTTCAAGGACTATATCTACATGCCCCTGGTGATCTCGCCCCGGCTGATCGGCCTGTCCAGGCGCGTCCGGGACCGGTTTGGCGTCCGGGCGGGCAAAGCGGTGATGACCGTGGTGCCCCTGGCGGCGGTCTGGCTGCTGACGGGCCTGTGGCACGGCACCGGCTGGAACTACATCGTCTGGGGCCTCTACTGGGGCGGGCTCATCATCTGCGCCACGGTCTTTGAGCCGGAGCTGAAAAAGCTGACGGGGCTGCTGCATATCAACACCCAGGCGGGGAGCTGGAAGGCTTTCCAGAGGGTACGGACCTTCCTGATCTTTTTGGTCAGCACGATGATCACGCGGCCCGGAGACCTGGCCAAGACGGGGCTCATTTTCCAGAAGCTCGCCCTGAGCTTTCAACCCTGGGTGCTCGTTAACGGCTCTCTGTACAACCTGGGGCTGGACCGGCCCAACTTCCTGCTGGCGCTGGTGTGCATCGGGCTGCTGTGGGCGGTGAGCTATGCCCAGGAGAAGGGCGTCTGCGTCCGGGAAAGGATCGCCGGGAGCAATCTGGTGTTCCGCTGGGCGGTCTATTACATAGCAGTGATCGCTATCGTGATTTTCGGGATCTACGGCCCGGGCTATGACGCGGCGTCGTTCATTTACATGAAGTTTTAGGAGGAAAAGACTATGAGAGAAAAAGTATTGGAAGTGCTGGAGCGGGAGTGCCCGGAGATCAATTTCCTTGGGTCTGACACCCTGGTGGACGACGGCACTTTAGATTCCTTGGCGCTGACCACCATCATCGCGGCGCTGACCATGGAGTTCGGGATCGCAATTCCCTACGAGGAGATCGTCGAGGAGAATTTCAACTCCGTGGACGGCCTGGCCGCCATGGTGGAGCGGCTGATGCAGGGCTGAGCTATGAAGACAGTTATAGAAAAGCTGCTTGAGAATGCGGAGCTGCACCCGGACAAGCTGGCGGTGGTGTTTGAAAGCGAGGAGGTCACCTACGGCCAACTGAAAGACGCCATTATCCGTCTGGCCAGCTGGTTCAAGCTCCATGGCGTGACCGAAGGGGATCGGATCGTCGCCCAGGCGGCCTACTGCAAGTGGTATATCGCGGCGTACTATGCTGCCCACTTGTGCGGGGCAATCATCGTGCCGGTGGAGAAGGCGCTGACCCAGGAGACGCTCCAGAGCACGGTGGAGCGGATGGAGGCCAAGGCGGCGATCTCCTGGCTGGAGCCGGCCGCGCCGGTCTCGCTGAACTATGGGGAGATCGATGCGGAGTTGGCAGGGGTAGAGATACAGCCCTATACCTTCCCGGACCTGGACCTGGTTGCCAATATCATGCTGACCTCCGGCACCACAGGGACCCCTAAGGGCGCTATGCTGACCCAGCGGAACCTGGCGGTATGTTGTATTGCAAGACTACAGGCGTTTGAAATCAAAGAGGATAATGTGGGGATTACGTTCCTCCCCTTGAACCATGTGGGATGCTCGCGCATGTGGGATACCGCTCTGTATAATGGGAGTACTTATATTCTGCTGGACGGAATTATCAAAATACGGGTATTCTTTAATTATATGGATAAATACCATGTGACGGCATTTAATATGCCCCCCTCTGGTCTCGTTATCATAGAACAGTTGGCAAAAGAAAAGCTGCATGAATATGCCGGGCAGATAGATTACGCCTATATTCATGCTTCCGCTATGGAAGAACCACAGAAAGAGTTTATCAAACGGATGCTTCCAAATAGCCGTTTGTATCAATCCTATGGTTCAACCGAGGGCGGTTTGGCGACAACTCATCGCTTTGATCACGGCAATAAAAATATCCGCTGTGCTGGTAGTCCGTGCCAAGGCGTTGAAGTAAAGATCGTGGGTGAAGACTATCGTGAGATGCCTTGTGGAGAGCTGGGACGTATAGTGATCCGGTCAGAAATGAATTTCATAGGTTATTGGGGTATGCCAGAACTGACAGAAGAAAGCTATCATGATGGTTATCTTTTAACCAGTGATGCGGGTTATATAGATGATGAGGGCTTTCTATATATCAAGGGAAGAATAGACGATATCATTAATATCGGGGGGCTGAAAGTCTACCCCTCAGAAATTGAAGAAGCGGCTCTCGCTGTTGAAGGCGTCAGTGAATGTATCTGCTATGGTATATCCCATGCGATCACTGGAAATGCTGCTAAGCTCCTGGTCGTGCTTAAGGATGGGAGCGACAGTACAGTCCGAAGTATCCGCAATGTATTATCTAAAAAATTAGATACATACAAGATCCCGGCCAGTATCGAGATCGTACAAGAAATCAAGAAGAATGCGATCGGAAAACCGGACAGAAAGTATTATAAAAACCAAGAGTAGGAGGACGATTTCATGAAAAAAGCAATCGCATTGATGACAGCAATGATCATGGTGCTGACGCTCGTTGCATGTAGCACTAATACAGAAAGCGCAGAAGAGGACGGGAACTGGCCAAAACGGGTCACAATCGCAACAGTTACATCCGGCAGCTCTTCTTATTATATAGGGGCAGCTCAAAGTCAGATACTGAGCAATGCTATTGATGGTGTAGATTTTACAGCAGAATCTACCGATGGAGCCCCCACAACAAACGGCCCCCTTGTGCAAAACGATCCAGACTGTCTTTGTATACTTGCTTTAAATGCAACGCAACAGCTTCTTGAGGGTACCTATCCGGAAATGCCGGCTAAATTGGATAAGCTACGTCTCGTTATGGTGGGAAATGCCACGTTGCTTCAATTCGTGACAGTAAAGGAGACAGGCATCACGTCAATAGAAGATATAAAAGGGAAAAAAATTGCAACAGCAAATCCGGGAACAGCGGCCCGTATAGCCGCGCAGCAAGTGCTGGAAGCTTTGGGCTTCGACGACAGCGACTTTGCCTCAGTTACGGCTATGACGCCGATAGATATGGCGGATGCTTTGAAAGATGGCTCGATTGACGTAGGCATTTTTAACGGAGGCTCGCCCTCTTCTGCGGTTTCAGATTTGGATGCAGCGCGGGATATTATCATGCTTCAGGTGCCTATGGATATATTAGATCAGGTGATGGCTGCTCATCCTGGGTATGGCACATTTACTGTGCCCAGTGAGGCATATTCTGATTTGACGCAAGATTACACCGTACTTGGCATTCCTATGACGATAGTTGCTAATGCTGACATGGACGAGAATCTGGTGTATGAAATCACGAAAGTACTGAACGAGAGTACAGATGAACTTGCAAAGGTTCATTCGGAGGGGGCGAACTGGAATACAGAAAACTCTTTAGATGTTTATCTAAACAGCGGTATTCCCTTCCACCCGGGCGCGGCCCGCTATTACGACGAGATACAAGGAAAATAAACCATGAGTAAAAGACTCGTACAAGCGATACCGAAGATCATGGGCACCGTCGCCGTGGCTATGGCGCTGTTCCAGGTGCTGACGGCGGGCTTCGGCACCCTGGCTTCCATGGAGCAGCGCTGCATCCACGTGGGCTTCGCACTGGTGCTCATCTACCTGCACGCTGCAAGCAAGCGGGAAAAGCCGGACGCGGCCTGGTGCCTCGATATCCTCTGCGCCCTGGCGGCCGCCGCTATCGCTGTGTACGTGTACTTAAACTGGTACGATATGGCGGTGCGCATCATGTTCCCCAAGGCGGCGGATCTGCTCGCCGGGGCGGTGCTCATCGTTCTGGTGCTGGACGCTACCCGCCGCCGGGTGGGCTGGGCGCTGCCCATCATCACCCTGATCTTCCTGGCCTATGCCCTGTTCGGCCATGTGCTGCCGGGGCAGCTGGGGCACCGGATGTACGGATGGAAGCAGGTAGTGGCCTCCCTGACTATGAACACCGAGGGCATTTTCGGCACAGTCACGGGCGTGTCAGCCACCTACATCTTCCTGTTCGTGCTGTTCGGGACGCTGTTGGAATATTCCGGCGCGGCGCGGTTCTTCGTAGATCTGTCAACAGGCGCACTGGGGCACAGGCGCGGCGGGACTGCTGTTGCAGCCGCGGTGGCCAGCGGCGTGTTCGGCATGATCTCCGGAAGCCCCGCAGCTAATGTAATGACTACCGGTTCCGTCACTATCCCCCTGATGAAAAGGACAGGATACGAGGACGATTTTGCCGGGGCAGTGGAAGCGTCCGCCTCCACTGGCGGGCAGATCATGCCGCCTATCATGGGGGCCGCCGCGTTCATCATTGCCGAGACTTTGGGTATCCCTTATATTCAAGTGGCTTTGGCGGCGTTCATCCCCGCTGTACTCTACTATGGGGCGATCATCTTCATGATCCTCCTGCACTCCAAGAGAATGAATATCCAAGGCTTACCGAAGGAACAATGCCCGCGTGTATGGCCCGTACTGAAAAATGGTTTTTACCTGGCGTTTCCCCTGCTCCTCCTGGTTTTCCTGATGGCAGTAATGGGCTGGTCCCCGTTGAAATCCGGCTTCTGGGCCATTATCGCCTCGATCGCTGTATCCTTCCTGCGGCGGGAGACCTGGCTGACGCCCCGGCGGCTGTTTGAGGCGTTCCGGAAGGGCGCCATGGACGCGCTGACCGTTGCTATTATCTGTACCATCTCCGGCATTGTCATCGGTGCCCTGTCTCTCACCAGCCTGGGGCTCAAGTTCTCGTCGATCTTAGTGTCCCTGGCCAGTGGGAACATGGTGGCGCTGCTGGTGCTGGCGGCGGTGGCGGGGGTCATTCTGGGTATGGGCATGGCGACTACCTCGGTGTACATCGTATTGGCGGTGCTGGTGGCTCCAGCATTGACGAAGATGGGTGTAAATCCTCTGGCGGCGCACCTCTTTGTGTTTTACTATGGCTGCTTGTCGTGTATTACGCCGCCAGTGGCGTCGGCGTCCTTCGCCGCCGCGGCCCTGACGGACAGCAAGCCCTTTGCCCTGGGCTTCCAGGCCTGGAAGCTGAGCCTGTCGGGGTATATCATCCCGTTCATGTTCATCTTCAACCAGGAACTGCTGTTCCAGGGCTCGCCCCTGGGTATCGTCAAGGCGCTGGCGACGGCGCTCATCGGGATCTACGCCCTGAGTTGCAGCATCGAGGGCTATATGAAAAAGCCCCTGTCCTGGGTCCTGCGGGCCCTCCTGTTCGCCGCGGCGCTGCTGCTCATCGACTCCGGCCTCTGGACCGACCTGGCCGGGCTTGCTGTCGTGGCCGGGGTCTGGCTGCTGGACCGCCGCGGCCCAGCTGCCTCTCCGGAGAAGACTTAAAAGAACATGACCGTATAACACCGCCCCTCCCGGCAGCTATAAAACAAAAATCGGCTTGCTGTTTTAGCACAATTGTGCTAAAATACGAATGGGGGTGTTATTATTGAATATGATTCGGCCTGTTTCAGATCTGCGGAACAATTTTGCGGATATTTCAAAAACCGTGCATGAGACCGCAAAGCCGGTGTTCCTGACAAAGAACGGCTATGGAGATATGGTCGTCATGAGCATGGAGGCGTATGAGAACCTGCAGTTTGACAGCGAGGTATATGTTAAACTGCGGGAGGCAGAGCGGGAAGCGGAGCTTACGAACAAGCGGTATTCCTCAAAAGAAGTGCTGAAGGCCATGAAGGACGCCATAGGAGGGGAATAACTTGTACACCCTGGAATACCTCCCTGCCGCACGTCAGGACATGATAGAGATCGTCCGGTATATCAGCAGGGAGTTAAAGAACCCCCCGGCAGCCGGTCGGCTGGCAACGGAGTTGATCGGGGCCGGAGACAGCCTCCTCCCGTTTCCCTATGCGTACCCGGTCTATCAGCCGATCCGTCCGCTCGGTCATGAGTACAGGAAGCTGTCGGTAGGGAACTATTTCATGTTTTATTGGGTGGACGAAGAGAAGAAGACCGTCACAGTTGCCCGGGTGCTCTATGGGAAAAGAGACCTTGAGCGGCTGTTGGAGTGATCATCATTACAAAGGCTCCTTAGAGCTCTGTATATGTGTGACCGGAACACGGAGCGGGAGAGCCGAACCTTTGAGGCGGCGCTGCTGCTCATCGACTCCGGGCTCTGGACCGACCTGGCTGGGCTGGCAGTCGTGGCCGCTGTTTGGCTGCCGGACCGGCGAAAGCTTAAAAGAACATGACCATATAACACCGCCCCTCCCGGCACGCTTCACGCCGGAAGGGGCGGTATTTTCCGGCGGCGAGGCCGCGGGCCGCGGGGGGACCGGTAGATCTATCGATAAGAGTTGACAAAAGGGAAAGGAGGGGGTATGATGAATCTGAAGATTGATTAATAATATTAATCAATTGGAGGCGGCCAAAGGAAATTCCACGCCGCTGCTGTTCCCGCCGGTGACCGCGGGCGCACGGGAAATGTTGCTGGAGCGGAAGCGCCAGTGAATATATCATTCAAATCACAAGGAGAGATCTATTATGCGGGTCATCATCGGTTCCGACAAATCCGGCTTCACTCTGAAGGAAGCCATCAAAGCCCACCTGCTGGAGCAGGGGCATGAGGTCGAGGACGGGGGTACCCTGGACCTGGACCATGTAAAGCCCTATTTTGTCACGGCCTCCGCCGTCGCTCCCCGGGTGGCCAGCGGAGAATTTACCAGGGGCATCCTGATCTGCGGCACCGGCGCGGGCATGGCCATCGTTGCCAACAAGTACAAGGGCGTCTATGCCATGCCCTGCGGAGACCCCTATGACGCCCGGATGTGCCGCGCTGTCAACGACGCCAACATCATGACCATGGGCGGCTGGAAGATCGCCCCCGAGCTGGGCATCGAGATGGTGGAGCTCTTCCTGTCCACCGAGTTTACCCAGGGCCTGGAGCCCTGGCGCCAGGAATTCCTCAAGGGCGCGAAGGTCAAGGTCGGGGAGCTGGAAAAGGAGATCTACGGCTGAGCCGCTGAGGACCGGAAAGGACACGGAAACATGAACGCAAAAGAGACCAAAGAGTTCGCGATCAATATTCGCAAAGAGACCGTCAAGTGCATCGGCCGTCTGGGCGTGGGCCACCTGGGCGGCGCGCTGTCCATCGTGGACCTGCTGGCCGTGCTGTACAGCGGCGTGATGAACATCGACCCCGCCGACCCCAGGAAGGACGACCGGGACCTGCTGGTCTGCTCCAAAGGCCACGCGGGCCCCGCCGTGTACGCCACCCTGGCGCTGAAGGGCTATTTCCCCCTGGCGCTGCTGGACACGCTGAACCGGCCCGGCACCCGCCTGCCCAGCCACTGCGACATGAACCGGACCCCCGGCATCGACATGACCACCGGCTCTCTGGGCCAGGGGGCCAGCACCGCCATGGGCATCGCCTGCGCCAACCGGCTCAAGGGCTATGACAACTATACCTACCTGATCCTGGGCGACGGGGAAATCGAGGAGGGCCAGGTCTGGGAGGCGGCGCTCTTCGCGGCCGCGAAAAAGCTGGACCGTGTGATCGCCTTCGTGGACTACAACAAGTGCCAGATCGACGACTATGTGGAGAAGCTCTGCGCCCTGGGCGATATCGCCGCCAAGTTTGAGCGCTTCGGCTGGTATGCCCAGAACGTGGAGGACGGAAACGACGTAGAGCAGATCGCCGCCGCCATCGACAGGGCCAAGGCCCGGAGCGGGAGCGGCAAGCCCTCTGTGATCGTGCTCAACACCGTCAAGGGCAAGGGCTACAGCCGGATCGAGGGGGCGCTGAGCTCCCACAATATGACGCTGAGCCCGGAGATGACCGCGGAGGCGCTCTCGGAGCTGAACGAACAGTGGAAAGCGCTTAAAGAGGAGGAGCTGCCATGAGTGTTAAAGCTGCTGCCGGTCACGGCATGGGAGACAAGGAACTGCGCGCGGTCTTCTGCGAGACGCTGATGGACATGGCGAGGGAGGACGAGCGGGTCGTCGTTCTGGACGCGGACCTGATGAACGCCGCCGGGACCAAGCCCTTCCGGGCCGCCTTTCCGGAGCGGACCTTCGACTGCGGCGTCCAGGAGGCCAACATGATCGGCGTGGCCGCCGGCCTCTCCTCCCGGGGCTTTATCCCCTTTGCCCATACCTTCGGGCCCTTTGCCGCCCGCCGGGCCTGCGACCAGATCTTCCTGTCCTGCGCCTACGCCAAACAGAACGTGAAGGTGGTGGGCTCCGACCCGGGCATCACCGCCGCCCTCAACGGCGGCACCCACATGCCCTTCGAGGACCTGGGCATCATGAGCACCGTCCCGGAGCTGACCGTGGCGGAGCCCTGCGACGCCGTGTCCGTGGAACGGGTGATCCGTCTGGCAAAAGAGACCTACGGCAGCTGGTATATCCGCCTGCACCGGAAGCCGGCTCCGGTCATCTACGAGGCGGGCAGCGAGTTTATCGTCGGGAAGGCCAACCTCCTGCGGGAGGGCTCCGATGTGACCCTCATCGCCATGGGCTATCTGGTGGCCGAGGCCCTGAAGGCCGCGGAGCTGCTGGCGGAGAAGGGCGTCTCCGCCCGGGTGCTGGACATGTGGTGCCTCAAGCCCCTGGACGAGGAGGCCGTCCTGGCCGCCGCCCGGGAGACCGGCGCCATCGTCACCGCCGAGAACCACAACGTGATCAACGGCCTGGGCTCCGCCGTGGCCTCCGCTCTGGCCCGGGGCTGCCCCGCGCCGGTGGAGATGGTGGGCGTGCAGGATGAGTTCGGCGAGGTGGGCCAGGTGCCCGATCTGGCCCGGCGCTTCGGCCTGACCGCGGAGGAGATCGTCCGCAAGGCGGAGAAGGTGCTGGAGCGCAAAAAAGCCCGCTGAGGCGGGCGGGAGGAGTGTCCTATGCTTTGGGAATACATACAGCCTGTCACGATCCGCTTCGGCGAGGGCGTTTTGAAGGAGCTGTCTGAGGTGATCGCCGGTCTGGGCGGCAGCCGGGGCCTGCTGGTCTGCACGCCGTTCTTCGTCCGAAGCGGCCTGGCGGAGAAGCTGCTGAAAGAGTGCGGCGGCCTGCTGACCGGCGTCTACAGCCAGGTCTCTCCCAACCCGGAGGTGAGCGAGGTGGACGCCTGCGCCCGGCGGATCCGGGAGGAGAAGATCGATTTTCTGGTGGCCCTGGGCGGCGGCAGCACCTTGGACTGCGCCAAGGCCGCCGGCAGTATCTGCTTTACGGAGGACTCCATCCGCAAATACCACGGCACGGGCCTGCCCATGCCCCAGAAGCACCTGCCCCTGATCGCCGTGCCCAGCACCGCGGGCACCGGCAGCGAGGTCACCTGCGTCTCGGTCCTCAGCGACAAGGACCTGGGCAAAAAGGGACCCATCGTCTCCAACGGCTTTTATCCTGCCGTTGCCCTGGTGGACCCGGAGCTGACCTACTCCCTGCCGGCCCACATCACCGCCGGCACCGGTATCGACGTGCTGAGCCACGCGGTGGAGGGCTACTGGAGCAAGGGCCACCAGCCCGTCTGTGACGCGCTGGCCCTCCACGCGGCCCGGCTGGTCTTTCGGCATCTGCCCGCCGCCGTCCGGGAGCCGGACAACAGGGAGGCCCGGGCCGGGATGGCGGAGGCCTCTGTGATCGCGGGCCTGGCCTTCACCCTGCCCAAGACCACCGGGCCCCACGCCTGCTCCTTCCCCCTGACCAATCTGCTGCACATCCCCCACGGGGAGGCCTGCGGCCTGACGCTGGACTGGTTTGCCCGCGTCAACGCGGAGGCGGAGAACGGCCGCGTCCACGCCTTCGCCCGGGACCTGGGCTTTTCGGACGCCTACGCCATGGCGGATGCCATCCACGAGCTGAAGAGGGATGTCGGGCTCCGGCTGGATCTGAAGGAGTTTGACCTGACGGACGAACATCTGGAGGAGCTGGTCCGCCTCAGCCGCCACCCCAATCTCTCCAACAATCCGGTGGAGATCACCGATGAGATGCTCAACGTGATGTACCAGTCCCTGCGGTAAAGAAGTTTTTTGATAGACTCAAAAGTACCCACAGACGCGAAAAACCGCGTCTATGGGTACTTTTTTTGTTTGCAAACAGTTATTCAGTCTTTCGGGCAGATCGCGATGCAGCGGGCGGTGAAGCCGGTGAGATCGACGCCCCGGGGGAAGCCGCAGAAAATCAGGCTGCCCACAGGCGGGACCTTGTCCAGGTCCTTCAGAAGCTCGATCTGGTAGCGGTCCTGCTCCAGGATGTAGTACTCGCCCACATAGCCGTTGACGGCAGAGCTGACGGGCGCGTCGGTGTCGCTGGTCTCGTGGCCGATGGCGGCCACATTCCGCTCCTCCACCAGGAACTTCAGCGCGTCCATGCCCCAGCCGGGGTAGTGCTTATTGCCCTGGGCGTCCATGTTGTCCAGGTCGGCGCGCTTGCTCCAGTCGCTGCGTATGGCGACGAAGCTGCCCGCGGGGATCCGGCCGTACTCGGCCTCCCAGGCCTTCAGGTCCTCCGCCGTGACGATATAGTCGCAGTTTTCCGCCACCTTTGCGCTCACGTCCACCACGCACAGGGGCAAAATCAGCTCCTCGGCCCGGATCTCGTGGAGCATGCGGGTGTTCGGAACGAAGTGGCTGGGGGCGTCCACGTGGGTGCCGAACTGGGTGACGGTGGTGACCCGGTTGACGCTGAAGCCGTCGGGGTAGTCGAAGATCTGCTGGGCGCTCATGGTCTCAAAGCCCGACCAGTGCGGCGTCTCCGGCGAGAACTCGTGGGACAGCTCCACAAGCTCGCAGTTCTCCTTCCAGCGTTTGAATTCATCCCAAAGGTTTATTTTAGCCATCATGAATCTCCTTTCACAGCTTGCTCTTTACCAGCTCCGCCAGCCGCTGTACCGCGATCTCGATCTTCTCGGGCGTGACGTTGCCGAAGCTCACGCGCATGGCGTTGGAGCCGGCTCCGCCGCCCTCCACGAAGAAGCCCGCGCCCGCGATGTAGTGGATGCCGGCGGCGTTGGCCTCGGGCAGCAGCTTCCCGGTGTCGATCCCGCCGGGCAGCTCCACCCAGGTGAAGAGCCCGCCGTCGGGGTGCACCCACTTTGTGCCCTCGGGCATGTACTTCTCCAGCGCCGCCATCATCACGTCCCGCCGCTCCCGGTGGATGGCGCAGATTTTCTCCAGGTGGGCCGGGAAGAGCCCGCGCTTGAAGTACTCGGCGCAGACCACCTGGCCGAAGTTGGAGGTGTGGGAGTTGGTGGCGGTCTTGGCGTCAAAGAGGCGGGTGACGATCTCCTTCGAGGCGTAGCAGAAGCCGAGACGGCTGCCGGGGGAGAAGATCTTCGAGAAGCTGTTGGCGTAGACCGTGTGCCCGGTCTTGTCGTAGCACTTGATGGGCTTGAGGGCCTCGCCGCTGTAGCGCAGCTCCTGATAGGGGTCGTCCTCCAGGACGATCACGTCGTACCGGCTGCCCAGCTCGGCCACTTTCTGCCGCCGGCCGGCGGGCAGGGTCTTGCCGGTGGGGTTCTGGAAGGTGGGGATGACGTAGATGAATTTGGGGTGGTACTCCTTGATCTTGGCCTCCAGGTCCTCCATGACCATGCCGTAGTCGTCGCACTGTACGGCCACGCATTTGGCCTGGAACATCTCGAAGATCTCCACGCAGTGGACGAAGGTGGGGCTCTCCACCAATATCACGTCGCCCGGGTCAATGTAGACCTGGCAGAGCAGGTTCATGGTCTCCAGACCGCCGTTGACGATGATGATCTCGTCCAGGTCGGCCTTGAGTCCCTTGGGCGCCAGGAGCACGTCGGCCACGGCCTGCCGCAGATCGGGCACGCCCAGGACGGAGCCGTATTGCAGCGCCTCCACGCCGCGCTTGTCCCGCGTGAGGACCTCGGCGCAGATCTGGCGCACCTCCTCCACGGGCAGGCCCTCGCTGGCGGGGGCGCCGCCGCCGAGGGAGATGATGTTCGGGTCGCCCATCATGCCGAAAAGGGCGCGGATGATCTTGGCGGAGCCCTCCATGTCATAGATCCTCTGTGCAAACTGGGGCATTTTCTTCCCTCCTTAACGGTTTTCTCGCTCTGCGCGGCTCACTTTTTAAAGCGCGGGGCCATCTCCTCGAAGAGCTTTTCAAACTCCGCGATGTCGCCGCTGATCTTGTACTTGTGCTCCGGGGCGGGGAAGACGCCGGCCTTGACCTCGGCCACATAGTCCTTCATGCCCTGGGTGGCGAGCTCGCCCACGTCGGCGTACTTCTTGGTGAACTTGGGAGTGAAATTCTTGTACATCCCCAGCAGGTCGGCGCTGAGCAGCACCTGCCCGTCGCACTTGGCGCCGGCGCCGATGCCGTAGACCGGGATGGGCAGCATGTCGTGGACGTAGGAGCAGACCTCCTCGGGCACGCCCTCCAGCAGCAGCACGCGGGCCCCCGCCTCATAGACGGCGATGGCGTCCTCTATGACCGCCTGGGCGGAGTCGGTGGTGCGGCCCTGGGCCTTGAAGCCGCCCATGCTGGCGCTGGACTGGGGGGTCAGGCCGATGTGCCCGAAGACGACCATCCCGGCGTTGACGATGGCGCGGATCTTGTCCGCCACGGCCACGCCGCCCTCCAGCTTGACCGCGTCCACGTCGGCCTCCTTATAGAAGCGCAGGGCGTTGCGCACGGCGTCCTCGCAGCTGGCGTGGTAGGAGCCGAAGGGCAGGTCGCCGATGAGGTAGGTGTTCGGCGCGCCCCGGCGCACGCCCTGGCAGTGGGCGATGGACATGTCCATGGTGACGGGCACCGTGCCGGGCCAGCCGTAGACGATCATGCCCATAGAGTCGCCGCAGAGGATCATGTCGACGCCGGCCTCCTCGGCGTAGGAGGCGAAGACGCTGTCGTAGACGACGATCCAGCAGGCCTTCTCCCCGGCCTCCTTCATCTTGTACAGGTCCAGGATGGATTTCTTCTTAGCCATGATTTGTCTCCTTTCATTTATTAAATTGTAGCAAAAGGCTGCTTTTATTTTAGCCGAAACGCCTTTCCGTGTAAAACAAATAATTTTTAACAGGCTGTTCGATCAAAAGCAAGATTTTGAAATTTTTATAGCTTTATCCGATATCATGAGCTATACTTTAACTATAAGTGAGAACAGGAGGGATGACGGATGTCTCTCTGGGACTACAGGATCTTTCTTTCGATCGTGAAAGAGGGCAATTTAAGAAAGGCCGCCGAGCAGCTGCACCTCACGCCGGCGGCGGCGAGCCACTCCCTGTCCAAGCTGGAGAAGGAGTTCGGGCTGCCGCTGTTCGTCCGCGGCCGTGCAGGCATGGAGTTGACCCAATACGGCAAAGTCCTCCTTCCCCACATCCGGTCGACCATTTCCGCCGACGACGGCCTGCATCTGGAGCTCCAGCGCATAAAAGGGCGCATGAACGGGCTGATCCGTATAGGCGTCATCAACAGCACCTGCTGCGCCTGGCTCCCCACCATCCTTCAGAAGATAAGGGAGAAAATGCCGGATGTGCGCGTCAATATTTATCAGGGCGGCTATGACGAGCTGGAGGACGGCCTGCTGGAGGGGACGCTGGATCTGGCCTTCGTCAGCATGCCTACCCGCAAGAACCTGACGGCGATCCCCCTCATGCGGGACCGGCTGCTGTGCATCACGCCGCGGGATTTTGTCCCGGTCAACGGGTCCTACATCACCGTGGAGGAGATCAAGCGCTTTGAGCTCATCATGCCCGGACCCGGTTCGGATTTCGACGCCATCTCCTTTATGCGGGAGCACGACCTGGATATCAAGACCGCCCACAGCGTTCAGGAGGACAGCTCCATCGTCGCCCTCGTGGAGAGCGGGCTGGGCGTCAGCATCATGCCGGAGCTGGTCCTGCAGAAGAACCGGGGCGAGATCAACATCTATCCCATCGAGAGCGCCCCGTACCGCACCATCGGCGTGGCCACGCTGCCGGAATCCCGCCTGAGCAGTTCGGTGGAAGAGACTTTAAACGTCATCATCGACTATGTGAGAAGCCGATACCCCACCGACAAGCCCTATTTTCGCGATTTTGAGCAATAGGCCGCGCCGCGGACCGGGGCTTTTGACATTTTTTTCACCCTTGAAACATTTTGGAAAATTTTTCGCAAAAAACAGGCTGCGGGAGGGTCAAATCCATTGACAAATAATAGATTGCGTGCTAAGATAATTATGTTTTTTGAAGTACCATTTTATTGATTTTGACAAAGGACCTGACAGAGAATGTTCGACCGGTTGAATAATTTTATACAAATTGACAGCCTGGGGATCATTCCGTCCATTTTCGCGTCCCTTCCGGTATCCGCTGCCTCTGACTATACCGTTTCCGGCTTCCGAAAGTGACAGGTTCTCTCGGTTGAGAGAGCCTGTCACTTTTGCTTTTTTACTTTGTATTGTCGGCGCTTTTGCGCTTGGCATAAAAAAACAATCAGGAGGAACAAAAATGAAGAAATCAATCATCGCACTGCTGTTGGTTCTCGTCATGGCCCTGTCTCTGGCGGCCTGCGGCGGTTCCAGCAGCGCTCCCGCGGCTGAAGCTCCGGCTGCCGACGCCCCTGCGGCTGACGCTCCCGCTGCTGACGCCCCCGCGGCCGAGGCCCCTGCCGACGGCGCGAAGGTCGGCGCTACCGTTCTGCGCTGCGCCTTCAACCAGACCATCGACAACCCCGAGGCCAAGACCATCCAGAAGATCAGCGATGACCTGTACGACGCCACCGAGGGCCGCTACTCCATCGAGATCTATCCCAGCGAGCAGCTGGGCGACCAGGCCTCCACTCTGGAGCAGGTCAACATGGGCACCCTGGAGATGACCATGATCGCCAACTCCGTTATCGAGCCCTATGCCCCCGACTTCGCCATCCTGGGCACCCCCTATGTGTATGACAGCGTCGAGCACCAGGAGCGTCTGTTCACCTCCGGCAAGCTGGACGAGCTGTATGCCACCACCGAGGCCAGCAACTTCATCGTGCTGTCCGCTTACTCCCTTGGACCCCGGAACCTGTACACCCGTGACGGCCCCGTCACCACTCCTGAAGAGCTGAAGGGCCTGCAGATCCGCGTTATGGGCTCCGACACCTGCGTCGCCATGATGAACGCCATGGGCGGCTCCGGCGTGACCATGGGCCAGGGCGATGTGTACTCCGCCATCCAGACCGGTACCCTCGACGGCGCTGAGAACAACATCATCACCTATGTGGACCTGGTGCAGTATGAGGTCGCTCCTTACTACAACTACACCGGCCACCTGATGATCCCCGATGAGCTGGTCATCAACACCGCCACCTTCGCCTCCATGTCTCCGGAGGATCAGGCCGCTCTGAAGCAGGTCTGCCTGGACTCCATCCCCTACATGTTCGATCTGTGCGAAGAGCTCCGCGCTGACTACGTGGAGAAGGCCACCGAGAAGGGCGTCACCTTCTCCGATGCCGATGTGCCCGCTTTCCAGGCCCTGTGCCAGGATCTGATCAACAGCGTCGCCAACAAGGACGATTTGTCCAAGTCCGTCTACGAGGCGATCCAGTCCGAGCGTTAAATCCTTCCATATAGCGTTATACGGCCCACAGCATGCTGTGGGCCGTATTTGTCAAAATCCTGAGGAAAGAGAGGTTGAACAGTGAAAGTCCTGAATGCGATCAAAGCCGTTTTCGACAAGCTCCTTGACATCGTCGGCACCATCGCCCTGGCCGCTATGACCGTGCTGGTCATATACCAGGTCGTTGTCCGTTATTTCTTCAACTCTCCCAGCTCTGTCGCTGGACCCGCTTCCCAGTATCTGTTCGTTTGGATGATCATGTTTGGCAGCGCTTACGTCTTTGGCAGCCGTGAGCACCTGACCATTGACTTGCTGAAGGATAAATTCTCCCCCACGGTGTATATGATCACCGAGGTGCTGGCCAATATCTGCCTGTTTGTCTTTATCCTTCTCATATGCGTCTACGGCGGCTGGCGCTACACCGCGACCCAGTCCGCTCAGATCGACCCGACCCTGCACATCTCCAAGGCTATCATGTATTTCTCCGTGCCCTTTACCGGCGTCATCACCCTGTACTACGCTGTTTATAACATCGTTTTTGCCATAAGCAACTACCAGCACGGTAAGCGTACCCACGGGGATGAGCTCTCCGGCACCGCTTGATGGGAGGTAAAAAGATATGACAACTACTGCTTTAGCGGGCGTCGTAATGATCGTCCTGATCTTTGTCACCCTCGCCATCGGCTTCCCCATCGGCCTGAGCATCGGCATGGGCTCCGCCGCCGCGCTGGCCATCATCATGCCCGGCACCAACTCCCTGCTGGTCTCCGCCCAGAAGATGTTCCAGAGCGTCAACTCCTTTGCCCTGCTGGCCATCCCCTTCTTCGTGCTGGCAGGCAACCTGATGAACTCGGGCGGTATCGCCAAGCGCCTGGTGGGCTGCGCCCAGCTGGTGGCGCACCGGCTGCCCGGCTCCCTGGCCCAGACAAACATCGTGGCCAACATGCTCTTCGGCGCCATGTCCGGCTCCGGTGTGGCCGCGGCGGTCGCCATGGGCGGCATCCTGGGCCCCATGGAGAAGGATGAGGGCTACTCTGACGAGTACATCGCCGTCTGCAACATCGCCTCCGGCCCGACCGGCATGATGATCCCCCCCAGCAACATCATGATCGTCTACTCCACCGTGGCCGGCTCCGTGTCCGTGGCCGCGCTGTTCATGGCAGGTTACATCCCCGGCATCCTCTGGGGCCTGGGCTGCATGATCATCGCCGGTGTTATGGCCCACAAGCGGGGCTATACCTCCAAGAGCCACTACGATTTCAAGACCGTGATGAAGACTCTCTGGGCCGGCATCCCCAGCCTGCTGATGATCGTCGTGGTCATCGGCGGTATCCTGCTGGGCGTCTTCACCGCCACCGAGGGCTCCGCCGTTGCCGTGCTCTACGCTCTGATCCTGGGCCTGATTTATAAGAATATCCGCATCAAGGATCTGCCCAAGGTCATCTTCGAGAGCGTAAAGACCACCGCCGTCATCGAGTACCTGGTCTGCGTGTCCGGTATCATGGGCTTCGTCATGACCTACACCCATATCCCCACCCTGGTGGCCGACGCCATCCTGGGCGTCACCACCAACAAGTACATCATCCTGCTCATCATGAACGTCATCCTGCTGGTCGTGGGCTGCTTCATGGACCCCACGCCCGCCGTGCTGATCTTCACCCCCATCTTCCTGCCTATCGTGCAGACTTGGGGCATGAGCGCCGTACACTTCGGCCTGATGATGATCATGAACCTCTGCGTCGGCACCCTGACGCCGCCTGTGGGCGCCATCCTCTTCGCCGGCTGCCGGGTGAACAACGTGAAGATCGAGCAGATCATCAAGATGCTGATGCCCTTCTTTATCGTCATCCTCATCTGCCTGCTGCTCATCACCTATGTGCCTTGGTTCACCATGGTCGTGCCTCAGGCGCTGGGCCTGGTCTGATCCGGAGGAGCGTAGAAAAGCATGGATATTCGTTATTCGACCGGACCCAACGACGTCAAGCGCTATACCACCGAGGAGCTGCGCAAGGAGTTTTTGATCCAGAACCTGTACCAGCCTGACACGGTGCAGGCGGTCTACTCCCACGTGGACCGGATGGTGGTCCTGGGCATCATGCCCGTGAAGGAGAGCCTGCCCATCGACAAGGGGATCGACGTCTGGGCCAATTTCGGCACCGGCTTCTTCCTGGAGCGCCGGGAGGCCGGCACCTTCAACCTGGGCGGCCCCGGCTGGATCGAGGCCGACGGCGTGCGCTACGAGATGGGCTTTGAGGACTGCCTGTATATCACCAAGGGCACCAAGAGCGTGACCTTCGGCAGCGTGGACAGGGATAATCCGGCCCGGTTCTACCTGGTCTCGGCCCCGGCCCACAAGGTCTGCAAGACCACCTTCATCTCCATCAAGGACGCCAACAAGCGCCCCTGCGGGGATGCGGCCTCCGCCAACAAGCGGGTGATCAACCAGTTCATCCACCCGGATGTGCTGGAGACCTGCCAGCTCTCCATGGGTCTGACCCAGCTGGAGGAGGGCAGCGTCTGGAACTCCGTGCCGCCCCACACCCACGAGCGGCGTATGGAGATCTACACCTACTTCAACCTGCCGGAGGGCGGCATCGTGCTGCACCTGATGGGGCAGCCCCAGGAGACCCGGCACCTGGTCATGCAGAACTACGAGGCGGTCATCTCCCCCTCCTGGTCCCTGCACGCCGGCTGCGGCACCTCCAACTACACCTTTATCTGGGCCATGGGCGGCGAGAACCAGGCCTTTGACGACATGGACAACTTCGCCGTAAACGAGCTTAGGTAAAAAGACAAAATCAAAAGGCCCGATATGGAAATATCGGGCCTGACGATTAGCATGATGTTATGTCTGGACCTTGACGAGCCCCTTGATGACCAGCATGGGGGAGGGCCGGAAGATGTGCAGCAGCGGCCGCAGCTCCTCGTCCTTGACCTTGCGAAAGTTCTCCTTGACGATGCAGCAGTCCATCAAAAACAGGTACAGGCCGACCTCCCAGGGGTCCCCTAAAAAGGCGGGCACGTAGTCCGTGTTCAGCAGGAAGAGGTTCAGAGAGCTGCGCTTGAGGGCCGTGAAGCGGGAGTTGACCCACTTGTTGCCGTAGACCACGGCCAGCTCCGGCGGCAGGCCCGGCAGGGCGCAGGCGATGATGTTCTTCAGATCGTCGGTCAGGGCGGGCTCCGCCGCCTCCGGCTCGTAGCGGCAGACGGACTCATGAAAGCTCAGGACCCCGGCCCGGTTTCGCCGGAGCTTCTTGGGGACAAAGATCGCCTGGCTCCGCCGGTTGATCTCCCGGGCGTACCAGTCCGCCATCTTGAGTTGGTCAAAGTGCAGCTCCAGGTCCACACCGCCCCAGCTGTGCTCCAGGGTGTAGACGGCCTTCGGATCCTCCGGCAGATAGGAGCGGCCGCTCTCCCGCGCCGCGCGGAAGACGCCGTCCCAGCCCCGGCGGAAGTCCGGGTAAAAGCTCCGCTCGCGTATGTCCGGGTCCTGGTACAGGCTCTCCAGAGCCTCCGTCAGGGCGGAGGAAGCCAATTTCTCGCTCATAAGGCGCCTCCCAATGATATCAGATGAGCCTATTATAGTTCCCCTTTGTCAAAAAGGCAAGAAGCCTTCAACATAATCAAATTGAAAGGAGCAAGAAGAAATGGATGTTCTGAAGAGAATGGAGGCCTCGGGGATCGTCCCTGTGGTGGTCCTTGAAGACGCGGCGGATGCCGTGCCCACCGCCAAGGCGATGGCCGCCGGCGGCGTGGACGTGATGGAGATCACCTTCCGCACGGCCGCCGCCCC
>CANQTO010000012.1 GCA_947626785.1 uncultured Oscillospiraceae bacterium
AGCGACGAGTCCAAGTGCTTCGCCTTCCTGGCCGGCCACGAGTCCTTCGCCGCCGCCGAGGGCGCCATCGGCATCGTGAAGAACGCCAACAAGGCCCGCAAGGAGCCCCTGCGCGTCATCCTCAACGGCCTGGGCAAGGACGCCGCTCAGATCATCTCCCGCATCAACGGCTTCACCTATGTGCAGACCCAGTTCGATTACTTCACCGGTGAGCTGAAGATAGTCCGCGAGATCCGCTACTCCGAGACCGAGCGGGCCGACGTGCGCTGCTACGGCGCTGACGACGTGCGCGAGGGCGTTGCCATCATGCACTATGAGGGCGTGGACGTGTCCATCACCGGCAACTCCACCAACCCCACCCGCTTCCAGCACCCCGTGGCCGGCACTTACAAGAAAGAGTGCATCGAGCAGGGCAAGAAGTATTTCTCCGTGGCCTCCGGCGGCGGCACAGGCCGTACGCTGCACCCGGACAACATGGCCGCCGGCCCCGCCTCCTACGGCATGACCGACACCATGGGCCGCATGCACTCCGACGCCCAGTTCGCCGGCTCCTCCTCCGTGCCCGCCCACGTGGAAATGATGGGCTTCCTTGGCATGGGCAACAACCCCATGGTCGGCGCGACCGTGGCTGTGGCCGTGGCCACCGCCGAGGCGCTGAAAGCCTGAGACTTATAAGATCGCAGCAAAAAGCACACCGTTATTAGAGGGTTGAACTTAGGAATTTGCCAAAACAAGCAAATTTGAGCCGGCCTTCTTCAAACGGAACAACAGAAGAACGACCAAGTAAGAGTAAAATGCTCCTGCCTGGTCGTTCTCCTTTATTTATTTTACGAACTCAAGATATTCTATAGCTTTCGCCTCATCCTGTTCAATAGCGATTTCTACAGCATGCTTAGCAGCTTCAAGTAAATCCATACTTTTTAGTCTTAACGCAAACGATTCTTTTACACTATCCCGAATCTTGTCCTGCAAGTCGCTGTCTATTTTCGGGATGGGAATCGATAACAGTCCATCTTTACTAAAGGCAGTAAGTATGGTACCAGTGCATTGCTGCTTCAGAAGCGCTTGAATTGGAGCGGATTTAAACAGTACCAACAAAGTCTCGCTGTTGATTTTATCAGAATCCAACACATAAAAACCCGTTGAGCATAATGCTCCGTCAAAGCTGTCTGGAATAAGAGCGCAGCTCTGTAGAGAGCCTTCAACCGATGGAATAATGATGTTCCCAGTATGAACGATTCTTCTTGCCCGCGTCGGTAATTCAGAGCCTAAATCCAGTGTAAACCCATTAATCTCGCCGGAATTTCCGATATTAGCCAGTTCAATGTATCTGTATTCAACAGACTTCTCTGGATTGAAATTCCTGTCATATAAATTGCATTCGGTTTCAACTGTACCTCCGCCTAACGCTTTAACTTTTGCAATCAGGTCGTCATACTTTGGCTGGTAATATTCCGCATCCATGCGCTCTGTGTTCAATATATGTTTAAAGCTACGAACTGACAAGGGCTGCTGTGAAAGTATCCATGTATCAAAACCTAACCCTGATGATAGCTGAACGCTTGCTTCTTCATACTTATCGCGAGATTCTTTAAGCTTGTTATAAGCAAGTTCTACAGTTGAAGTAACTGCTTTTCTAAAATCCACTCCGAAAACAGGGATTTCAATCTGCCTGAATTTAGCGGGACTAAAATTAGTTTGATTACCAATCATTGCAAAGCGCTCTATCTCTGAACGGCCATATGTGGAGTTTAAAAATGCAACAAGAGTCGCTGGGTCTATGTATTTTTCATCCGGCCTAATTCGATAAAGATAAGATGCGAATGCATATTCGTAATCCTGTGGAACAAGAGCTGCTTTTCCTACATATTTAGGATTCCCATTGGTACGACAGATTAACACATCGTTCTTCTTTAGCTTTAATGACGCAAACGTTTCGCCATCAATAAGATTGCAGTATTTTGCCGGAGCATGAATGAAAAACGAATCGAATTCATTCAAGCGTAGAACTGGATATCCATAGCCATCTTCATTAAGTCCCTTTGATGTTCCGTATTGACTAAACGCTTCTATCACGCCACCTTTTACGCTGTTGAAATTTGTCCTTTTCACATTGTAGAATTCAGCTTCTATTCTAAGATCATTATTCTTAGAAACCCTAGACATAGGAACAATTTTTGCAGACAGCCTCTCCAACAAATCCTTGTACACGTCATCATTGGAGAGGCCAATCAAAAAGGGAGCTCGTTCTCCGGATGAAGGATATGTTGTAGTTCTTTTTCAGATGGCGCGAAGCTTAGGTGTTCGTCATATGCGAACTTGGCAAAAGCCTCGGCAATACCATTCTGGGCATAGATGTTGTGAGGATTTCTGTTTGGCAGCTGCGGATCTGGATTGAACAAATCGTGCTTAACAAAGATATGGCCGTGTGTATCTTTCACACGCTCTGACCATTCTTTTACCTCCTCAGCGACAATGTAGTACTTCTTTTCCTCCGCTGGAATCGCATCATATTCGACCTTCGAAATAACAGGATTGTTGTTGTCTCCAAGGATAGGTGCTTCTTTATAAAGCTTTTGTACATCAGAATCAAGTGCAAAATATTCATCAATTGTGATCTCAACAGCCAATGATGGATGCACTTTTTTGTTTTTCAGAACAAAGCATACATTTTTCCTGATCCACTTTTTGTGACTGTCAAGCTCACCATGCTCATCAACAAAAAGGTCTTTGATAAAAGTGGTGTTGCCGTCGGCATTTGTGTGCTCGGTCTTTTCAACCCGTGTTTCTATTTTTACCTTATAGGCCGATTTCTTTGCAGAGGAATCATATTCTGCCTTTGTAACCTCGACGTTATCGGCTTTTCGAATATAGACTTCTAATGTTGAATATGCATAGCTTGACCACGAAACATAGTTTTCAGTGACATAAATCTTATCGCCGGAATTATCCTTACTTGGTTCCTGCATGGTTGCGAAGAAAATAGGATAGTCAATATTTCCGTTCTCATCTGGAACTGGCTTCGGGCAGATATTCGGATAACCGCAGTTTTCATCAGTCCACTTTTGCACGAGTAAAACACTGGTTTTTGTTCCGGTGTGAGGTTTAAATACATTTCCGTGAAGTCCGACAACAGCAAGAAGCCTGCACTGGGCCAAAATATACTCGCGGATATATTTGTCGCTTGAATTGTTAAACCGTCCTTGAGGAAGTACGATAGCCATTCTTCCTCCCGGCTTTAAGAAATTCAAGTTACGTTCGATAAACAGAATATCCCTGCCAACTTTGTTTTGCTTTTTCCCCTTGGCATTGAGACTCAAATCATATTGTGAAAGCTGCTCCTGATTATCCAAATCTCCTGCAAAAGGCGGATTGGCCATAAGTACATCAAAATCGAAGAATTTATAGGGTTCGTATTCTTTCTCTCCACGATCACCCTTATGCTCCATGGCTTCAAGTTTTTTGAAGCCATTGTGGTATTTATCGTCCCACTTTTTATCTTGGAGATAATCTTTTTCCCAATTTCGGTAATCAAGGGAATTAAGTTCTATAACATTCATATGCCCGTCACCGGCGATAATATTAAGCATCCTGCCGACACGAACACTTTTTTCACTGAAATCAATTCCAAACACATTATTCTGCACATAATCAGTTTCAGCCTGAGTACGTTTATTTGTTGTGAAAAGATTAGGCGCAGTAGGATTCAGGCGCCGCCAAACATGAAACACGGTATGCATGGGAAAACCGCAGCTTCCGGCTGCCGAGTCGATCATTTTCTCATCTTGCGTCGGATTAAGCATTTGCACGCACATATCAATGACATAACGAGGAGTAAAGTATTGCCCCATTCCTTCCTTCTGGTTCTGGTTCACAAGATGTTCGAAAGCGTCATCTACTACCTCAAGGTTGGAATTAAACATCTTGACATTCTGCAGTTCTTTTACGCAAGATTTGACAGTGGCCTTCTGCATATTAAGAACGGAATCTGCGGGAAATACTCCCGGCCATTTACTCTTTGCTTTCTTAAACAGTTCGCTAATTTTCTTATATATATCATCCGGTGTCTCATTATCCTTTGCTCTGAACGCAAGAACGCGAAATGTGCTGTCATCGATTTCTGACAGCTTCTTCCCCGTATACTTTATCTGATTCGCTATTTCATCAGCGTCATCGCTGGACATTTTTTCATCGTAAAGCTTCGTGAAAATGAGTTTAAAAATTTCCTCAAAAGCTTTGTCGCTTGAATCGTTTGCGCCAAAGCGCTGTTCAACAGCAAGGATTATATCCTTGAGAGTTTCTGCTTGCAGCCTATCGGACAGCATAAGCTGCTTTAAAGTAAAACGGCGATTCTCTATCCATTCTTTGATATCTTCCCCTTGACGAGGAAAGCGATCAATAACAAGAGCGTTATCAAAATCCGGAGCCGCATAGAACTTTAGGAGATTAGCACCGTTTGCAATAACACCTACCTGTGCTTTTTTCAAGAGACAGTACGATTCCATCTGCTGTCTCGGCGTAGAGGATTCTCCTTCATACACAGCATTTTCATCTTTGACTTCGGGACGCTTAACTTCGATAACGACATCCAGTTTTTTCTTATCGGCAGCCGAATATATGGCTATATCAATACGCTTGTCCTTTACAACTTCGCGCCCCGCATATACAGCCTGCACTTCAAATTCAAGCTGTTCTTTAGAATAACCATATTCCGCAATAAGCCTATGAGCATAAAGTTGACGGACAACTTCTTCTGGTTTCAATTCAAAATAATCACCAACAGAGTTCATACCACGAACTACACATTCCACACCCGGTTTCCCATCTTTACGAGTATGTATACGCTTATTAAGCCACTCTTGCTCCTTTGCAGTAAACTGTGTTAAATCCCGAAGTTCTTCCGGCTTTAAAATATCCTTGATTTCCACCAGTTAATCCTCCTGCTGTGTTTTTTCCTCTGTCTGTGCTTTTTCTATAGCCCTGCGGCGCGGGAGAAAAGATCAATGGCCGGGAATTTGCCGCCGCTCATTTTCTCTCCTCCAATTCATGCCGGATATCAAAACTGATCCCTCGGAGCCTGCAAAAATCGTCGATCAATTTCATGGTTTTGTAGGTCGGCTTCGTTTTTCCGGATTCCCATCTGTTCACAGTAGCAAACGATACCCCCAATTCCTTTGCAAAAGCCTCTTGGGAAAGAAAATATCTCTGGCAGATCTCCTTTAAATCGTCGCAAAAACCCATAAGGCAGCTCCTTTCTTTGCAAAGTTATAACAGTATTATAACAAGCTTCTGCGCATTTTTCTACCTTTTCCGAATCTTTTCTGAGAGCTCGCAAAAAAGCACGCCAACGGCGTGCTTTTTTGCTATGTGCGGTTTTATGCCGGCTCGTAGGATTTCCCCGTCTCCTTGCCCTGGGCGTCGTATTCGACGTTCTCCATCAGGGCAGGGTCCACACGGCTGCGCTTCTTGATGATCAGACCCTGGTTCTGCACATTGAACACCCAGATCTTATAGTTCGGGAACTCCGGGTCCGACTTGCGGAAGACGCCGGTCTCGTTGAGGCGGCAGAATTTCTCCCGCCCCTCGGCGGTGTCCAGCAGGTCGCCGGGGCCGTCATAATACAGCTCGTCCTGGGCCGCGGCCTTTTTAAAGTCCTCCCAGTCCTTGTTCTCCACTTTCATCACGTCGTCCGGTCGTATCATAAGCTGCCTCCAGATCCATTTTCTGTTCCGATTTTACCCTTTTCGGCGACCAAATACAAGCCGCTTTTCTTGACAATTCTGTAAACATGATGTACATTTTTGCATGGCGGTAAAGCCGCCATCCATCAAATGCGACCCACTTCGTTGGGCTCGCATTTGAAAAACTCGCGCTTATCGCAGGGGCTGCGCCCCGTTTGGTCGGCGCGAGAGCCCGCCCCAGGGCGGGCTTAGGGAGTTTTTGAGGCGGCAAAGCTGCCTCAAAAACAAATTTGATTCTTTTCCTTTTACAGCGAACTTTGTAAGATTTTATCTGTAGTCTGCGTTTGGAGGGGACCGGGTTGGGCATCGGAGAGCTGCTGTTGATCGCCGTGGGCTTGAGCATGGACGCTTTCGCCGTGTCGGTCTGCAAGGGGCTGAGCGTGAAGCGGCTCCAGTGGAAGCACGCGCTGCTGGCCGGCCTGTATTTCGGCGGCTTCCAGTTTCTCATGCCGGTGCTGGGCTGGCTGCTGGGCTCCCGCTTTGAGCATCTGATCACCAGCGTGGACCACTGGATCGCCTTCATCCTGCTGTCCCTCATCGGCTTCGGGATGATCCGGGAGTCCTTTGACGAGACGGAAGAGCTGGACGACGATTTCGGCGTCAGGACCATGCTGACCATGGCCGTTGCCACCAGCATCGACGCCTTGGCGGTGGGCATCACCTTCGCCTTCCTGGCGGTGGACATCCTTCCCGCCGCAGGGCTCATCGGCGTCACCACCTTCCTGCTCTCTGCCCTGGGCATCGCCGTGGGCGGCCACTTCGGCGAGCGCTACCGGAGCAAGGCGGAGCTGGCCGGGGGCCTGATTTTGATCCTGATCGGCCTGAAGATCCTGCTGGAGCATCTGGGCCTGCTGCCTTTCTAAGGGAGAAAAAGCATGGTTGTAAAAACAAAAAACCGCCTCGGCTTCAGCCTCCTTATGGCCCTGGCGGGCATCCTGCTGGGCCTGCTGATCCAGGTCTCGCTGGCGGTCTGGACCGAGTCTGCCGGTCAAGCGGCGGCGCGGCGGGAGCTTGCGCTGCTGGGCCGCCGGGCGGAGGAGGCCCTCCGCACCCGGGCGGCCTGGGAGGAGTCAGAGCGGCGCTGGGCGGCCGAGAGCGGCGGGCAGATCCTGGCGGACAAGTTTGCCGCCGTCCGGGAAGGGGACATCCTCCTGCTGGTCAACCCCTGGAACCCGCTGCCGGAGGGCTATGTGCCGGAACTGACAGAGGTGGGCACGGAGGGGCACCGGCTGGATGTGCGCTGCGCCGCCGCCTTTGAACAGATGCTGGCCGACTGCAAGGCCGCCGGCTGCCGCCCGGTGCTGATCTCCTCCTACCGGACCCAAGAGATGCAGCAGGAGCTCTACGACAACAAGATCAAGCGCCTCCTGGACGCCGGGACCCCGGCGGCGGAGGCCCCGTCGGTGGCGGCCATGTCCGTAGCGGTGCCCGGCACCAGCGAACACCAGCTGGGCCTGGCGGCGGACGTGATCGACGAGAACTACACCAACCTGGACCAGGGGCAGGAGCGGACCGCCACCCAGCAGTGGCTGATGGCCAACTGCTGGAGCTACGGCTTCATCCTCCGCTATCCCAACGGCACCACGGACCTGACCGGCATCATCTATGAGCCCTGGCACTACCGCTACATAGGCCTCCAGGCGGCGGAGGAGATCCACCGGCTGGGCCTCACCTTAGAGGAATATACCGCCCTGCGCGGGGGACACTAAATTCTTAAATTTTCAAAACTACGCCATTTTTACCAGAAATTACCAAAAAGTATACAAAAAAGATACAACTCCGAGGTATACTTGTTCTGTTGCGGAGAAGCCGGAAAGGCCCGCTCCCATCGGAAGGCTCCCGCGCCGGGGTGCGCGGGGGTGGATACGGAGGAAGCTTGCCATGATACGAATCCTGATCGTTGAAGATGAAAAACCTATCTCAGATCTGATGAAGCTCAGCCTCAGCAAGGCTGGGTACAGCTGCGTCTGCGCCTATGACGGGGCGGAGGCGGCCAACCTCCTGGAGGAGGACGGCTTTGACCTGGTGCTGCTGGACGTGATGCTGCCGGCGGTGTCGGGCTTTGAGCTGATGGAGTACATCCAGCCCATGGGGGTGCCGGTGATCTTCATCACCGCCAAGAACTCCCTGGACGACCGGGTGAAGGGCCTGCGCATGGGCGCGGAGGACTATATCGTCAAGCCCTTTGAGGTGATGGAGCTGCTGGCCCGGGTGGAGGTGGTCCTGCGGCGCTACAAGAAGACCGAGGACATCCTCCAGATCGGGGACCTGACCATCGACCTGCGCTCCTTCCATGTGCAGCGGGGGGAGGAGCCCATCCCGCTGACCAAGAAGGAGTGGGACCTGATGCTGCTCTTCGTCCAGAACCCGGGGGCCGCCCTCTACCGGGAGACCATCTATGAGCGGGTCTGGGGAGGAGAGTACCCCATCGGCAGCCGGGTGGTGGACCTGCACATCCAGCGCCTGCGCAAGAAGCTGGGCTGGGAAGAGAGGCTCCAGACGGTGAACCGGGTAGGCTATCGCCTCGAAATTTAGAAGAAACAATAAACGCGCCGCCAAAATGGCGGCGCATTTGGTAAGAAAGCAAGGAGAAACGCGCGTGAAATTCCGGATGAAGATCACCATCTGCATGGTCTGGCTGCTGGCGCTGGCCTTCGGGGTCGGCGGCAGCCTGCTGGTCACGCTCAATTTCTCCGGAAACCTGGAGCGGGCCATGGAGTCCGCCGTCAGCTCCTACCGGATGGTGCTGGGCACCCTGCGCATCGTGGACGAGACGGACCCCCAGCCGGACCACTCCAACCTGGCCAACGCCCTGAGCCGGATGAGCGAGCAGGGCACCGCCGGCTGGTCCGCCCTGCGTTTAGGGGACGGCACCCGCGCCATCTACAGCGAGAACCCCCGGTCGGTGGACCTGAGCGGCGAGCCGGAGACCGAGGGCAGCAAGGGCAGCGCCACCGTGGTCCGGGACGGCCACGGGGGACGCCACATCCGCATCAGCGCCACGCTCCGGGCCGCCAACGACACCCTGCGCCTGGACCAGTGCACCGATATCAGCGCCCTGTACACCCAGCGGGACGGGCAGCTGCGGATCTACCGCTGGGTCTTTCTGGCGGTCATCACCGTGGGGGCCGCCCTCTGCTGGGTCCTGGCCTACTGGCTGACCCGGCCCCTCAGCGCCCTGTCCGACGCCTCCAAGCGCTTTGCCGCTGGGGAGCTGGATTACCGGGCCAAGCCCGCCGGGAACGACGAGGTGGGGATGCTCACCCGGGACTTCAACGCCATGGCCGCCAAGATCCAGGAGAACATCGACGCCATCCGGGACGCCGCCGCCCGGCAGGAGAATTTCATGGGCAACTTCGCCCACGAGATGAAAAACCCCATGACCGCCATCATCGGCTACGCGGAGCTGATCCGTTCCCAGACCCTCACGGAGGCCGAGCAGATGGACGCGGCCAACTACATCTTCTCCGAGGGCAAGCGGCTGGAGAGCCTGTCGCTGAAGCTGCTGGATATCTTAGTCCTGAAAAAGAAGGAAGTGGAGCTGGAGCCCTGCCGCCCGGCCCAGATCGTGGGCAGCATGGTGCAGCATCTGGAGCGGGTCTACGCCGAACAGGGGATCGTGCTCCAGTGCCGCTGCGAGGAGGGGGAGTGCCTGCTGGAGCCGGATCTGGTCCGCTCCCTGCTGGTCAATCTCCTGGACAACGCCCGCAAGGCCATGGACCGGAGCGGGAATATCTACATTGTCTCCCAGATGACCCCCGAGGGCTGCGTCCTGCGTATCCTGGACACCGGCCGGGGCATCCCCGAGGCGGAGATCGCCCATATCACCGAGGCCTTCTACCGGGTGGACAAGTCCCGGTCCCGGGCCCAGGGGGGCGTGGGGCTGGGCCTGGCCCTGTGCAACGAGATCGTCCGGCTCCACAACGGCACCTTAAAGTTTGAAAGCCGCGTGGGCAACGGCACCTGCGTCACCGTGGAGCTGAAGGGAGGCCGGGTATGAGACAGCGGAGAAAGAACGCGCCCCGGCGCCCGGCGCTCCGGCCTATTGCCGTGGGGGCGCTGCTGCTGGGGGCGGTGGTCCTGGGTCTGCTGCTGCCGGGTCTCAGCGCGGCTGTCCAGGAACGCAGCACCGACCGGCTGAGCCGGACGGTGGACCTGGGGCAGGCCAGCCTGAGCCTCACCAGCGACGAAGCCAAGCTGGAGAAGCTGTCCATCCTGGGGGAGATCGCCGCCGGCAGCGGGAACTACGTGGAGCTGGAGACCGAGGGCCGCTTTATGACCGCCGCCGACGTGGCCGCCAAGTTCGACGCCCTGGCCGCCCTTTTAAACGGCACGGACCTGAGCCTGCACGGCCTGGAGCGCTCGGACGTGCTGGATGTGGAGCCGGTGCTGCTGGTGGCGGCCTCCGGACCCGTGTCCACCAGCCTGGTCTGGGTGGTGAACGGCGGAAAGGTGCTGGACGCGGACAGCGGCTACCACTATGAGGGCCTCCAGTATGTGGTGGACGACGCCACGGGGCTCATCCTGGGGGCGGAGTTCCGCCGCTACCGGAGCGAGGAGCTGACCGCGTACCAGGAGAAGGACTGGAGCCGGGACGCCCAGCGCCTGGTGGAGAACCTGGCCGCCAGCTATGCCTTCAGCGACACGGTGATGGGCCTGGGCGGCAGCTCCGCCATCGACGTCAACACAGATTTGTATTATGTAAACTATACCACCGGCAGCGGCCGGGTCCTGGGCCTGCCCTTAGTGCTGGGGGAGGACCGCTGGGCCATCAATCTATACAGCGATTAAAGCGCAGGGGGCGGACAGCCGATGGAGAGCGCAAAGGACAAGTTCATAGCGCGGCTCTACCGGGAGCACTTCCAGGCCCTGTACCGCTATGCCCTGGCCGTGACCCGCGACCGGGAGCAGGCGGAGGACGCGGCCCAGCAGACCTTTGTCCGGCTCTGCGCCATGGAGGAGCTGCCGGAGCTGCTCCGGCCCCGGGCCTGGCTGCTGTCGGTGCTGAAAAACGTCCTGCGGAACGAGGGGCGAAAGCGGGCCGTCCGGCAGCGGCTGGCCGCTGAGCTGCCGGAGGGGGAGGAGCCCCCGGACCCCGGCCCGGGCCCGGAGGAGCATCCGGACTGGCTGCGGCCCAAGCAGGTGAGCGAGGAGGACTTCGCTCTCTTTAAGCTGGTGGCCCTGGAGGGCTGCACCTGCGCGGAGGCGGCCCGGCGCTTCGGCATCAGCGAGAGCGCCTGCCAGAAGCGCTTGCAGCGGACCCGGCTCCGATTGCGGGAAGAGCTGCAAAAGGAAAAATAGATTTTTCCGAAAAAAATTTTTCCCCCCTGTCCGGAAACCCGGAGCTGAAGACACTATATAGGTAGAGGAATAAAAATCGTAAGGAGGTGCGGAGATGGCTAACGATTTAGAAAAAATGAGTACCCAGGAATTGGAGGCGCTGCTCCGCGCCGATTTTGACCGGGAGGAGGGGGAGGACCCGGCCCTGGTGGAGGCGGCTCTGGAGGAGCTGCTGCGCCGGGAGCGGGAGAGCCTGCCCGATGTGGGGGAGAGCTGGGAGCGCTTCTGCCGGGAGTACCGGCCGGAGGCGGAGGCCCCGGCGCGTCCCGCCCGGAAAAAGCTCCTGCGGGTCTGCCTGCTGGCCGCGGCCATCGCCTGCTTGATGTCTGTGACGGCCTTTGCCGCCGTCTATCAGATGTGGGTCCAGCCGGGCCCGGAGTCCCCGGAGGAGTACCGGATCTGGGATTCGGACGGACAGCAGCAGTGGGTCACCCGCCAGCCCAGCCTGGAGCTGGATTTCTCCACCGCCCCGGAGGGGAACGACTACTTCTTTGCCCCCGGCTGGCTGCCGGAAGAGCCCAGCCACAGCAGCAGCATGGAGGACGCGATCCTCTATGAGCAGAAGAAGACGGGAGCGGACTACGCCGATTACGGCGTGACGCCGGAGGAGGCGGAAGGGCTCTACGGCTATATGACCTACGAGGACGTGGACCGGGGCGTACTCTATCAGATCTCCCTCCAGTCCCCCTCCGAGCTGTACCAGCAGACCTATGTGCTGGGCTATGAAGGCGCCCAGGTGGAGATCGTCATGGACGAGACCCGGGACGGCCTGCGCCAGCTGCGCCTGAGCCTGGACAGCACCGGGACGGAGACAGGCCAGAGGGAGCCGGACAACTGGGCCCAGCGCACGAATTACGTCCTGCTCTATAACGAGCAGGAGGGCTGGCTGCTGCGGGTCCAGGGCACTCTGGACCTGGAGAGCCTGGCCCGCATCGCCGGAGACATCCGGGTATTCAGGAGCGAGCACATCAGCCGCTATGTGGACAACGGTCAGAGAATGGTGTCCATGGATGTCGGGCTTGGATAATTGGATAAATCAAAAAAGAGTCTTAGGCGGCCTAAGGCTCTTTTTTGATCGTCCCGAGAATTCATAAAAAATTCATAATATTTTTGTCCGCTTTTTCCGCACTGAAGACACTGTATAGGTGAGAGCAACTATACAGGAGGCAAGGAATGAAGAGAGCGTTCGCTTACTTAATGATCCTGGCTCTGGCCCTGTCCCTCTGCGCCTGCGGCGGGAAGGACAAGGCAGAGGAGCCCGCCGCCGGACCGGCGGAGGAGGCCCTTCTGTCCGTGGACCCGGAGACCGGGGAGTGGACCGGCCAGGGGGGCTGCTACCGCCTGGAGCCGGAGACCCAGATCCCCTCGGACGGAGCCATTTTCCAGGTCTTCCTCTGGGGCGGAGAGCTGAGCTATCTGTATCAGCCCGCCATAGACCGCTGCGAGCTGCGCCGGGGCGGGCGGACGGTGTTCACCTCGGAGAATATATTTCTCGGCGCTGCGGTGGACGGAGATACCGTGTGGCTCTGCGAGGACTCCTATGCAAACGGGCAGCATGAGTACGATTTTGTCCAGGTCTCCCCGGAGGGGGAAGAGCTGAACAGGCACCGGCTGAGGGACATCTACAGCGAAGATACCTTCCCCTGGACCTTTTCGTTTTCCGAAGGGAAGCTGCTGCTCCAGACCCTGGACGGACAGCTGCTGATCCTGAGCGGGGACTGGGAGCCGGTAAGCGCCTGCTCTCTGCCAACAAACGGCGGCCTGATCCGGGGAGGGGACGGCCTGCTCTATGTGACGGCGCCCACGGCGGAGGGAAATGAGCTCTACAGCATCGACAGCGATTCCGGAGAACTGACCGAGCTCTTCTCCTGCCCAAAGGGCACGCTCTGCTCCGGCGGCGAGGGCTATTTCCTGCTGCTGCTCTGCGACGAGGGCCTGTACGCGGTGGACGAGACGGGCGGCGCCAGCCCGATCGTCCTCTGGGCCGAGTGCAGCCTCTCCGGCGGCGGCCTGGGCAGCGTCCGGCCCATGCCGGACGGGAGCTTTCTGTGCAGCGCCCTGATCGGCTATCAGCGGCTTAGGGAAGCGGACCCGGCCCAGCTCCGCGCCAGGACCCGCCTGACCATGGCCAAGCTGACGAACATCGGCCCGGATCTGGAGGTGGCGGCCTTCAACGCGGCCAGCCCGGATCACTACATCGAGGTGATAGACTATTCCGACGGCGGCGCTCTGGACTGGCAGGAGGCCCAGATGAAGCTGAACACGGAGCTGATCGCCGGCAAGGGGCCGGATCTGATCAAGTTCTACGGCTTTGAGCCCTCTCTCTACATTGCCAAGGGCCTGCTTCTGGACATGACGGAGCTCTTTGAAAACGACGGGGACATCGGGCTGGAGGATATCGCCGTTCCCCAGATCTTCACGCGCAGCGGCGGGATCTATACCATGGGCAGCTCCTTTAATATCTCCACCATCCTGGTCAAACGCTCAGATTTCGGCGACCGCTACGGCTGGACCACCCAGGAGTACCTGGACATCGACCGGAGCCGGGGCGGCCGGGAGACGCTCTACAATCAGACCCGGGAGGGGTTTCTGAGCGCCATCGTCTGCCCCTACGCCGAGAAGGCTGTGGACTGGCAGAACGCCCGCTGCGCATTTGACACGCCGGACTTCATCACGCTGCTCCAGGCGGCGGCCGCCATGCGGGAGACCCCGGAGGACCCCAACAATATGAACTATACCCCCGGCCCTGTGCGCGTGGCGGAGGGGAGCCTGGTGGGCGACAGGCTCTTTATCACGAGCGTGACCGACCTGGCCGACGCGGAGGCCCAGGCGGGCTGCGAGCTCAGCCCCGTGGGCGAGCCAACTGCCGACGGCAGCTGCGGCAGCACCCTGACCCTCAACGCCGAGATCGGCATCCGGGCCGGCGGCAGCCATATCGAGGGCTGCTGGGACTTTATCAAATTCCATCTTCAGAACGCGGACACCTTTCATCTGCCGGTCTACCGCCCCGCGCTGGAGGACAGGCTGGCAGAGGCCCGGCAGAGCGGCAAGCTCAGCGATAAGCAGGTGGAGGAGTTTGCGGACTTCCTGCAGGCGATAGAACGGACCGGCAGGGTCGACCAGACGCTGCGGGATATCATCACGGAGGAGTGCCAGGCCTTCTTTGCCGGGGACCGGACGGCGGAGGAGGCCGCCCGGCTGATCCAGTCCCGGGCCAGCCTGTATGTGGCGGAACAGAGTTAAATGGAGTTTTTGAAAAATTTTTTGAAAAAATTTTAAAATGATACAAAAAGTATACAAGAAATTGACCGAAACGATACAAGTGGGGTGTATGATGGGCCCATCAAAGGAAGGGAGGCACCGGTCATGCTGCAAGCTCAGATCATGGACGCTGATTTCTATCCCATCGTAGTGGATACGCACCCCGCCGCCAGACGCGCCGCCTCCAGGCGGCAGGCGGGCTCTCACAGGGCGGCCCCGGCCCGCGCCGCCGCCCGGTCCCGGGCGAAGCTCCTGTTTGGCCTGGGGGCCCTACTGCTGTGCCTGGCGCTGCTGGGCCTGCTGGGGGTCCGGGCCGCCCATTGGAATGAGCAGCGGCAGCAGACCCAGCTGCTGGCTCTGGTCAACCCCTGGAACAGTGTGGAGCACGCGGGCTTCACGCCGGAGCTGGTGGACATCGGCGGCGGCAAGCAGCTGGACAGCCGCTGCGCGGAGGCCCTGGGGCAGATGCTGGCCGACTGCGCCGCCGCGGGCAACGAGCCTGTGGTAGCTTCCGCCTACCGGACCCGGGAGACCCAGGAGCAGCTGTACCAGGACAAGGTCCGGCGGCTCATCGACGCCGGGCTCAGCCAGGAGGAGGCGCCCTCCATCGCGGCTATGGAGGTGGCCCGGCCCGGCACCAGCGAGCATGAGCTGGGGCTGGCGGTGGACCTGGTGGACGCGGCCAACCAGGCCCTGGACCAGAGCCAGGAGCGGACCTCCACCCAGCAGTGGCTGATGGCCAATTGCTGGCGCTACGGCTTTATCCTCCGCTACCCCAACGGCCGCTCGGGCATCACCGGCATCATCTACGAGCCCTGGCACTACCGCTACGTGGGCCCGGAGGCCGCCGGGCAGATCACCCAGCTTGGCGTGACGCTGGAGGAGTACCTGAGCATGTTCTACAGCGAAGAGGCAAATGTGGTTTTCGAAGAATAAAGACAGAATACATCAAAAAGGGACTGTTTTGCTACAGTCCCTTTTTGATGTAAAGGTAAACAAGATTTAATTAGTAAGTACCAGCCCCTCATGCTTCCCCTTGCACAGGGGAGCCATGAGGTTGCGGCACTTAAAATAAGACTGTTGCTGAAAAATGTCTTTTTACAGCAGCCCCGCCAGATGCAGGCCCAACAGGAGCAGGGCCGCTGTCAGAAGGGCCGTGCAGAGGGCCGTGCGGAGAGGGGAGGGGCCCTGCCGCTTCGGCAGGGCAGCGCGCACGTAGTCCTTAGCCTGGAGCAGCAGCTCCTGCCGGTTCAGCTCCGGGTCCATCAGACAGTCCTCCTTGAGGACGAACACCACCTCCTTAAAGCAGGAATGGGCGGGCCTGACCAGAATGACGCTGCCCATGGTCCCCTTGACGCCGGGGACCTGGGCGGCCCGCTTTCTCCGCCTCAGCCGGGCGGCGGCGGAGGCCAGCAGGCGGCGGAGGCCGCCCTTGAGCCGGAGCCTCATGCCCGCTCCTCCACCCGGACCGCAACCACGGTCATGTCGTCCCCCACACCGTAGAGCTGCTCCGCCTCCTGGATGACGGACTTGGCCAGGGCCTTCATGTCGTCCGTCCCCTTGTTCAGCAGGGCCTTGAGCCACTCGTCCTCCGCGTCCACCAGTACCCCGTCCGAGGCGATCACCGCCGTGGAGCCGGGGCGCAGCTTCATCCGGACCACGTCGGGGCTGATCCCGTCCCCGGCGCTGAGTCCGGCGGCCAGGGTCTCGCCCTTGATGCGGCGGATGCCCTTGCCGCTCTTCACGTAGGAGGGGGCCGCGCCGTACTTATAAAAGCAGGTCTCCCCGGTGAACAGGTCCACGCACATCAGGTCCACCGTGGCAAAGCCCCAGCTGTCCCCGCCCCGGAGGAGCAGCACGGAATTCAAAATCTTCATGGCCACCGCCGGGTCCACCCCGGAGCGCAGGAACTTCTCCAGAATGGCGATCACCTGGCCGCTGTCCCGGGCAGCCTCGTCCCCGCAGCCCATGCCGTCGGAGAGGAGCACGCACAGCACGCCGGAGTCGGTCTTGAAGTAGCTGCCCTTGTCGCCGCTGACCCGCTCGCCCCGCTTCTTCATGGCGGCGATGCCCACGGACACGGCCAGGGGCTCCGATTCCAGCAGCGTCATCCGGGAGCCACCCTCCGTCAACTCCGCCGGCTGGCACAGCCGCACGCCCACCACCGAGGACAGCTTCTCCAGATAGTCCTCCTCCTTGGTGAGGGGGGCCAGGCGGCCGCTCTCGATGACCACCCGCATCCGGCCGCCTCCGTCCCGGTAGACGGCGGCCTCCCCGTCGATGTTCAGGCTCTTGAGATAGCGCAGCAGCCGCCGCTCGGCCAGGGGGTCGGAGCCGTTGACGCTGCCCAGCTCGTCGGCCACGTTCCCTAAGACCGCGGCGATGTCCGCGTACTGGCCCCAGGCCAGGCTCCGGTCCTCCGCCATGCGCAGGCGCAGCTGCCGCCGGTAGGACAGGCGGCGCAGCTCCCCGTTCACCGCCGTGACGAAGGCGGGCAGGTTCAGGCACTTCTCCCTAAAATGCCCCGGCAGATCGGCCATGGTCAGCCGCCCCCGCTCCGTCATGGCCTGGGTGGCGTCGTTCATGGCCGAGAGGGTGTCCACATAGTCCGTGTTCCAGCAGCGGTTCTTGTTCTTGCAGCGGACGCAGACCTGGTCCGCCGCCCGGTCGAAGACCTTGGCGATGTTCTCGTCGTTGCAGGGCTCGGTCATGCTCCGGTTGACGACCTCAAAGAGCTCCCCGTAGGCCTCGCTCAGGTCCTTCACCCGCCGGGCCACGAAGCGCCGCAGGCCCGACTCCCCGCTGCCCTTCTCCATGTACTGGAGCATCAGGCCGGCGTGGTTTAGAAGGGAGGAGGGCAGCAGCATGAACACCACCGAGGCGCAGAAGGTCTCGAACAGGGCGCTGATGTAGATCTCCGCGTTCCAGGCGCAGACCACCGCCAGGGCGCTGGAGAGGATGAAGGACAGCACGAAGATCACCCGCCCGTGCTTGCCGAAGACCCCGGACAGCAGCCCGCAGAAGGAATAGGACATGGTGTAGAAGGGCACGCCCAGGTGGGTCACGTCCATGGCCAGGCCCAGCACCGTCCCCACGGCGGCGCCGGTGAGCATGCCGCCCTTCATGGCCGAGGTCATCACCAGCAGCAGGGCCACGAAGCGGCCCAGGGACACCGTGTCGAACAAAACCAGCCGGGAGAAGGCCATCAGGGCGCAGGCCGCCATGATCATGGCCGAGACGCTGTGCCGCAGCTCCGCCGTCTCCGTGGCCCGCAGGCCGTTGGACAGGGCCTCCCGGAAGAAGTAGGTCCCGCCGAAGGCCAGGGCCGTCTCCAGAAACAGCTCCGCCAGCAGGGGCACCTCCCCGGCCCCGGCGCTGAAGCTGCCCAGAAAGCCCGTCAGCGCCATCACCAGCCCCGCGGCGGCGGGCATGAAATAGCTCTGCCGGTACAGGCTCAGTTCGTGGAACACGAAGGAGATGGTGTACACCAGCACCGCCGCGGCGATGTAGCGGATGCCCCAGTCTACCCCGCCGCTGATCAGGTAGCCCAGGGAGGCCCCCGCCAGGGCGAAGACCCCCGCCAGCCCGGGCCCCGAGCAGGCCACCATGGCCATGCCGAAGGGGGCCCCGTTCTCCAATATGCGGGCGCAGGCCATCATGAAGCCCAGGCACAGATAGATCCCGCATCGCGCCGATATCAAAAATCTCCCATCGATCCTGCCTGCCGCCGCCGCTCCGGCCGCGGCCAGTTTTCTCTGTCCTCCCATGCGCATAGCATCGCCTCCTAAGTTTACATAAGGTAAACATATTATAATTTTGTCACCGGAAAAAGCGCGTCGCACGGCGCTGTAGGATTTGAGCGTTTCCCTGTGAGAAATGGGCGGAAATACCGGGGACAGGGCAGGGGGAGAGCTTATGCCGGCGGAGCGGGATTTTTTTATCCGAGCTGAGTTTGCTTTACGACTTTGTATTGAAAGTCCCGGGAAAAAGGAGTATAATGATACGACTTGTAAGCGATCGAGAGAGCCGAAGACAAAAGGGGGAGAGATCAGATGGCCGAACAGAAAACGAACGTGATGCGCCTTCTGGACCAGAAGAAGATCTGGTACGCCGCCCACGAGTATCCCCACGGGGACGAGGCGGTGGACGGGCGCACGGTGGCCGCCATGACGGGCCGGGACCCGGCCCAGGTGTTTAAGACCTTAGTCGCCAAAGGGGCCAGCGGGAAGCCCTACGTGTTCGTCATCCCGGTGGACGCGGAGCTGGAGCTGAAAAAGGCGGCCAAGGCGGTGCGGGAGAAATCCGTCGCCATGCTGCCGGTGAGCCAGCTTCTGGGCCTGACCGGCTATGTGCGGGGCGGCTGCTCCCCCATCGGCATGAAAAAGCGCTACCCCACGGTGCTCCATGAGAGCGCGGCGGAGCAGGAGACGATCCTGGTCAGCGCCGGGCGCATCGGCAGCCAGGTGGAGCTTAAGCCGGGGGACCTGCTGGCCCTCACCGGCGGCAGCACGGCGGATATCGCGGCAAAGGAAGATTAGACTTTTTATGCAGAACAGCATCTTTATCAAGGGCGCCAGAGAGAACAACCTGAAAAACATCGACCTGGAGCTGCCCCGGGACAAGCTGGTGGTGCTGACGGGCCTGTCCGGCAGCGGCAAATCCAGCCTGGCCTTCGACACCCTCTACGCCGAGGGACAGCGGCGCTATGTGGAGAGCCTCAGCTCCTATGCCCGGATGTTCCTGGGCCAGATGGACAAGCCGGACGTGGACTATATCGACGGGCTCTCGCCCGCCATCTCCATCGACCAGAAGACCACCTCCAAGAACCCCCGCTCCACCGTGGGGACCGTGACGGAGATCTACGACTATCTGCGCCTGCTCTGGGCCCGGGTGGGCGTGCCCCACTGCCCCAAGTGCGGCCGGGAGATCCGCCAGCAGAGCATCGACCAGATCGTGGACCGGATCCTGGAGCTGCCCGAGGGCAGCCGCATCCAGCTGCTCTCCCCGGTGGTCCGCGCCCGGAAGGGGGAGCACGCCAAGGTCTTTGAGGACGCCAAGCGCTCCGGCTATGTCCGGGCCCGGGTGGACGGGCTGCTCTACGACCTGTCCGAGGAGATTAGGCTGGAGAAGAACAAGAAGCACAACATCGAGATCGTGGTGGACCGGCTGGTGGTGAAGCCGGATATCACCCGCCGCCTGACCGACTCGGCGGAGACCGCCCTGGCCCTGTCCGGCGGGCTGCTGTTCGTGGAGCGGGTGCCGGAGGGGGAGCTCATCGCCTTCTCCCAGAACTACGCCTGCGAGCACTGCGGCATCTCCATCGAGGAGCTGACGCCCCGGCTCTTCTCCTTCAACAACCCTCACGGGGCCTGCCCCACCTGCACGGGCCTGGGGATGCAGCTGCTGGTGGACCCGGAGCTCATCATGCCCAATCCCAACCTGAGCATCATGGACGGGGCCATCACCGCCTCCGGCTGGGGCAACGTCCGGGGGGACACCATCTCGAAAATGTACTTTGACGCCCTGGCCAGGCGCTATCACTTCAAGCTCACCGACCCGGTGAAGGATCTGCCCAAGGAGGCCATAGAGGCCATCCTCTACGGGACCAAGGGAGAGCCTTTGCAGCTGCGCTATGAGCGCAGCGAGGGCTTCGGGATCATCAAGCGGGAGTTTGAGGGGATCGTGCCCAACCTGGAGCGGCGCTATAAGGAGACCCAGAGCCCCTCTATGCGCGCCGAGATCGAGGAGTGCATGTCCGAGATCCCCTGCCCGGACTGCCAGGGCAAGCGGCTGAAGAAGTCCGCCCTGGCCGTGACCGTGGGCGGGATGAACATCGCCCAGTTCACGGAGCTGTCCGTGGTGGACGCTCTGAACTTCCTGGACGGACTGGTTCTGGGGGAGAAGGAGCAGATCATCGCCGGGCAGATCTTAAAGGAGATCCGCTCCCGCCTGGGCTTTCTGCGGAGCGTGGGCCTGGGCTATCTGTCCCTGTCCCGCTCGGCGGCCACCCTCTCCGGCGGCGAGGCCCAGCGCATCCGCCTGGCCACCCAGATCGGCTCCAGCCTGATGGGGGTCCTGTACATCCTGGACGAGCCCAGCATCGGCCTGCACCAGCGGGACAACGCCAAGCTCCTCAACACCCTCAAGCAGCTGCGGGACCTGGGGAATACCCTGATCGTGGTGGAACACGACGAGGAGACCATGCGCGCGGCGGACTATGTGGTGGATATCGGCCCAGGAGCCGGGGTAAACGGCGGCAAAGTGGTGTGCGCCGGGAGCATAGAGGACATCTGCGCCTGCCCGGAGTCCGTCACCGGGGACTACCTGAGCGGCCGGAAGAAGATCCCCGTGCCGGAGAGCCGGCGGAAGGGGAACGGCAAGTGCCTGACCGTCCGGGGCGCGGCGGAGAACAACCTGCGAAATATCGACGTGGAGTTTCCTCTGGGCAAGCTCATCTGCGTCACCGGCGTGTCCGGCAGCGGGAAATCCTCCCTGGTCAATGAAATTCTATACAAGACCCTGGCCGCGGAGAAGAACCGGGTCAAGGTCCGGCCCGGTAAGTGCCGGGGGATCGAGGGCCTGGAGTATGTGGACAAGGTCATCGCCCTGGACCAGAGCCCCATCGGCCGGACGCCCCGCTCCAACCCGGCCACCTATACCGGCGTCTTCAACGATATCCGGGAGCTCTTCGCCTCCACCCAGGACGCCAGGCTCCGGGGCTACGGCCAGGGCCGCTTCTCCTTCAACGTAAAGGGGGGCCGCTGCGAGGCCTGCTCCGGCGACGGGCTGCTGAAGATCGAGATGCACTTTCTGCCGGACGTGTACGTCCCCTGCGACGTGTGCGGCGGCAAGCGCTACAACCGGGAGACCCTGGAGGTCAAATACAAGGGCAAGAGCATCGCCGACGTGCTGGATATGACGGTGGAGGAGGCCTGCTCCTTCTTTGCCAACCAGCAGCGGATCTTAAATAAAATTCAAACGCTTTACGACGTGGGCCTGGGCTATGTGAAGCTGGGCCAGTCCAGCACCACCCTCTCGGGCGGCGAGGCCCAGCGGGTGAAGCTGGCCACCGAGCTGTCCAAGCGGAGCACCGGCAGCACCGTCTACGTGCTGGACGAGCCCACCACGGGCCTGCACATCGCGGATGTGCACAAGCTCATCAACATCCTGGACCGCTTCGTGGACGCGGGCAACACCGTGATCGTCATCGAGCACAACCTGGACGTCATTAAAGTGGCCGACCACATCATCGACCTGGGCCCCGAGGGGGGCGACGGGGGCGGGGAACTGGTCTTTGCCGGTACGCCGGAGGACTGCGCCGCCTGCGAGCGGAGCTTTACGGGGCAGTTCTTAAAACCCCTTTTGACCGCTGAATAAGATCGAAGAATAAGCCGGGGCGTCAGCCCCGGCGGAAGGGAAACAGCCCATGGACCAGCAGGAATTGATCGAGCTGTCCGGCACGGTGGATTCGGTCATCTATAAAAATGAGGCCAACGGCTACACCGTCCTGCGCCTGCGGGACGGGGACGACCAGCGCGTCACCGTGGTGGGCTGCTTCCCCTATGCGGCCCCCGGGGAGACCATGCTCCTCACCGGCTTCTGGAGCACCCACAGCGTCCACGGGCGGCAGTTCAAGGCCGAGTTTGCCCAGCGGCTGATGCCCTCCGGGGCCAAGGCCATCTATGAGTACCTGGCCGGAGGCGCGGTGCGGGGCATCGGCCCCGCCACCGCCGCCCTGCTGGTGGACCGCTTCGGGGACAAGACCCTGGAGGTGCTGGAGCGCTCCCCGGAGCAGCTGGCCGCCATCAAGGGCATCAGTGCCGCCAAGGCCGAGCAGATGAGCAAGAGCTTCCGCAGCCAGGCGGGGGTGCGGCGGCTGATGGAGTATGTCTGCTCCTTCGGCCTGCGGCCCGTGCTGGCTATGCGGCTGTATAAATACTATGGGCCCGAGGCCCTGGAGCTGCTGAGGAACAACCCCTATATCCTGGCCGCCGCCCACATCGGCGGCAGTTTCGCCGAGGCGGATACCCTGGCTATGGCCGAGGGCGTGGACAGCCGCAGCCGGGACCGGATCGACGCCGCGGTGGTGTTCGAGCTGGCCCACAACTCCGGCAACGGCCACTGCTTCATCCCCCGGGACAAGCTGGCCGCCGCCACCTGCCAGCTCATCGGCGTGGAGGCGGAGGACGCGGAGGAGAGCATCGACCGGCTGGCGGAGAACGGGCGGCTGGTGCAGGAGGAGGCCGCCGGCGTTCTGGCCTGCTACCTGCCGGAGCTCTACGAGGCGGAGAAGGACGCGGCCGAGCGTCTGGCCCGCATGTGCGGGAAAAAATCCCGGCAGCGGGCGGACCTGCCGAAGCTGATCGGGGAGCTGGAGTCCCGCCTGGGGATCCATTATGCTCAGCGGCAGAAGGAGACTTTGCGCCTGGCCCTGGAAAACCAGCTGCTGGTCATCACCGGCGGGCCGGGGACCGGCAAGACCACCTCCATCCGGGCCATCCTGGCCCTCTACGACCGGCTGGGCTACAAGACCCTGCTCACCGCCCCCACCGGCCGGGCCGCCAAGCGCATGACGGAGCTGACCGGCCGGGAGGCCGCCACCGTCCACCGGCTGCTGGAGGCCAAGTTCGACGAGGACGGGGAAAAGGTGGTCTTCAGCAAAAACGAGAAGGACCGGCTGGACTGCGACGCGGTGATCCTGGACGAGGCGTCAATGGTTGACATAACTTTGATGGACGCCCTGCTCCGGGCCATGCCGCCGGAGGCCCGGCTGCTGATGGTGGGGGACGCGGACCAGCTGCCCTCGGTGGGGCCGGGGAACGTGTTCTCGGCCATCATCCGCAGCGGCACGGTGCAGACCGTGCGCCTGACGGAGATCTTCCGGCAGAACGAGGGCAGCCGCATCGTGCGCAACGCCCACATGATCAACCGGGGGGAGCACCCGGACCTGTCGGAGAACGCGGGGGACTTCTTCCGCCTGCGCCGCCTGGAGGCGGCCGGCTCCGTGGAGACCATCGCGGAGCTCTGCGCCGTGCGCCTGCCGGGGAAGATGGGCATCCCGCCCCAGGACATCCAGGTGCTCACGCCCACCCGCCGGGGGGAGCTGGGCACCGCCAATCTGAACAAACGCCTTCAGGCGGCCCTGAACCCGCCGTCCAAGGAAAAGCGGGAGAAGGCTTTCGGGGAGGCTGTCTTCCGGGAGGGGGACCGGGTCATGCAGATCCGGAATAATTACGACATCCTCTGGCGCAACGCGGCCAACACCCTCACCGGCTCCGGCATCTACAACGGGGACATCGGCCGCATCCTGAGCATCGATCCGGACGCGGAGACCGTGACCGTGGACTTTGACGGGCGCATCGCCTATTACGGCTTCGACGCCCTCATCGAGCTGGAGCACGCCTGGGCCATGACGGTCCATAAGGCCCAGGGCAGCGAGTATAGGGCGGTGATCCTGGCCCTGGGGCAGAGCTCCCAGATGCTGCTGACCCGGGACGTGCTGTACACGGCGGTGACCCGGGCCAAGGAGCTGCTGATCCTGGTGGGGGACGACCGGACTGCCTACCAGATGATCGACAACTTCCGCCAGACCAAGCGCTACAACGCCCTGCGCTACCGGCTGCGAAAGCTGTGCGGCGCGTCATGAGGCTGCTCGACGCTCTGCTGGAGCTGGTCTATCCCAGCCGCTGCGCCTTCTGCCGCCGCCTGACCGGCGGCGGGCAGCTGTGCAAGAGCTGCGCGGCGGAGCTGCCCCGGACCGAGGGCGCCCTCCAGCGGCAGAGCTTTCCCCATGTGGAGCTCTGCGTGGCCCCGCTGTACTACGAGGGGGACGTGCGCCGCTCCCTGCTGCGCTATAAATTCGGCGGCATGCGGCACTATTGGAAGATTTACTGTGAATTTTTATCGAAATGTGTTGACGGGAACGAAATTTCCTGCGATATTATTACATGGACGCCCTTGAGCCGCCGCAGGCTCCGCCGGCGGGGCTATGACCAGGCCCGGTTGCTGGCGGAGGGCCTGGCCGCGAGGCTGGGCCTGGAGTGCGCGCCGCTGCTGAAAAAGGTCCGGGACAACCCGGCCCAGTCCTCCATGGGCGGCGCGGCCCGGAGAAGGGCCAACGTCTCCGGCGTCTACGCCGCCCTGGACCCGGAGCGGGCGCGGGGGAAGCGGGTGCTGCTGGTGGACGACATCGTCACCACCGGGGCCACCCTCTCCGAGTGCGCCGCCGTTCTGCGCCGGGCGGGGGCAAAGTCCGTGTCCGCCGCGGCCGTAGCCCGGCGGCGGGATCAATAACTTGACTTTTTCCGCGAAAAACGCGAATCATACAGATGAGGTGAGTCTCTATGCTGATTTTTGAGAGAGATATAGCCGTCGATATGGGCACGGCTACCACGATGCTCTTCGAGCAGGGCCGGGGCGTGGTCTCCCGGGAGCCTACGGTCGTGGCGTTGGATAAATACACCCGCAAGATCGTGAAGGTGGGCCAGGAGGCCCAGAAGATGCTGGGCCGGACGCCGGCCAATATCGTCGCCATCCACCCGGTCAGCGCCGGCGTCATCTCGGACTACGAGATGGCCGCCCAGATGCTCAAGCAGCTGGTCAGCGGTATCACCTCCTTCAGCCTCTTCAAGCCCTGCGTGCTGGCCTGCGTACCCAGTAGCATCACCGGCGTGGAGGAGCGGGCCATGATCGACGCCTGCATCGAGGCCGGAGCCCGGAAGGTCTACCTGCTGGAGACCGCCGTGGCTACCGCCGTGGGCGCCGGTGTGGACATCTCCAAGCCCGACGGACACATGATCATCGACATCGGCGGCGGCACCACCGAGATCGCCGTGGTCTCCAGCGGCGGCGTGGTGGAGTGCGAGTCCATCAAGGTAGCCGGGGCCAGCTTCGACGAGTCCATCGTCAAATTCGTCCGCCGGAAGCACGATATGCTCATCGGCCTGAGCGCGGCAGAGGAGCTCAAGCGCAGCATCGGCTGCGTGATCCAGCGGCCGGACGCCGCCCCGGAGGAGGTCAAGGGCCGGAACCTGGCCAACGGCCTGCCCAAGACCGTGACCATCGCGCCGGGCGAGCTCATCGAGGCCTTTGTGGAGCCCATGAACCATATCCTGGACGCCATCCACACGGTGCTGGAGCGGACGCCGCCCCAGCTGGTAGGAGACCTGGACAGAAACGGCATCATCATGTCCGGCGGCGGCAGCCTGATCTACGGCATCGACCGGCTCATCGAGCGCAGCACCGGTATCCGCACCGCCGTGGTGGACGATGCTGTGTCCTGCGCCGCCTATGGCGCGGGCAAGATGCTCAAGCGCCTGGACGATATGAATGACGGCATGATGAATTTCTACCGCCGCCGGCAGCTGAAGGGCTGAGCTAGAGGTATACTGTGAAAATTCACAGTATACTTATAAAACGGCGTACCGCTCGCCGCTAAAGCGGCAACCGCGGCACATGCCTAAAATCTCCATTCAGCCGCAGTTGGAGATTTTCATGGCTATTTGTGCTGCCGACACTGCGGCAGAATGGAGATTGTTATGGTTTTACGCAAGCTCTTTGGCGGCAAAAAGGAGACCCCGCCCCGCTGCTCAGCGGTGATCGTGGCGGGGGGCAGCTCCCTGCGCATGGGGACGGATAAGCTGGAGGCCGTGCTGGGCAAGGAGAGCGTCCTGCTGCGGACCCTGCGGGTCTTCCAGAACTCGGAGCTGGTGGAGGAGATCGTGCTGGTGACCCGGGAGGACAAGCTGGAGCAGACGGCCGCCCTGGTCCACGACAGCGGCCTGAGCAAGGTCAGCAAGGTGATCTGCGGCGGGAAGACCCGGGCAGAGTCCGCTCTGGCGGGGGTCAGCGAGGTGGACCGGAAGGCGGAGCTGATCGCCATCCACGACGCGGCCCGGCCCCTGGTGACGGAGGATGTGATCCTCCGGGCGGTGTACGCGGCCCGGGACTACGGCGCCGCCGTGCCCGTGGTGAAGAGCCCGGACACCCTCAAGAGCGTGGACAGCAAGGGCTTTGTCACCGGCACCGTGGACCGGGAGAGCACCGTCCGGGTGCAGACGCCCCAGGTCTTTAAGGCGGAGCTCATCAAGGGCGCGCTGACCAAGGCGGTCAGGGAGGGCCTGCCCATCACGGACGACTGCGCCGCCGTGGAGCTGCTGGGCGTCAAATGCCGGACCGTGCTGGGGGACGAGGACAACCTGAAGCTGACAAGCCCCCGGGACATGCTCCTGGCCCAGGCCATTTTGAAGGACAGGGGGGACTGGCTTTGAGGATCGGCCACGGCTATGACGTGCACCGGCTGACGGAGGGCCGCCGCCTGATCCTGGGCGGGGTGGAGATCCCCTGGGAGAAGGGCCTGCTGGGCCATTCGGACGCGGATGTGCTGACCCACGCGCTGATGGACGCCCTGCTGGGCGCCGCCGCCCTGGGGGACATCGGCCATCTCTTTCCGGATAATGACGGGCGCTACCTGGGCGCGGACAGCGTGGAGCTGCTGCGGCAGGTGATGGCGCTGCTTGGAGAGAAGGGCTTTTCGGTCTCCAATGTGGACTGCACCGTCATCGCCCAGCGGCCGAAGCTTGCGCCCCATATCCCTCAGATGCGCCGCATCCTGGCCCAGGCTATGGGCCTGGACCCAAGCCGCGTCAGCGTCAAGGCCACCACCGAGGAGGGCCTGGGCTTTTCCGGCGAGGGCCTGGGCATCGCCGCCCACGCGGTGGCGCTGCTGAACGAATAACATATCGACCGCTCCCGCATAGGATAGTATATCCGTGCGTGCGGCTGCCTGCGGGCCCCCGGCATGGTCGTGCCGGGGGCCCCGCCGCGTGTGCGGGTCACTATGCCTTATACCCGCCGGAGGCTCTTTGCGGAGCTGCCCGGCGGCTGATTGGAGCGAACTATGACGCAGTATTATATCATGTGCCGCTCGCTCACCGCCGCCCAGAGATCGGCGCGGCTGCTGGAGCGTTCCGGCATCACGGCGGTGGTCGTCAAAGCGCCCCAGGGACTGAGCAGCAGCGGCTGCGGTTACGCCGTGCTGCTGCGCCGGCGCTTTGACGAGGCCGTGGCACTGCTGAAGAGAAACGAGCTGCTGCGGGGAAAGCTGTTCAGCCGTTCCGACGAGGGAGAGTTTACGGAGGTGCGGCCGTGATCTACCTGGACAATGCCGCTACCACCCTGATAAAGCCCGCGTCCGTCCAGAGGGCGGTCCTGGAGGCCCTGGGCTCCATGGCCAGCCCCGGCCGGGGCGGACATCCGCCCGCCATGAAGGCGGCGGAGACGGTGTTCAACTGCCGCCTGGCCGCGGCGGAGCTGTTCCGTGTGCCGGAGCCGGAGCAGGTGGTCTTCACCCTGAACGCCACCCACGCGCTGAACATCGCCATCCATTCCCTGGCAAAGAAGGGGACCCGGGTGCTCATCTCCGGCTTTGAGCACAACTCCGTCACCCGGCCGCTGAACGCCCTGGGCGCGGACGTGACCGTGTTCGGGCAGGAGCTCTTTGACCGGGAGGCGGTGCTGGAGGACTTTAAGAAAAAGCTCCCCGGCGCGCAGCTGGCCGTCTGCACCCATGTGTCCAACGTCTTCGGCTTCGTGCTGCCGGTCTACGAGATCGCGGCCCTGTGCCGGCAGCGGGGCGTGCCGTTGATCGTGGACGCCTCCCAGTCCGCCGGGGTCCTGGAGCTGGATATGCGCCGGCTGGGGGCGGCCTTTATCGCCATGCCCGGCCACAAGGCCCTCTTTGGGCCCCAGGGCACGGGCATCCTGCTCTGCGGCCAGAAGGGCCTGCCCCTGCTCCAGGGGGGCTCCGGCTCGGAGAGCATCCTCCAGCAGATGCCCGACTATCTGCCAGACCGGCTGGAGGCGGGCACCCACAACGTCTGCGGCATCGCCGGGCTCCTGGCCGGGCTGGAGTACGTCAGGGAGAAGGGGACGGAGGAGATCCTCCGCCATGAGCGGCGCCTGCTGGCCCAGGCCCGGGAGGAGCTGAAGGACAGCGGCCTGGAGCTCTTTACGGGGCCCGAGGGGAGCCAGTGCGGCGTCCTGTCCCTGCGAAGCCCCCGCCTGGACTGCGAGACCGCCGCGGCGCTGCTGGCGGAGCAGGGGATCTGCGTCCGGGCGGGACTCCACTGCGCCCCCATTGCCCACCGGAGCGCCGAGACTTTGAAGACCGGGACCATCCGCCTGAGCTTCTCCCCCTTTGTGGCGGAGAGGCAGCTTTCGGCGGCCTGCGCCGCCCTGCGGAAGCTGGCCTGAACGGCGGACTGCGGAAGAGAAATATAAGCGGTTTCAGGTTGCAATTTTTTTACGCTTGCGCTATAATACAATATTAGCAAAATAGTGGCTGACATTCGGTCGAGAAGAGAAAGCTCCCGCCGCCGGCGGGATACGGAGAAGGATCTATGGAAGTTATCGGCAGCGCGCTGAACGACTTTGCTACGCGCCTGATGTCGATCGGCGTGACAGACGTGATCGACATCGTGGTGGTGGCCTATCTGATATATAAGATCATCCAGTTTGTCCGCAGGACCAACACCTATAACCTGGCCAAGGGCATCATCCTGGTCTTCCTGGTGCTCTGGCTGTCGGAGCTGCTCCGGCTGACGATGATCAATTACCTGATCCGCAACCTGATGGAGCTGGGTCTGATCGCGCTGCTGATCCTTTTTCAGCCGGAGCTGCGCCGCATCCTGGAGCGGATGGGCAGCAGCCTGACCTCCGGCCGGACCGGGTCCAGCCCGGTGATCGAACGGGCCATCGCCCAGACCGTCCAGGCCTGCACGGAGATGTCCGCCTCCCGGACCGGGGCCCTGATCATCTTCGAGCGGAACATCTCCCTGGCCAGCATCATGGGCACCGGCACCATCATCAATTCCGATGTGACCGCCGAGCTCATCAAGAATATCTTTTTCAATAAGGCCCCTCTGCACGACGGGGCCCTGATCATCCAGAACGCCCGTATCGCCGCGGCCGGCTGCGTCCTGCCCCTGACCAAGAGCACCAACCTGAGCAAGGACCTGGGCATGCGGCACCGGGCCGGCATCGGCATGAGCGAGAGCTCCGACGCGGTGGTGGTCATCGTCTCGGAGGAGACCGGCGCTATCTCGGTGGCTATCGAGGGCATGCTCAAGCGGCACCTGACCGCCGCCACGCTGGACAAGCTTTTGCACAGCGAGCTGGTGACCGAGGAGCAGGGAGACGACAGACGCGGCATACTGTTCGGCAGCTTGAAGAAGCTGTTCAAGGGGAAAAAGAATGAACAAGACAAACCCGATGAAAAGGATCTATAACAGCCGTTTATTCTGGATCCTGGTGTCCCTGGCGGCGTCCTTTGCCCTGTGGATGTACGTCATCGGCGTGGATACCGACGAGTACAGCGCCGTCTTCCGGGACGTGCCTGTCCAACTGGTGGGGGACGAGACCCTGCGGGAGTCCCGAAACCTGGTGATCACCGACCTGGACACCAAAGCCGTCACCGTGACGGTGACCGGGCCACGGCGGCTGGTCACCTCCCTGACCTCGGCGGACCTGACGGCCCAGGTGGATGTGAGCCGCCTGACCCGGGCCTCCTATACCTCCCAGCAGGTGAACATCGTCTTCCCCAGCAGCGTGTCCGGCAGCGTCCAGGCCACCCGCCGGACGCCGGAGGCGGTGAGCTTCATGGTGGCGAACCTGACCAAGAAGGACGTGCCAGTCCGGGGCGGCTTTGCCGGGACCCTGGAGGAGGGCTATACCGCCGAGTCGCCGGTGTTCAGCCCCTCCGTCATCACGGTCTACGGCTCCGAGGCCTATCTGCAAAATATCGACTACGCCTGGGTCACCTTCGGGCAGGACATGGTGGTCTCCAGCACCTACAGCGTGGACACGGGCTTTACCCTCATGGACACCAATGGCGAGCCCTGCACCTATGAGAACCTGACCTTCTCCGACGACACGGTCGAGGCGGCGCTGCCGGTGCTCCAGGTCAAGCAGGTGCCCCTGGATGTGGATCTGATCGAGGGGGCCGGGGCCACCCGGGCCACCACCAAGATCTCCATCGAGCCGGAGTTCGTGACCCTGGCCGGGGACTCCGCCATCCTGGGCGGGCTGAACAAGATCGTCCTGGGGACCATCGATCTGACGGACTTCTCCACCACCTACAGCGAGACCTACTCCATCACGGTGGACAACGAGCTGCGGAACCTGACCGGCGTCACGGAGGCCACGGTCAGTGTGGAGGTGGTGGGCCTGGAGACCCGGACCTACAGCGTCACGAACCTGTCCTATACCAACCTGCCCGAGGGCCTGGAGGCGGAGATCATGACCGAGACGGTGGACGTGGTGCTCCGGGGCACGGCAGAACAGCTGGACGCCGTCAAGAGTGAGAACATCCGGGCCGTGGCCGACCTGACCGATTATAAGGACTCCACCGGGACCTATATGGTGCCCGTCCGCTTCCGCATCGACGGGGACACGGCGGTGGGCGCCATCGGCGAGACCGGGGACTACACCGTCTCTATTGAGATAAGGAAGGCGAAAGCATGACACAGGATGCCGTTGTGACCAAGCTCCTGCCCCAGGGCATGGCCGAGGTGGCCGTGGCCCGCTCCACCGCCTGCGGCGGCAGCTGCGGGCACTGCGAGAGCTGCGTGTTCCAGAGCGAGCTGAAGACCCCCGCCCGGAACCTGGTCCAGGCCCGGCCGGGACAGAAGGTGGTCATCGCCAGCCGCTCCTCCACGGTCTTCCGGGCCGCGGCCCTGGTGTACCTGGTGCCCATCCTGCTGCTGCTGGCGGGCTACGCCCTGGCCGCCCTGGCCGGAGCGGGAGAGGGGCTGTGCATCGCGTGCAGCTTTTTGGGCCTGCTGCTGGGGGCGGGGCTGGTGGTCCTGTCCCAGCGCCTGCGCAAGGGCGAGGCCCCCATCGAATTCGATATCGTCAGTATTGAGGAATGAAGCTATGATCAAGAGCATGACCGGCTACGGCAGCGCCAAGGGCGCGGCCGAGGGCCTGGAGATCAGCGTGGAGCTGAAAAGCGTCAACAACCGCTATCTGGATACCTCTGTGCGGATGCCCCGGGGCTTCCTCTTTGCCGAGGAGAAGGTCAAATCCGCCGTGCAGAGCCACATCAGCCGGGGCAAGGTGGACGTGTTCGTCACCATCAACTCCTCCGCCGCCGGGGATATGGCGGTGCGGGTGAACGAGCCGCTGCTGAAGGGCTATCTGGAGGCGGTGGACCACATCGCCCAGGAGTACGGCCTGGCAAACGACCTGACCGCCCTCAGCGCCGCCCGCTTCCCAGAGGTCCTGTCCGTGGAGAAGAAGGAGCTGGACGCCGAGGCCATCTCGGCGGGCATTCTGGCCGTGACGGAGCAGGCCCTGGAGGACTTCGACGCCATGCGCCTGCGGGAGGGGGAGAAGCTCCGGGAGGACGTGCTTAACCGGCTGGACGCCATCGGCGCGCTGGTCTCCGCCGTGGAGGCCAAGGCCCCGGAGACCGTGGAGGCCTACCGCCGCCGCCTCCGCCAGAAGATGGAGGAGGTCCTGGGCACGGCGGGCGTGGAGGAGAGCCGCATTCTGGCCGAGGCCGCCATCTATGCCGACCATATCGCCGTGGATGAGGAGACCGTCCGGCTGCGCAGCCACATGGCCCAGCTGGAGGGCATGATCGACGGCGGCTCACCCATCGGCCGGAAGCTGGACTTTCTGATCCAGGAGTTCAACCGGGAGGCCAACACCATCGGCTCCAAGTGCCAGAACTCCGAAATCGCCTACACGGTGGTGGAGCTGAAATCCGAGATCGAGAAGATCCGGGAGCAGATCCAGAACGTGGAATAGGAGGGACCATGAAGCTGGTGGGAATTGGCTTCGGGAACCTGGTTTCCGCGGAGCGGGTGGTCTCTATCCTGAGCCCGGACTCGGCGCCCATCAAGCGCATGATCCAGGACCAGCGGGAGAAGGGCCTGCTGGTGGATGCCTCCTTTGGCCGGAGCACCCGGTCGGTCCTGCTGATGGACAGCGGGAATGTGATCTTATCGGCGCTGCCGCCGGAGACCCTGGCGGAGCGCTTCCAGGAAAAAACTCAGCAAGAGTGACAGGAGGACAGAGCTTATGAACAAAAGAGGCAGATTGATCGTGCTCTCCGGCCCCTCCGGGGCGGGCAAGAGCACCGTGGTCTTCAAGGCTGTCGAGGGGAGAGACGACGTGTGCTTTTCCACCTCGGTGACCACCCGCAAGCCCAGGCCCAGCGAGGTGGACGGGCGGGAGTACTTCTTCGTAGAGCCAGACCGCTTCAAGGAGATGGTGGCCAACGGCGAGCTGCTGGAGCACGCCGAGTACGTGGCCAACTCCTACGGCACCCCCCGGGCCTATGTGGAGAGCAAGTTGAACGAGGGGCTGAACGTGCTGCTGGACATCGAGGTCCAGGGCGCCCGTCAGGTCAACCAGAGCATGCCCGAGGCGGTGAAGATCTTCATCATCCCCCCCTCCATGGAGGAGCTGAAGCGCCGGCTCCAGGGCCGGGGCACCGACACGGAGCGGGCCATCGAGGCCCGGCTCATCCGGGCAAAACAGGAGTACGCCGAGGCGGACTTCTATGACTACATCCTCGTCAACGACGACGCGGACCGGGCCGCTGCGGAGCTCTCTGCCATCATCACCGCCGAGAACTGCCGGGCCTTCCTCCGCGAGAATCTGCTCAAGCAGGAGCAGGATTAAAAAGGTAAAAAACTCTTATAATTTTCTGTATATCATTTAAAAGGAGAAAAACCGCTATGATGCTCTATCCCCCGGTGGCAGAGCTGGTCGACAAGATCGGCAGCCGCTATCAGCTTGTGAACCTGGTGGCCCGCAGGGCCCGCGCCATCTCCGCCGAGGCGGAGGAAAATCAGATCCCCCTGGAGAGAAAGCCCGTCTCCGCCGCCATCGACGAGGTGTACACCGGCAAGCTTTCCATCAAGTGATTTTTAAGGAGCTGTGATGCCGCGTGCCGCAACAGATCGCCAAAATCGCGGTGTCCGCCGCCACATACTGGATCGACCGGCCCTATGACTATCTGGTGCCGGAGGAGCTGGAGGGGAAAGCCCTCCCCGGCGCGAGGGTCTATGTGCCCTTCGCCAGAGGCAACCGCCGGAGCGAGGGGGTCATTCTGGCTCTCAGCCCCCGGAGCGAATACGAAAATCTGAAGAGTATCCTGGCCGTGCTGGACGACAGCCCGGTGCTGAGCCAGGAGCAGCTGAAGCTGGCCCTGTTCATGCGGGACCGCTTCTTCTGTACGGTCTATGACGCGGTGAAGGCCATTCTCCCGGCGGGCCTCTGGTTTGCCGGGGACGGGAAGCGCCGCGTCAACGACAAGACGGTGGAGATGGCCCGCCTGGCCCTGCCCGGCGAGGACGCCGCCGCCATCGCCGACAGCAAGCGCCGCCGCAGTCCCATGCAGGCGGCGCTGCTGGATATGCTGTGCAGCTTCCAGGCCCTGCCTACGGCGGACCTGCTGCGGCACACGGGGGCCTCCCGGCAGTCCCTGAAGGCCCTGTGCGGCCAAAACCTGGTGGAGCTCTATCAGCGGGAGGTCTTTCGCCGCCCGGCTATCCACCTGGGGGAGACGGAGCCTCTGCCGGTGCTGAGCCCGGAGCAGCAAAAGGCCTATGAGGGCATCGCGGAGCTGGCCGCCTCCGGCAAGGCCGGGGCCGCCCTGCTGTTCGGCGTCACCGGCAGCGGAAAGACCAGCGTGTACATGCACCTGATCCGCGCCCAGCTGGACCGGGGCCGCTCGGCGATCCTGCTGGTGCCGGAGATCGCGCTGACGCCCCAAATGATCCAGACCTTTTCCGCCCGCTTCGGGGATCAGGTGGCCGTGATGCACTCCAGCCTCTCCCCCGGAGAGCGGACCGACGAGTGGAAGCGCATCAAAAGCGGCAAGGCCCGGGTGGTCATCGGCACCCGCAGCGCGGTGTTCGCCCCGGTAGTGGACCTGGGGCTCATCATCATCGACGAGGAGCAGGAGGAGACCTATAAATCCGAAAACTCCCCCCGCTACAGCGCCCGGGACGTGGCCAAATACCGCTGCGCCAAGGCGAACTGCCTGCTGCTGCTGGGCTCGGCCACGCCGGATATCGTCAGCCGCTACAACGCCCAGACCGGGCGTTACGCCTATTTCAGCCTGCCCAGCCGCTACAGCGACGCAGGCCTGCCCACGGTGCGGATCGTGGACATGAAAAAGGAGCTGCGCCAGGGAAACGGCGGCAACATCAGCGCCCCTCTGCGCCAGGAGCTGGAGACGAACATCGGGCGGGGGGAGCAGAGCATCCTCTTCCTCAACCGCCGGGGAGCCCACAAGCTGGTCAGCTGCGGGGAGTGCGGCTACACCTACCGCTGCCCCCGGTGCAGCGTGTCTCTGACCTACCACAGCTTCAACCGCCGCCTCATGTGCCACTACTGCGGCTACTCCCGCCGCCTGGACGACCAGTGCCCGGACTGCGGCGGCCTGCTGAAATTCATCGGCGCGGGGACCCAGCTGGTGGAGGAGGAGCTGAAGGAGCTCTTCCCGGACACCCCCATCCTCCGGGTGGACACGGACACCGTGACTCCCGCCGGCTCCCACGAGCTGCTGTTCCGGCAGTTCCGGGAGGAGAATATCCCCATCATGGTGGGCACCCAGATGGTGACCAAGGGGCTGAATTTTGAAAACGTGACCCTGGTGGGCGTCATTTCCGCCGACCAGAGCCTTTACGCCGGGGATTACCGGGCGGGGGAGAGGACCTTCTCCCTGCTGACTCAGGTGGTGGGCCGCAGCGGCCGGGGCGATAAGCCGGGCCGGGCCCTCATCCAGACCTTTACCCCGGACAACGAGACCATCCGCCAGGCCGCCCGGCAGGATTACGAGGACTTCTACCGCTCTGAGCTGGAGCTGCGCCGCCTCCAGGGGACGCCCCCCTTCCGGGACATCCTGGCCGTCACCGCCTCCGGGCAGGACGAGGACAATGTGCTCCGGGCCTGCCGCCAGTTCAAACGGCGGCTGGAGCAGTCGACCCTGCGCCGGGAGCTGACGGTGCTGGGCCCCACGCCGCTGCCGGTGGTGAAGGTCAACAACCGCTACCGCTACCGGATCAACATCAGCTGTACCGCTACCGGGGAGATCCGCTCCCTGATCGGGGCGCTGCTGGTGGAATTCGGCGGGGACAAGAGCTTCCGGGGCGTCTCCCTCTTCGCGGACAACGATCCGTGGGATTAGCCGATTTGTATATTGTATATTAAGAAGCCGCCTCTGGCGGCGGAATGGAGATAAATGCTATGGCGCTTCGCAATATTCTGACTCAGGACGAGCCCGCCCTGTACAAAAAATGCCGCCCCGTGACGGACTTTAACCCCCGGCTGCACCAGCTGCTGGACGATATGGCCGAGACCTTGACCAAGGCCAACGGCGTGGGCCTGGCCGCCCCCCAGGTGGGGGTGCTGCGCCGGGCGGTGCTGGTGCTGGAGACCAATGTGCCCGAGGGGGAGCCGGAGCGGGTGATCGAGCTTGTGAACCCCGAGATCATCGAGAGCTCCGGAGAGCAGAACGGGGCCGAGGGCTGCCTCAGCGTCCCTGGCGAGTACGGCCTGGTCAAGCGCCCTATGAAGGTGAAGGTCCGGGCCCAGGACCGCTTCGGCAATTGGTTCGAGGCGGAGGGAGAGGGCCTGACCGCCCGCTGCTTCTGCCATGAGCTGGACCACCTGGAGGGCATCGTCTTTACCTCCAAGGCCGAGCGGATACTGAGCCAGGAAGAGCTGGACAGCGGAGAATACTGATCATTTAACAGCCGGAGGAACGGACATTGCGCATCGTCTTTATGGGCACGCCGGATTTTGCCGCCGCGTCCCTGCAAACCCTGATCGAAAACGGCCGGGCGCCCCTGGCCGTGTTTACCCAGCCGGACCGGCCCCGGGGCCGGGGGATGGACCTGAGCTATTCCCCGGTGAAGGAGCTGGCGCTGGAGCATGACCTGCCTGTCTACCAGCCCGAGACCCTCCGGGACGGGGCGGCGCTGGAGCTGCTGAAGTCCCTGGAGCCGGACATCCTGGCGGTGGTGGCCTACGGGCGCATCCTGCCGGGGGAATTCCTGAGCCTGCCCCGTTACGGGGCGGTGAACGTCCACGGCTCCCTGCTGCCCAAGTACCGGGGCGCGGCGCCCATCCAGTGGGCGGTGCTCAACGGGGACAAGGTCACCGGCGTCAGCACCATGTACCTGGCTAAGGAGATGGACAGCGGGGACATCATCTACACGGAGGAGACAGAGATCGGGGAGTTCGAGACCTCCGGCCAGCTCTTTGACCGCTTGAAGGAGATGGGGGCCCGGCTGCTGCTGAAAACTCTGGAGGACATCGAGAGGGGCACAGCCCCCCGCCGCCCCCAGGACCCCAGCCAGGCAAGCTTTGCCTCGCCTCTGGACAAGTCCCTCTGCCCCATCCAATGGAACAAAACGCCGAGGGAGATCGTCAAGCAGATATACGGCCTCCAGCCCTGGCCGGTGGCCACGATGGACCTGGAGGGGCTGAGCTGCAAGGTCTTTTCCGCCGCCTACACGGAAAACCGGACGGAGAAGGCGCCGGGGAGCCCGGTCAGCGCCGGGAAGAACGGCCTCGAGATAGCCTGCGCCGGCGGGGAGACCCTGCTCATCACCGAGCTCCAGGCCCCCGGCAAAAAGCGCATGGCCGCGGCGGATTTCCTCCGGGGACATCCGCTGAAGGGACTCTGAGCCATGGGCAGCCCCGCCAGAGAGGCCGCCCTGGAGGCCCTGCGCCGCTGCCGGCGGGACGGGGCCTGGTCGGCTGCCGCCGTGGACAGCGCCATCAAGACCCGGGATTTGGACAGCCGGGACGCCGCCCTGGCCTCCCGCCTTTGCCTGGGCGTAATGCAAAATACCGACTACTGTGATTATTATGTAAACCTATTTTACCGGGGCTCTCCCGCCTCCCTGGAGCCGCTGCTGCGGGATATCCTGCGGCTGGGGGTCTATCAGCTGCTGTTGACGGATAAGATCCCGCCCCGGGCGGCGGTGAACGAGAGCGTGGCCCTCTGCAAGGCGGCGGGTCTGGGCCGGGCCGCCGGTCTGGTCAACGCCATCCTGCGCCGGACGGCGGAGGCCCGGGAAAATTTGCCGGAGATCCCCGGGAAGGGGACGCCGGCCTATCTGGCCGTCCGGTACAGCCACCCCCTCTGGCTGGCGGAGGAGCTCTGCCGGGAGCGGGGCTACGCCTTTACGGAGGCCTTTTTTGCCGCCAATGACCGGCCTGCCGGCCTGACCATCCAGGTCAACAGCCTGAAGGTGTCGGAGCGGGACTATGTCCGGGCCCTGGACCGGGCCGGGATCGGCTGGGAGCGTTTTGAGGGCGTGCCCGGCTGCCTGCGCCTGGCCGGCGGGAGCGTGACGGAGCTGCCCGGCTGGGAGGAGGGCCTGTTCTATGTGCAGGACAGGGCCGCCCGGATGGCCGTGCTGGCCGCGGGGCCCAGGCCCGGGGAGCGGGTGCTGGACGCCTGCGCCGCCCCCGGCGGCAAGTCCTTTGCCGCCGCGATGGCCATGGAGAACAAGGGCAGCATTTTAGCCTGTGATATCCATGAGAAAAAGCTGGCCCTGGTGGCCGCCGGGGCCCGGCGGCTGGGGATCGGCATCCTGTCCACCGCCCTGCGGGACGCCCGGCGGCCCTCAGGGGACCCGGGGGGCTACGACCGCATTTTATGCGACGCGCCCTGCTCCGGCTTCGGCGTCCTCGGCAAGCGGCCGGAGATCCGCCGCAAGAGCCGGGAGGACATCGCCGGCCTGCCCGCCGTCCAGGCGGACATCCTGCGGGGCCTGGCCCCGCTGCTGCGGCCCGGCGGGGTGCTGCTGTACTCCACCTGCACGGTGCTGCGGCAGGAGAATGAAGATGTCGTCAGGGCCTTTTTGGCGGAGCACCCGGACTACGAGCCGGAGGACTTTGCCGTGGGGGACTGCCGTTCGGAAAACGGCATGGTCACCTTCTGGCCCCACATCGACGGGACGGACGGCTTCTTTGCCGCCCGCTTGAGGAGGAGAGAGGCTTGAAAAAGGATATTCTCTCCCTGCTGCCGGAGGAGCTGGAGGAGGAACTGGCCGGGCTGGGGGAGCCCAGGTACCGGGCCAGGCAGATCTTCCGCTGGCTCAGCCGGGGCGTCCGGGACTTTGAGGAGATGAGCGATCAGCCCAAGGCCCTGCGGCAGAAGCTCCAGGAGAATTATACCCTCTACCGGCCAAAAGTGCTGACCAAGCAGGTCTCCCGGCTGGACGGGACCGTCAAGTACCTCTGGGAGCTGGCCGACGGCAACGCGGTGGAGACCGTGGTCATGAGCTATAAGCACGGCAACACCGTGTGCATCTCCTCCCAGGTGGGCTGCCGCCAGGGCTGCGCCTTCTGCGCCTCCACCATCGGGGGCCTGGTCCGGGGCCTGGAGCCCTCGGAGATGCTGGACGAGGTGCTCTTCTCCCAGCTGGACTCGGGCAAGCCCATCTCCAACATCGTGCTGATGGGCATCGGGGAGCCCCTGGACAACTACGACAATGTGCTGCGCTTCCTGCGCTTGGTCAACCGGCCGGAGGGGATGAACATCGGCATGCGCCACATCTCTCTGTCCACCTGCGGGCTGACGGAGCGCTTTGAGCAGCTGGCGGAGGAAAACTTGCAGCTGACCCTCTCCGTCTCCCTCCACGCGCCGGACGACGAGACCCGCTCCGCCCTCATGCCTGCCAACCGGGGCCGGGGGGTGGAGCAGCTGATGGACAGCTGCCGGCGCTATTATGAGAAGACGGGGCGGCGCATCTCCTTTGAGTACGCCATGATCGACGGCGTGAACGACACGCCCTACCACGCCCGGCTGCTGGCCCAGAGGGTCCGGGGGCTGGGGGCCCATGTGAACCTGATCCCCTTGAACCACGTGGAGGAGCGGCAGTTTAAGCCCTCCACCCCGGAGCACATGCGGCAGTTTATCCGGATCTTGGAGGACGAGAAGGTCAATGTGACCGTGCGGCGGAAGCTGGGCGGGGACATCGACGCCTCCTGCGGCCAGCTTAGGCGCAGGAGGGAACAGTAAAAAATAAGAAGGGCGGGATGCCGGCGGATGAAAAGCTATGGACTGACCGACAAGGGCAGGATCCGGAAGGACAACCAGGACTGTTTCATTATAGAGAAATGCGAGGCGAAGGACTGTCTGGTGGTCGCCCTCTGCGACGGCATGGGCGGCGCCAAAGCCGGAGGTCTGGCAAGCCGCCTGTCCAACAAGGCCTTTATCAGCTATATCTTCTCCCGCCTGATCTCCCGGGTGAACCGGACGCCCAACTACCGGGAGATCCTCCAGGCCGCCTGCGCCGAGGCCAACGGCGTGGCCTATGAGTACTCCCAGTTCGACGAGGAGTTCAGCGGCATGGGGACCACCATCGTGGGCGGTGTGATAAGAAACGGCGGCAACGGGTATATTATCAACGTGGGCGACAGCCGGGCCTACCACATCTCCCGCCGGGGCAATTTCATCAAGCAGATCACCAGAGACCACTCCCTGGTGGAGGAACTGCTGGAGTACGGGGCCATCACCCCGGAGCAGGCCAAGACCCACCCCCAGCGGAGCGTGATCACCCGGGCCTTGGGCTCGGACCCCAAGGTGGAGGCGGACTATTTCGAGTTCTTTCTCCTGAGCGGGGACTTTCTGCTGCTGTGCTCGGACGGGCTGTCCAACACCATCAGCGACCAGGAGATGCTGGACTTTGCCCGCATCAACCCGGACCCGGAGCGCCTGTGCCGGGCGCTGATGATCGAGGCCCTAGAGCGGGGCGCCAGGGACAACGTGACCGTTGTGGCGGTCATGCGCTGAGGCACGGAATGGAGACAAACATGGACGCAAACATGGATACGAACGATAAACTGATCGGGCAGCTGCTGGACGAGCGGTATCAGATCGAGGCCGTGATCGGCGAGGGCGGGATGGCCAAGGTCTACCGGGCCATGGACAACCGGCTCAACCGCTACGTGGCGGTGAAGGTGATGCGGGAGGAACAGGCGGCCGACGAGGAGTTCCGCCGGCGCTTCTGCGCGGAGTCCCAGGCAGTCGCCATGCTGTCCCACCCCAATATCGTGGCCGTCTACGATGTCAGCCACAGCGACGCTATGGAATACATAGTCATGGAGCTGGTGGAGGGCATCACACTCAAGCAGTATATGGAGAAGAAGGGCGCGCTGGCCTGGAAAGAGGCGCTGCATTTTTCCAAGCAGATCGTCAAGGCCCTGGCCCACGCCCATGAGCGGGGGATCGTCCACCGGGACATCAAGCCCCAGAACATCATGCTGCTCCAGGACGGCACCATCAAGGTGGGGGACTTCGGCATCGCCGCGCTGGAAAATGAGATGAGCGAGGGCGGCCAGGGCCAGGCCATCGGCTCCATCCACTATATCGCCCCGGAGCAGGCCCGGGGGGAATACCCCGACGCCCGGAGCGACCTGTACTCTTTGGGCGTGGTGCTCTATGAGATGCTGACCGGGACCAAGCCCTACACCGGGGACACCCTGGGTGAGATCGCCGTCAAGCATATGAACGCCGATCCCGTGCCCATCCTGGAGCTGGCCCCGGAGGTGCCCGAGGAGCTGGTGGACATCACCATGAAGGCCATGACCGCCGACATCGAGCAGCGCTACCAGTCCGCAAACGAGCTGCTGGAGGACCTGGACCGCTTTACCCAGAACCAGCTGAGCCTGGAGGCCGCTCAGGAGGAAGAGGAGGAGCCGGAGACCTTCGAGAACCCGGACGTGGTGCCTATCCGCTCCGCCAGCGAGCTGTCCAAGGAGAAATACCGGCGGCGCCGCCGCCGGGCGGGCCGGGTGACCTATCTGGCCGGCAGCTTCTGCGTGATGGCGGCGGTGATCGGCCTGTTCGTGTTCCTGTGGAATTTCTGGCTGGGGGAGATCTTCGCCCCCGCCGAGCGGGTCCGCCTGCCCAACTTCGTGGGCACCCGCTACGACGCTTTGGTAAACACGCCGGATTTCGGCATGTATAATTTCGAAGTGGTCTTTGTGGTGGACACCGAGGCGGAGCCGGGGATCGTTCTGAGCCAGACGCCGGAGCCCGACCGGAGCATCATGCAGACCGAGGAGGGCATCAAGGTGGAGCTGACCGTCAGCAGCGGCGTGCGCCTCAGCCAGGTCCCCGAGGTGATCAACACCGACTACCGGGAGGCCGCGGGCCTGCTGCGTCAGGCGGGCTTCATCGTGGAGGTGCAGAACGCCCAGTCCGACAGCGTCACCAAGGACTATGTGATCGACGTGGACCCCGGCGTGGGGGAGGAGCTGAGCCCCAACACCACCGTGTATCTGACGGTGAGCACCGGGCCGGAGATCTCCTACGTGACCATGCCCAACCTGATCGGCCTGACCGAGAGCGGGGCTATCTCCCAGCTGGAGAGTGGCCGCCTGAGCTACGGCGGATCTGACCGCCTGCCCAGCGGGCTCCAGGCCGGTACGGTCATCGGCCAGAGCATCGAGGCCTTCTCAGAGGTGGAGGAGCACAGCAAGGTGATCCTCCAGGTCTCCAGCGGACCGGAGGAAGGATGAGAGAGGGCGTTATCGTCAAGGCCCTCAGCGGCTTTTACACGGTGCAGACGGCCGAGGGGCCCCTCTCCTGCAAGGCCCGGGGCCGCTTCCGCCTGGACGGCACCTCGCCCCTGGTGGGGGACCGGGTGCTGTGCAGCGTGGACGAGACCGGCCGGGGCCGGGTGGACCGGCTGCTACCCCGGCGAAACTTCTTCGTCCGGCCGGCGGTGGCCAATGTGGACGCACTGGTCTTCGTGGCGGCCAATGCCAACCCTGTGACGGACCCCTTCCTCATCGACCGGGTCTCCGCCATCGCCCGGGACAACGGCTGCCAGCTGATCGTCTGCCTGAACAAGGCGGATCTGGACCCGGCGGAGGAGCTCTGGGAGACCTATACCCTGGCGGGCTTCCCGGTGCTGCGCACCAGCGCCGAGACAGGCCAGGGCGTGGAGGAGCTCAGGTCCCTGCTGCGGGGAAAGATCAGCGCCTTCACCGGCAACTCCGGCGTGGGCAAATCCAGCCTCTTAAACCGGCTGCTGCCGGGGATCGACTTGAAGACGGCCCAGGTCAGCGAGAAGCTGGGCCGGGGCAAGCACACCACCCGGCACGTGGAGCTGTTCCGCCTGGAGGAGGGGAGCTATATCGCCGACACCCCGGGCTTTGCCTCCTTTGACGTGGAGCAGATGAAGCCCATCCCCAAGGAGCGGCTCCAATACGTCTTCCCGGATTTCGAGCCCTACATAGGCGCTTGCCGCTTCCAAGACTGCGCCCACCTGAAGGAGCCGGGCTGCGCCCTGCGGCAGGCCCTGGCCGAGGGAAAGATCGCCCCCAGCCGCTACCGCTCCTATGAGCGGCTCTACGAGATCAGCGCCCAGTACAAGGACTGGGAGCTGCCGGAATCATAAAACCTTGTGATGAATGACCGCCCTCCCGCGTATACTGTAGAGAATACAGCAGGCGCAGGGGGGCGGTTTTTGTGCGCAGAGGACGGGGCGGCATCTGGGGCTGCGCTGCCATCGCGGCGGGGCTGATGATCATTCTGGCGCTGATCCTGCCGACGGAGTTCTGGTGGTTCCTGGCCGCCGCGGCGCTGATCGCCCTGGGGATCTGGTATATCCGCGGCTGTTAAGCTGTTAAGGGGAGGGAAAGAGATGAAAATTGTGGTTTTGAAGCTGCCGCGCTTCCTGTCGCGGCTGCTGGAGCGAATGAGGAAAAAGGAGTAGACATACTCCTTTTTTTCTTTGCATATCCTGTACAAACTGTGCAGCAAGGAGAGGCAGCTATGGAAATCAATTTTGAACATAAAAGCACCGGGGCCTACCGGGAGGTCTCCCACCAGATCAAACGGGTACAGGAGAGCGCGGAGAGCGTAGTCCCCGACACCAACGACGATATCGGCCGCATCGCCTCCGTGCAGAGCTCCGTGCTCCTCAAGAGCAAGGACGTGACCGGCCGGGGCGTCACCGTGACCGGGGAGATCACCACGGCGCTGCTGTATATCACCGAGAGCGAGAGCGGCGTGGCCGCCCTGCGCCTGACCAAGGGCTTCGAGATGGAGTACGAGCTGGGGGAGGTGGACGCGGACACCGTCGCCCAGATCCATCTGGCCGTGACCAACACAGAGGCCCGGGTCCTGAACCCCCGGAAGGTCTCCGTCACCGTGGAGCTGACAGGTGAGCTCAGCTGCTACCGGCCGGAGAGCGTCCGGGTGGAGACCGCCCTGCCGCCGGAGGCGGAGCAAGAGCTGCACCTGAAGGTAGAGACGGCGGAGGCCGTGGTGGTCAAGGCTGTCTGCGAAAAGACCTTCGCCGTCAACGAGCAGTACGTCTTCCCCGGCGGCAAGCCGGTCCCCGCCCAGCTGGTGTTCCAGCGCCCGGAGTTCTGCGTGACGGATACGGAGAGCGTGGGCAGCCGGATGATCCTGCGGGGGGAACTGCATTTGACGGTGGGCTACCTGTCCAACGAGGCCGCCTACCCCCTGACGGCGGAATTCAGCTCGCCCTTCTCCCAGATCGTAGACCTGGGGGAGGAGGAACTGGACGGCTGCAGCGCCCTCATCGAGCTGACCTCCGCCTATTACGACCTGATCGAGACTATCAGCGGGGAGAAGGCTCTGGACGCGGAGCTGCACGCGGTGGTGCAGCTGGCGGCCCGCCGCCGCCAGAGCCTGCGCTATGTGTCCGACGCCTACTCCAACCGGATGCCCGCCCAGTGCAGCGTCCAGGGGGGCCAGATCAGCACCGAGGCCCAGCTGCTGCGCGGCCGCCTCAGTGCCGCCGAGCGGCTGGAGATCTCCGAGGACTGCGAGGATGTGCTCTGTGTGTTCAGCGGCGTGAGCCAGGCGGCTGCCGCCCCCGGCAAGCTCAGCGCCTCGGTGGCTCTGGATATCGTCTACCGGAGCCGGGAGGGGAGCCTGTCCTGCGCCCGTCGCCTGGTGAACCTGGAGGGGGAGGGGCCCGCCGGACCCGCCCGGCTTCTCAGCGCCCGGCTCAGCGAAGCGGCGCTGCGGCCGGAGGGCGGCGCACTGGACTGCCGCCTGACGGTGGAGCTGAGCTGCCTGAGCGGCGCGTCGGCGGAGCTGGCAAGGGTGGAGAGCGTGAGCCTGGACGAGGAGGCGGCCTACGACCTGAGCCGTTTCCCCACGGTGACCCTGGTGCGCGCCGGGCAGGAGAGCCTATGGGAGCTGGCCAAACGCTACCACTCCAGCGTGGAGAGCATCCAGGCCCTGAACGACCTGACCGAGGGTCTGGCCGGCCGTCTGCTGCTGGTCCCGAAAGAGCTATAAAGTTATGTAAATCAAATTATGTTAATGTAGCTCCATCGCCAGGTGCTTTCCTGGCGGTGGAGCTTTTTTGGCAGCTGTAGAAAAGGAATATTTGCCCCTTGAAAGGTGTGCCGGCTTGTGCTAAAATAAGTAAGAAATATACTTTGCATAAGAGGAGCTGTGGCATATGTCCGGACATTCCAAATGGCATAACATACAGAAGACCAAGGGCGCGGCCGACGCCAAGCGGGCCCAGGCCTTCACCAAGATCGCCCGCGAGATGATCGTGGCGGTGAAGGAGGGCGGCAGCGGCGACCCCCGGAGCAATTCCAAGCTGGCGGCTGTGGTGGCCAAGGCCAAGGCGGCCAACATGCCCAACGACAACATCAAGCGCACCATCGACAAAGCCCTGGGCGCGGGCAACACCGAAAACTACGAGAAGATCACCTATGAGGGCTACGGCCCCTGCGGCGTGGCCGTCATTGTGGAGACCATGACCGATAACCGCAACCGCACCGCCGGCGAGATGCGGCACTATTTCGACAAGTACGGCGGCAACATGGGCGCGGCCAACTGCGTGTCCTGGTCCTTCGACAAGAAGGGCGTCATCGTCATTGACAACGAAGACGAGGACCTGGACGAGGATACCGTGATGATGGACGCGCTGGAGGCCGGCGCCGCCGACTTCGAGGCGGAGGACGACGTGATGACCGTCTACACCGGCGTGGACGAGGTGGCCGCCGTGGCCGACGCGCTGACCGCCGCCGGGTACAAGCTGCTCTCCGCCCAGGTGGAGATGCTGCCCCAGAACGGCTACATCAAGCTGACCAACGAGGACGACATCAAGAACATGCAGAAGATGCTGGATATGTTCGAGGACAACGAGGATGTCCAGAACGTCTGGCACAACTGGGAAGACGCGGAATAAACACGTACTTCACCCTCAAACAGCGGATGTTTTCACATCCGCTGTTTTTCTGAAAGGCGGAGCTGTCATGGACGAACAAAAGACTCCCGGCACTTTATATATCGTGGCGACCCCCATCGGCAACGCCGGGGATATGTCCCCGCGGGGAACTAAAATACTTGCGGAGGCGGACATCATCGCGGCGGAGGACACCCGCCGCTCCATGGTGCTGCTCAACAAGCTGGGCATCCGCAACAAGCTGGTCTCCAACCACAAGTTCAACGAGCGGGGCCGGGCCAATGCCTTCATCGCGGAGCTCCTGGCGGGGAAGAGCGTGGCCGTCATTACCGACGCGGGCACGCCCTGCGTCTCCGACCCGGGCAGCGAGCTTGTAAACGCCGCCGTGGACGCGGGCATCCGGGTGGTGGGCGTCCCCGGCTGCTGCGCGGCGGTGACGGCCCTGTCCGTCTCCGGTTTCGACCTGCGCTCCTTTACCTTCCTGGGCTTCTTCCCCCGGGAGAACCCGGAGCGGAAAAAGCTCCTGGAGCGCATGCGCCGGGGGGACAGCCGTACCTTTGCCCTCTACGAGTCCCCCAAGCGGATCATGGACCTGGTGGACTTCTTTATTCGGGAGGAGGCCCGCTGCCGGATGTGCCTTTGCAACGACCTGACCAAGCTCCATGAGACCAGCTTCCGGGGCCGCCCGGAAGAGGTGAAGGAGCAGCTGCTGGCCAAGGGCAATTACGACAAGGGCGAGTACGCCGTGACCCTGGAGATCGATGCGGACTATGTCTTCAACCGGGAGGAGCATCTGGTCTCCGCCGAGGCCATGCTGGTGGACGCCATGGTGGCCGGGGAACTGCCCCTGCGGGAGGCCGTGGCGGCCGTGCTGGCGGACCCCAACAATTCCTACAGCAAGAACGAGCTGAAGGCCGCCTCCCTGCGGCTGAAGAAGCTCTTCGCGTGAGGGCCGGGCCATGGATTGCAGTCTGACAAGAGAACTGGAGGCCGCTCTGGGGAGCCTGAGCAAGGCGGTGCTGAGCCAGCCGCTGGATACGGGGCAGGACAGCCGGGTGGATATCCGGCCGCTGCTCATCAAAAACCGGCCTCTCTTCCAGATCGAGCGCTTCCGGGGCGGGAAGGCCTTCCGCCAGAACGTGGAGGCGGAGGAACTGCTGCAGATCTTCGCCGCAGAGCTGGATGGGCGCTACCGGCAGGCCCTGATCGTCAGCGGCGGGGAGAGCGCCCAGTACAGCCTCAAGCGCAGCGGCGCCTACAAGCGCAGCGGCCGGGCCGCCGTGCCCCGGCCGGCGGGGGAGCCCCTGAGCCACAACCGGGAGAAGGAGTACATCCTCCGGGAGGGGGAGAACATCCCCGCCCTGGTGGACCTGGGCGTGTTCACGCCGGACTTTCGCATCGTCAAGGCCAAGTACGACAAGTACAAGCAGATCAACCGCTTTGTGGAGCTGGTAGATCAGGAGTACGCCCAGGCGGGCCGGGAGAAGATGACCATTCTGGACTTCGGCTGCGGCAAGTCCTACCTGACCTTTGTGCTGTACTACTATTTCGCCGTGAAGAAGGGCGTGGACGTGCAGATCATCGGCTACGACCTGAAGGCGGACGTGGTGGAAAACTGCAACCGCATCGCGGAAAAGTACGGCTATGACAAGCTCCGCTTCGTCTGCGCCGACGTGAGCCGGGACGCCCTGTACGGAGAGAAGGTGGACATGGTGGTCACCCTCCACGCCTGCGACACCGCCACGGACTACGCCCTGAACTACGCCATCGAGAAGGGGGCGGAGAGCATCTTCTCCGTGCCCTGCTGCCAGCACGAGATCAACAGCAGCATCCGCAGAGGCGGGGAGCTGGACATCTTCCTGCGCCACGGCATCGTGAAGGAGCGCATGTCCGCCCTGCTGACCGACTCCATCCGGGCCGCCGTTTTAGAGGACATGGGCTACCGGGTGGATGTGATCGAGTTTACGGACTTTGAGCACTCGCCCAAGAACCTGATGCTCCGGGCCCGGTACACCGGAAAAAAGGGCAGCGCGGGCCGGAAGCAGGCTACCGCCCTGGCCGAGCGCTACGGCTTCGAGCAGACGCTTTTGAAGCTCCGGGAGGAGAAAACAGAAGAGAGCGGAGAGAATTGACTGTATAAAATGACCGCCCGGCATGTGCCGGGCGGCATTTGTTATCTACCGGCCGCTGGGGCCGGGGTCGTAGCCGTCGAAAATCAGGTCGTCGATGTCGTATTCCATCTCTTTTTCCCTCCCTCTGTTTAGCTGCATATCCTCAGTATATGCGCGGGGAGGATAAAACTTGCCTACAGCGTGTCAAAAAAGTCCATTGGGACTTTTTTGCACGCTAAGCCGCCACTTTTTTCAGAAGGGCTTGCCCTTCTGAAAAAACTCGCTACGCTCGGCAAAAGCCCGGTAAGCCGTGCATTTTGCTGGCGGTGATCCAAACGCGAGAAGCAAGGCCTGCCGCTGCCGGTGGCAGATGCAGGCAGGGCTTGCTTTCCGCAGCCGCGCCTTTTACGGGCCGTCGTGAAGCAGGCCCGGAAAAGGCTTTGCGGCAAGGCGAGCAAGGGGCCTTGCCCCCCTCGCGCACCCCCGCTGCTCACTCACCTTCCTGCGCGGCTTGAAGTTTTTTGACAGTCTCAAACATGCCTACCCGCTCCGCAAAACCAGGCTCACCAGCTCCGGCCGGTTGAAGAGCCGGGGGATGGGGACGGAGTTGCCCAGGCCCCGGGAGACCTCCATGCAGTAGCTCCCCGACCGGTAGAGCCCTGCCTCGTAGTCCGCCCCCAGCCGGTGCTCCACATTGAACAGCCCGCTGAGGCCGGGCAGGCGGACAAGGCCCCCGTGGGCGTGGCCGCTGAGGATCAGATCCACCGGCAGCGCCGGATAGCGCCGGACCCAGTAGTTCCGGTGCCCCAGCCAGAGGACAAAATCCTCCGGCCTCTCCCGCCGCAGTTCCTCCGCCAGCGCCTTCGGCCGCTTCATGACCGCCCAGGCGTTAGGGTCCTCCACGCCCGCCACGGTGATCCGGGCCCCGTTTTTCTCATAGGAGACATAGCTGTTTTCCAGACAGGTGACGCCGTAGCGGGCCATCAGGGCCTTCACCTTTTTGGCGACGCCTCCGGCCCACTCGTGGTTTCCGGTGACATAGTAGGCGGCGGCCCCCTCGGGCAGGCCCCGGAGCAGCTCCTCCACCGCTGCCAGCTGCCTCTCGTTTTCCGCCAAGTCCCCGGTCAGGGCGACGATGTCCGGCTCCTCCTGCCGCATGAGCTCGATCAGCTGCCGGTTCTCCCGGCCGAAGCGGGCTCCGTGCAGATCACTCAGGTGCACGATGCGCAGCCCGTCCAGCGCCTCCGGCAGCCGGGACAGGGTCAGCTCGTAGCCCGTCCGCTCCAGATGCCAGCGGCTGTCCGCCGCGGCCAGGCACAGAAAGGCCAGCAGCGCCCCCAGCAGAGCGAAGCCTCTCGTATTCGATTTCCGTTGCGTTTTCTTCATAGCTGCTCTATCATACCACAGCGAGCCCCTGAAAAAAACGGAAAATTGTGAAGATAATGATGAAGTTTTTTAAAAACTGTGCCGATTGTGCTTGAAACACCCGCCGGTTTGCGCTATAATGCCCATGTTGCCCGAAAATTTACGGGCATGCGCAAACAAGATGAAAAGGATGAAATGCCATGAGCGCGTCTACTGAAAAGAAAAACCGCCGGTCCGCCCGGGAGGCCGGTACCGACAAGAAGACCCTGGCCGCCCAGGAGGAGGCCAAAAAGAAGGCCAAGAGCCAGCTCCGCTGGACCCTGGGCACCATCGCCGTGGTGGTGCTGATCGTCGCGGTGATCTTCCTCAACTCCAGCCTGCTGTACACCATCACCCCCGCCGTCTCCGTGGCCGGGGAGAGCTACAGCGCGGCGGAGGTGAGCTACTATTTCGGCACCTCCTTCTATACCTGGGCCAACCAGTACGGCAGCTATGCCTCCATCTTCGGACTGGACACCAGCGGCGGTATCTATGGGCTGGACTCCCAGAGCTGCCCTATGCTGGAAAACGGCAGCTGGCGGGATTATTTCCTGGACTCCGCCCTGGCCCAGATCTCCCAGACCCAGGCCCTGTGCGCCTATGCCGCGGATAACGGCATCGCCCTGACCGAGGACGAGCAGGCCGAGGTCCAGGAGCAGATCGCCTCCACCGAGGACTATGCCCGGTCTCTGGGCTACTCCGGGGCCGGCAAGTTCCTGGCCTCCAACTACGGCCGGGGCGTCACGCTGTCCATGGCGGAGGACTTCGCCCTCCGGGCCGAACTGGCCTCCAAGACGCTGAACACGGTGCAGGACAGCCTCCAGTACAGCGATCAGGAGCTGGAGGACTACTATCAGAGCCTCAACGGCGAGAGCGACGTGTTTGATTTCATCTATTACTATGACGCCGCCGATACCGTGGAGACCCAGAACGAGGACGGGGAGACCGTCAACGAGGCCACCGAGGAGACCATCGCCGCCTCCAAGGCTCTGGCGGAGGACATCATGGCCTCCTATGAGGAGCTGGTCGCCGCCTCTGAGGACGCCGAGCCCGACTACGCCGCCCTCTTTGAGGAGGCTGTTGCCGCCAACGTGGAGGACGGGACCGCTACCCACCCCACCACCTACACCGGCTCCAGCCTGGGCGACTATAAGGACTTTCTGATGGATGCCCAGCGCAAGGCCGGCGACGTGACGGCGGTGGAGAACACCAACGCCGACGGCTGGTACACCGTGGTCTTCCTGGGCCGGGACGACAACCACTATCCCACCGCCAAGGTCCGGCACATCCTGGTGATGGCCGAGGCCTCCGAGGACGGGACCTATTCCGATGAGGCCAAGGAGGCCGCCAAGACCCGGGCCGAGGAGATCCTGGCCGAGTGGAAGGCCGGGGAGGCCACCGAGGAGAGCTTCGCGGCTCTGGCCGAGGAGTACTCCGAGGACACCGGCTCCAACACCAACGGCGGCCTGTATGAGGACATCTACAAGGGCCAGATGGTGGAGGAGTTTGACGAGTTCTGCTTTGCCGGGCATGAGCCGGGCGACACCGCTGTCGTCTACGGCGAGAGCAGCGGCTATGCCGGATACCATGTGATCTACTACGTGGGCGAGGGCCCCGATTACAGCGACGTGATCGCCCGCAACGACCTGGTCTCCCAGGATATGCAGAGCTGGCTCGACGAGCAGCTGGAGGGCTACGACGCCCAGCGGCGTTACGGCCTGCGCCTGGTCGGCTGAGAAAAGTGAAAGAAAGTGGCACGGAATCTATTTCCGCGCCACTTTTTTGATGTGATGTGAAACTTTTTTCCAGGTATCGCGTCAGAAAGACATCACAGCTTACAGGAGGATGAAAATGAAAAAGACACTTGCTCTGTTCCTTGCTCTGCTGATGCTGCTGTCCCTCTGCGCCTGCGGAGCCAGCGCCAAAGGAGGGGACTCCACCGCGCCCCAGGCGGCCTCCATGGACATGATGGTGGAGGCACCGGCCGCGGCCCCGGAGCCGGCCCCAGTGGAGGATTCTGCCGCCCTGCCGGCCGGGGGCCTTGCCGGTGAGACGGCGCCCGCCGAGCCCTCCGCCGGAGACGCCGGCCAGATCGACCCGGACAAGATCATCTACTCCGCCGACGTGACCGTGGAGACCACCGCCTTTGACGAGGCCGTGGCCGGGGTCGCTGCCCTGATCGGAGACTACGGCGGCTGGATCGAGTCCAGCAGCGTCAACGACGCCAACTACTACAGCCGCGCCCGGGGCTACGCCAGCAGCCGCAGCGCCAGCTACACCCTCCGGGTGCCCAGCGAAAAGTTTGCCCAGCTCATGTCCGGCCTCTCCGAGCTGGGGAACGTCCCCTACACCCACACCTATACCGAGAACGTCACCGCCCAATATTACGATGTCCAGGCCCGGCTCACCGCCTATCAGGCCCAGGAGACCCGGCTGCTGGAGATGCTGGAGAAGGCGCAGACCGTGGAGGACGTGATCTCCATCGAGGAGAAGCTCACCGAGCTGCGCTATCAGATCGAGAGCCTCCAGTCCACTCTGACGAACTACGACCGGCAGGTCAACTACAGCACCGTGTATCTGAGTCTGGAGGAGGTCCAGGAGTACACTCCTCAGACGGAGCAGCAGCTCTCCTACGGCCGCCAGCTGGTTCTGGCCCTTCAGCGGGGCCTGCGGGGCTTCCGGGACGGCCTGGGAGACCTGATCCTGGCCCTGGCCGCCGCGCTGCCCACGCTGATCGTCCTTGCGGTACTGATCGTGCTGGCTGTCCTCGGCCTAAAGAAGCGCCGGGCCCGCCGGAAGGCCAAAAAGGCCGCCGCTGTCCCGAAAGAGGACAAAAAAGAAGAATAAGAATAAAAAATCTACAGGGGAAGATTCCCTGTAGATTTTTTTACATGGGCTGTGGGAAGCAAAGCCGGAAAATGGTCCTCGGGTATCCGAATCGTTGTGCTTGCCGGTCTTGCCGCCCCTTGCGTTCATAGCTGACGGGAGTCGAACTATATCGCTTCACAGGGGCTCTTTCCGGCGCTTTTTGGCTTGTCGTCGTTGCCTTGCGTCAGCAAGGCTGCCTCCTCCGCACCTCGTCGGCAGAAGCTCCGAATCGTTCGCTTCCCGCTAAAGCGGAAAGCTCATTCTCTCCGCTCTGCCTCCTCTCCCATGAAAGTCCTTGGACTTTCATGGGGCCCAGAACTCGGAAATTTCTCCCTGTGAAGTGCGAAGCAGTTTCTGGCGAGCAGATTTTTTCTCAGGCAAGGAAAAGCCCGCAGAGAATACTTTGTGTATTGTCAAGGGCTTTGACACAGCATGGGGAAAAATCTGCCGTCAGAAACCGACAGAGTTCGACTCCCGTCAGCTATAATAGGCGGAACAGCTGTTCACTAAATCGAGTAGGAGACTATCAGCAATACGGCGCCAAGAAGACATAAACCAATGCCGCAAATGAGAGGCAGAAGGATATTCCGCCTGCTGTTGACGATCGCTTTATCCGGCTTATCCTCGTACACCCTCAGCTCGACAAGGTCGTTTACCTTGTATGTCAGCTCAGGAGTGGGCGCCGAGATCCGGTGTTCTGTCGTATAAGTAAGGCCTCCGTATTGATATTCAATGATCGGTGTGTGCGTATATCTGCCGTATGAACGCGGACCAAAATATGGGCCGGGATGTTTCGGTACCTCCATGATCCTGCCCTGCACCAGTGTATATTCTTTCTTGCTTTCTTTGAAATAAACTCTCAACATCCAGATCCCTAATAGGATCGTGAATATGCCTATGAGCAATAAATGGATCTTCCAATTCATGCTTTTGCCCTCTCTTGAAGTGCCATTCATTTTACGGCAGGGCAAACCGCCCTCTATGGTCCCGGCGGAGGGAAGTGCGTTATCTTCGGTGAAACGCATTTCCGACAGGAAACACGCCGCGGTGAAACGCACGGTTTTTATTCATCGGGAGCGATCTTCTGGAGAAATTTGTCCGGGGTATAGACCGGGATGGGACAGCCGGCGAAATCCCGGATATTTCTTGTAACAATACAATCCAACTCCATGCGTATAGCCGACTCCACCATGACGGCATCTTCATAGTCCTGTATCTGGGAGAGGAGCGCTTTTCGGCAGTCCAGACCGGCTGTGTCTAACAACTCAAAAAGCGTGAACAGATTGCCCAGGGCTTTTTTTATGTCCGCATTGTTGTGAAAAGCACGGTGCATCAGATAGTATATATCTGTAACAGACTTCGCCGTGATGTAGGCGGTACAGCGCATATTGGCCGCAGCAAGGAAAAGCTTCTCCGCATCTTCCCGAAACGGTTCCCGGCCTTGCAGCGCGTCTATGATCACGCAAGTGTCGATCAGCGCGTTCATATTTTGTGCAGCCGTTCCTCCCTTACTTTATCAAGGTCTACATCCGGGGGGAGCAGCCCAAACAGAGCTTTGGCCGCATCGACCCGGTTCTGATACGGATTGGTCAGTTTGGCAACGATCCGCCCGTTCCGGGAAATAAATACATCCTCAGTCTCTGCCAGCAGCAGATACTTTCCTAAGTTCTGTTTTAATTCTGTGGCGGTGATAGACATGGGACCAGCTCCTTTCTTGTTTAGTCACCTCTATTATACGCCAATCGTACGATTTTAGCAAGTGCATCGTGCGATATTTTTTGCACACAGGAGGGGCATGCCGTGCAAAACAAAAAGGAGACCCGAAAACGGATCTCCTTCGGTCCTTCGTATATTTATGCTCCACCTATCTCGACAGTGTTTTCCTTTTCACTGGCTACTATAGGGGAAGCATATCAGCCCTGCTACAGCTCCATTTTATAAATAGGGCCGAATGTCTACCGCCAGCTGCTCCTCCTGCTTGATGAGCCGCTTGGCGATGTCCTTGGAGACTTCGCTTGCGGCCTTGTACTGGTTGAGATAGCGGTTGAGGGATTTGACGCCCATGTTGCAGCCGTCGGTCATCAGGCCGGCCACGGTCTTGTCCGAGTCGTCGATGCCCAGCATCAGGTTGGTCTTGACCCAGGACATGCCCCGGGCCAGAGGGTCGATGGCCTTGCCCTCGTCGCAGAAGCCGGCCAGCTGGGTCCGGACCTCGCTTTTCAGCTTCTCGTGCTCCCGCTTGCAGTTGGTCAGCAGCTGCCGGAAGCTCTGGTCGCAGATCTTGTCTTCCACCTCGTCGATGGAAGCCACGCCCATCCGTATCCCCGCGTCGCACTCCCGCAGCAGCCTGACGGTATCCTGTTCGATCATGACAGAACGCTCCTTTTTCAGTATTCTGTCCTTAGTATGGCCGCTTTGGAGGCGGTTCTGTGTGGAAATCAAAGGAAAAAGAGTATTTTTGCAGACTATGCCCGGGAGGTCAGCAGACGCCGGAAGGTCTCCCGCAGGGCGGCCATATCGATAGGCTTGGAGATGTGCTCGTTCATGCCGCTGTCCAGGGCCCGCTGCACGTCCTCGGTGAAGGCGTTGGCGGTCATGGCCGCGATAGGCACGGTTTTGGCATCCGGGTGAGAGCTGGCGCGAATGGCCTTGGCGGCCTCGTAGCCGTTCATCCGGGGCATCTGGATGTCCATCAAAATCAGGTCGTAGGTGCCGGGAGGGGAGTTTACGAACAGCTCCACCGCCTCCTGCCCGTCCTGGGCCAGATCGAGGCGGACCCCCTCCAGCTTTAGGATCTCCATCAAAATCTCCGCGTTGAGCTCGTTGTCCTCCGCCGCCAGGATGCGCCGTCCCGCCAGGCAGTTCTCCGTCTCGTCCGGGACCTCCACCGGCCTGGGCTCCCCGGGCTCGTCCGGAAGGGCAAACTCCATATCCACCGTGAAGGTGCTGCCCTCGCCCTTGCGGCTCTTTACGGAGATGGTCCCGCCCATCAGGTCCACCAGGTTCTTGGTGATGGCCATGCCCAGGCCGGTGCCCGGGACCTTATTGGTCAGGGAGCTGACCTCCCTGGTGAAGGGGTCGAAGATCGTTTTCTGATATTCCTCGCTCATGCCGATGCCGTTGTCCGAAACCACAAAGCGCAGATGGACATAGTTGGGCAGCCGCTGGCCGCAGTGGATGAGCTCCATCCGGATGCTCCCGCCCTCCGGCGTGTATTTGACGGCATTGGTCAGCAGATTGATGAGCACCTGTTCCAGCCGCAGCTCGTCGCCCAGGATCCGGTCCGGGACCTTGCCCTCGGAGCGGATCTCAAAGTGCTGGCCCTTCTTCCGGGCCTGGGGGAGAATGATGGAGTTGAGCTGTTCCAGAAGCTCCCGCAGATCCAGACAGGCCAGATTCAGGGCCATGTTCCCGCTCTCGATGCGGCTCATGTCCAGCACGTCGTTTATGAGGCCCAGCAGATGGCGGCTGGAGGCGCTGATCTTCCGGGCGTACTGGCGCACCTTCTCCGGATCCTGGGCCTCCCGCTCCAGCAGGCCGGAGAAGCCCACGATGGCGTTCATAGGCGTACGGATATCGTGGGACATGTTGGCCAGGAACATGTTCTTGGCCTCGTTGGCCTGGCGGGCCTGGAGCAGCGCGTCCTTGAGTATGGCGTTCTGCCGCTCCTCGTCGCGCACGATGTGCTCGATGCTGCGCACGCCCACGACCAGGGACACCGGGACCCCGTTCTGCCGCTCGTTGACGGTAAAGGTGACCAGGCACCACTCCTCCCCGCCGCCGGGCATGTGCCGGATATAACGGTATTCCGCCACGTTCCGGCCGGTCAGAGTCTTCTGGAGCTCCTCCGGCTGGAGGCTCTTCAGGACCTCTTCCTGGCCCCCCTCCAAGGTCCGGACCGACACCACCCGCTTGGGCAGGACTGCCCGGTAGTCTCCCCGGGCGGTGACATCGTGGTTGTCCGGATAGATCATGCGGTAGTAGTTGTCCACCAGGTCCAGCATGTACACTTCCCGGTAGGAGTAGGCGGTGCTCTGCAGGGCCGTGCGCAGCAGCTCCTGGTCCCGCAGTTCGCTGAGCAGGTCGTTCTCCCGCTTGGCGTGGTGGATCTTCTTATCCGTCACATCGCTGATGAACACGTAAAAGACGCCGCCGTACTCGTCGCTCTTGACAAAATGGCCGAAGTCCTCTACCCAGCGCACTTCGCCGTCCCGGCAGATGATCCGGTACTCCACATAGTCCAGGTTCCGCTGGCTCTTGATGATCTGGTCCTCGATGCTCTGCTCCACCTCGCCCAGGTCGTCCGGGTGCACCATGCCCCGGAAGCTGTTCCCGGTCAGCTGGCGGAACTGCTCCATCGTCTCGCATTTGTAGAGATAGAGGACCTCGTTATTGGCGTAGATGAGCTCCTCATTCCCGTCCGCATGGTAAATGAAAAACCCGCCGGGGATCCCGGACATGATGTCCTCTAATTTCATTTTCCCGCTCTGTTCCATCGTTTCCCCCCAAAGCTGCACGTTCACGGCCGCCTCAAAGTTTGTTGCTCTATTATCCAACTTTTTCGCGAAAATTGCAATGCCCAAATTAAAGATTTGGTCGTGCAGAATAGAACGCTCACTCTAAACTCAGCTTATAATAATGGGCGTCAAAATAGGTCTCTTCCCCCCATTTTTTGTAGCGCGTTTTTCTGTCCTCTGAAAACCCAAATTTGCGAAGAAGCGCGACTGACGCGAGATTGATATCTGCCACCTCTCCCGTGATGGACTTGCCGCCTTCCGCCTTGACCCAGCGAATGAGTGCATCGACCACTTCGGTTCCGAGGCCTTCTTTCCAATGGTCTTTTGAGATGCAGTACCCGATATCATAATTCCCGTTTTCAGGGAATATGCAGCAGGTACCGACAGGTGTATGATCCTCTTTCCATTCGGCGACCAGATAATATCCCTCGGGGTCGTCTTCCATCTCGTCGACACATTGGAGATACGCTTCGTCCATGTTCTCACGGATAGGGTCGCTCATATACTTTCCGTTTTCTTTGTCTCCCCATAGAGACAGCGTAAAGTCTTTATCGGACTTCTGCCAAGAACGGATCGTCAATCTTGGCGTTTCTAAGTTCTTGATAAAAAGCATGGTGTTTTTTCTCTTTCAAGTCCCGAACTGTCACTCGGCTATTTATCCAACACCGGCATTGTACCATAAGCCTCCGGTTTTAGCAATTTCATGTTGTTCACTTCCAGAGCCGTTTTGCGCTCAGGCCAGGAAATGCGTTTCACCATGTGAAACAAAAATGGAGACCCGAAAACGGATCTCCCGGTCCTGGTCGTAAAGGCTGTTTTGCTACCCCTGGACGATCTTTAGGTAGAAAGTTTTACCCGTGGACAAAACCGGCGCGATACGCCTCATTGATCTCCGCGATCTCCTTCTCGCCCTCGATATAGGGGCGGTAGAGCTCTTCGATCCGCCCGCCGCCCAGGTTGTCGCAGCCGTTGCAAAAATCACAGGCGCCGCCGCAGACAGCCAGGGAGCTGGCGACGATGCGCTCCCGCTCCTCGCGGGTGGTATCTTTGATAAGGATCGGTCTCATAGTCTCTTACTCCTTCTTTCCTACATTATTTTATCAGGCTCATGCAGCTCTCACTGTACCTATTTTCATAGTATGTTGATATTATATCACGCTTTTGCCACACGTCAATTGCTTATTTTGTCAGCTTGCCCCAGTTGACAAACACCAATTTGCATGATAATATTACCAATAAACATAGTATGAATATATATTTCCTGTGCGATCGCTTCACGGTGCGGGAAGGATAAGAAGTTCGGCATGGATGCGGCGCATGAGAAAAAAGTAATGTGTTGAACAGGAGGGACCGGGAGTGAAGATCGCCCTTGCGCAGATGCAGATGGATAGGGATATCGAAAAGAATTTTCAAAAGTCGCTGCGGCTGCTTCATGAGGCCGCGGAAAGGAAAGCGGATCTGATCTGCTTTCCGGAGATCCAGCTCTCTCCCTTCTTTCCCCAATTCCCGGACTGTGATGTGAGCGGATATGTCACGACGGAGGACGGCGGCTATGTGAAGGGGATACGCAAAGCCTGCCGTGACGGGCATATATTTGCTTCTCCCAATTTTTATATCGAGGAAAACGGACAGAGATACGATATGAGCTTTTTGATCGACGACCAGGGAGAGATCGTCGGAAGACAGAAAATGGTCCATATCGCTCAATGCGAAATGTTCTATGAGAAGAGCTATTATACGCCTTCGGAAGAGGGCTTTGCCGTTTTTGATACAAAGCTCGGAATGATCGGGATCGTCGTGTGCTTTGACCGGCATTACCCCGAGAGCATCCGCACGGAAGCTCTGCGCGGCGCGGAGCTGATCATCATCCCAACGGCAAACACGAAGGCGGAGCCCTCTGAGCTGTTCCAATGGGAAGTGAAGGTCCAGGCATTTCAGAACAGCGTCAACATAGCGATGTGCAACAGAGTTGGAGCGGAAGGAAACATGGCGTTCTCCGGCGAATCCCTTGTTGCAGGATTTGACGGGGAGACGATCGCACTGGCGGGGGATCAGGAAGAGTTGATACTGGCGGAGGTGGATCTCGACGGAGCTGCCATAAAGCGTGACCAGCGGCCATATACCTCCCTCCGAAGGACAGATCTGTATGAGTGAAGCTCACAGCAGAGGGCAGTGACCTTCAGTTTGCCGGGACATTGGCTCCTGGCGGGGCTTGACAGGCTAATAGAATATTGCTATGGTAAAGCGGTAAAGGAGGCATTTATATGTATTCTCTCTGGAACGCCTTGGAAAAGGCAAAGAAGCTGCGGTGGATCGAGCTGTCCCACCCACTGACCAATGACAGCCCCTATTGGAGCGGCATCCCTGACGGCTCTGTGGAACTGGGTAAAACCGTCTACGACTGGGGCAATCCCATGCTGGACTGCCTGATCCAGACCTTTCAGTTTCCCGGTCAGTTCGGCACCCACATGGACTTCCCCGGCCACTTTATCAAGGGCGGGGCGCTGTCCGAGGCTTACGGGGTGAAGGACATGGTCTTCCCCCTGTGCGTCGTTGACGTGACCGCCCAGGTGGCGGAGGATCCCCGCTACGCCGTGACGGTGGAGGATATCAAGGCCTATGAGGCCCAATACGGCCCCATCCCCGACGGGGCTTTTGTGGCGCTGTACACCGGCTGGTCCAGCCGCTGGCCAGACATGGCCGCCCTCTCCGGCTCCGCCCCCGACGGCAGCGAGAACTTCCCCGGCTGGTCCCTGGAGGCGCTGAAGTATATCTATGAAGTGCGCAATGCCGCCGCCAACGGCCACGAGGCCCTGGATACCGACGCCGCCGCCGTGGCCGCCGCCGCGGGGGATCTGGTCTGCGAACGGTATGTGCTGGGCAAGGGCAAGCTCCAGATCGAGGTGCTGTGCAATCTGGATCAGGTACCTCCCGCCGGGGCGGTGCTGGTGGCCGCCTGCCCGAACATCGTGGGGGCCACGGGCCTTCCCGTCCGGGTCTGGGCCGTGACGGAATAAAGACCGCCCGACGCCAAATTGATATAGTCAAGGCCTCCGGCTAAGCCGGAGGTTTTGACTTTTCTGACAGGCCATCATTTCCAAAAGAAAAAGGGGAAAGATAAAGAATCCAAAATATGGCCCGGCCCTTGACCGTCTTGATAGGCGGAACGGGCTAAATGCGGATTGTTTTTCGTTAATGGATATGGTATCATTTTTGCTGGTACAGACTGACAAATCTTTGCCGAAGGAGTTAGAATATATGGAAATCAGAAAACTGGCGGAATCTGATTATGATAAATTCATGGAACTGTATCAGGAATTGGACGAGCTTCATGTACAAGCACGGCCAGACTGCTTTATACATCGGAATAAAGATGAAATGTATCCCAAGGATGCTTTCATTCATAATTTGGCCTACCCCGGCGGGTTAGAACTGGGGGCCTTTGAGGATGAGCAGCTCGTGGGTTTTGTTGAGGCGACACTATGGGAAGAAAGCGGTATGGTAAAGGATGCAAAGACAGTTTGCCTGGATAACATTTATGTTCTGCCCGCCTGCCGCCGAAGGGGAATTGCGGCAAAACTCTTTGCCGTGGTGGAGACTTGGGCAAAAGAGCAGGGAGCGATCCGTCTGGATCTGCACACCTGGGCCTTCAACAAGGGAGCCATCGCCATGTATCAGGCAATGGGAATGACGCCCCAAAAATATGTATTTGAAAAGAAGCTGTGATTCGGATATCAGCAAATCTATTCAGTTGACAAATTCCAGTTTGTGGTTCCGATGAAATGCCTATGATGTAAAACCGGCGGGCAGTTACTCTGTCCGCCGGTTTGCCATTTTACCGTGCCCTACGCGGGGCCTGTTCCCGCCGTTCCTGCTGCAAGATACCGTGGCAAAGGGCGGCCATGCGGCCGCCCTTCTTCTCGTTTTATTCGCTTTTTATGTTCAAACCCCGCTTGATCGCCAGCTTGTAGTCTTTCTTTCATTTTTATCAAAGAATAGGTTTAGATGCGGAACGTTTAAATATATTTACAGTGAAACACAAAAGGAGACCCAAAAAACGAATTTCCAGGGGCGGTGGGCAATGGTGCCGGTTCCAGTGAAATCGTGCCTTTGGCACGGTGAAATCAAGGGCTGATGCCCTTGGTGAAATCGGCGCTTTGCACCGGTGAAATGAGATCCGTCTCCTCATCCTGCGAAGCAGGATTTCACCGCGAAGCGATTTCACCCCGCGTCAGCGGGATTTCACCCGTCCGAAGGACGGATTTCACGGTGAAGCCCCCGATGCTTTCGCATTGGGGGCTTCACCTGGTGGACCTGAAGAGACTCGAACTCTCGACCTCTCGGATGCGAACCGAACGCTCTACCAACCGGAACAGTTATAACGGACTAAAAGAAAGGCAAAAAATGATGAAAAAAGGTCAAAAAGAAAGGAAAAAAGCGGAGAATGTTGTATGTTCTTGATTGAATAGGGACACTGAAAACGGTGTCCCTTCATTTATATATTGATTTTTGGGGGTGCGAACCGCTTGCCTGTCAACCGGTTCGCAACATAAAGGGTCGTTCTGAACTTGCCAAGTTTTTGAACGGCCCTTTTTTGTTGCCCACGGCGGGAAATGTGTTTCATGCTGAAACACATTTTTTCGTATAGCCCAAAACTTAACGGAAAGGAGGAACAGCTATGTTTTTCACAGATGGCGGCCACCGGGCCTTTGAGAGCCTTATGCGGGAAAAGCCCGGCGACCGCTATGACAGCGGCGCGAATGGGCCGCTCCAGGAGTGCCGGAACTGCCGGTTCCACCGGCCCCGGAACAAGGATCAGCCCTGCCGGTATAAGGACTGCCCCTACTGCTCCGACCAAATGAACACCACGGCAAAAGGCGGTCCCCAGCGGGGAGGCGGCGCCGGACCCTAAGTTTTTCCCCGGACACATTCTGCAAAATTTTGAATGGAGAACAGTTTATGAAAAACAAGAAATATTTTGATCCTCAGTCAGAGAACTTTTCGTTTTGTCGTGTCCCCCGGTCAATCTTAAAAGGCGAATCATGCCCCGGCCTGTCCATGCACACGAGGGTGCTGTACTGCCTGATGCTGGACCGCGTGGGCCTGTCTGCCAAAAACGGCTGGCGAGATGAGGATGGCCGCGTGTTTATCTATTACCCGCTGGACGAGATCATGCAAGACCTGGCTTGTTCCCATACCAAGGCTTGCAGAGTGTTGGCAGAATTGGAAGAACGCAGAGGCTTCGGCCTGATCGAGCGCCGGAAACAGGGCCAGGGCAAGCCCGCCCGCATCTATGTAAAGCAGTTTGACGATCCCCAGCAGGAACAAACTCCCACCGGCCATACAGAAGAAAGAAGTCAAGACTTCTCCGGGAGTGAAACCCGCAGCGCCCAAAATGAGAAGTCTGGACTTCCGGAAATGAGAAACGCAGACTTCCGGGAAAAAGCCGCAAGTAATAATTATAAAAACAAAACTGAAAAGAGTTATCTTGATCCATCTATCTATCCCCCGGAGGCGGATGGATGGATAGAGGACAAAGTGAAAGAGCAGATAGATTATCCGCTTTTGGCCGAGAGTTACCCCAATGACGACCCGGATGCCATTGTGGGGCTTATCTGCGATACCCTGTCCAGCCGGGCTGAAACCATCAAGATCGGCGGCGAGGCGATGCCCGCCCAAAAGGTAAAGGAGCGATTCAGAAAACTGGCTTTTGACCATGTAGCCTATGTGATCGATATGCTCAAGGAAACCGCCAGCAAGATCCGAAATATAAGGGCCTATCTGTTGACGGCGCTGTATAACGCGCCCTTGACGGTGGGTCCTTATTACGCCGCCGCTGTGCGGCATGATTTTGGCTGAAATGTGTTTCACGCTGAAACACATTTTTTAGCGCACAGCCCAAATCCTCCAATATCTGACCGCTGCGGCCTGCATCTGACTCAACATATCATAATTCCCAGGCAGCGCAGAAAACGGAGAAATGTGTTTCACGGTGAAACACATTAAATCCAAACGTACCTCTTTGTTGCAAGCGCCGCTGTGCGGCGCTTGTTCCCGCAAGTATGGCATTTGTTAAACACAAACGCCCCTTGTTAGGGGGCAGAGCCCCCTAAGACCCCATGCGGAAATGTGTTTCACCGTGAAACATATTTTTTATTGCGCGGACAGGGACGCTCTGACGAGAGATCGCCGGGGCGTTTTTTGTTGCGCCGATTTTCCCGCAGTAAAATACAGACAGGGTGAGGTGGGACAGATGAAATAACAAATACGGAGGTGATCGCATGGCAGAAAGCATTTACGGTTATGTGCGTGTATCCAGCGCGGATCAGAACGAGGAGCGGCAGCTTGTGGCCTTGCGGGAAAAGAATGTACCCGAAAGCCGTATATTCATGGATAAGCAATCCGGCAAGGACTTTGACAGGCCGCAGTATAAAAAGCTGGTACGGAAACTGAAAACGGGCGATCTGCTGTATATTTTGAGCATCGACCGGCTGGGCAGGAATTACGAGGAAATTCAAAACCAGTGGCGAATACTTACGAAAGAAAAAGGCGTTGACATTGTGGTGTTGGATATGCCTCTTTTGGACACCCG